>NZ_OZ032147.1:991759-1322345 GCF_964026435.1 Rickettsia endosymbiont of Gonocerus acuteangulatus
ATAAGGAAAAATTAGTGACAGTTGCAGATGAATGGCTACATTTATTTAAATGTGCAGTAGAGGAAAAAGATATACCGGAAGATATCACTAGCGATAAAGTCAAAGAAGCTTATCATGTCATTGAAATGCATAATATGACTCATGAAGGCTATGATTTATATATTAGAACTAAACTTGCTGAGCAAACTGAAGAAATTACCTTAGAAGAACATTTTGAAAAAGGTAGAACTGCAAGAAACACAGAAATAGCAAAAAATTTACTGATTGCAGGTGTAGACATACAAGTTATATCTACATCAACCGGATTACCAAAAGAAGAAATTGAAAAACTAAAAGCCAAAATCAATAATATTTAAAAAATATCTATCTTATAATTCAGACTCCAATAACTAGAAAGGCACTATTTATCTTTCATATCCGTTATTTCTTTCTTCAATTTTATTACTAGGGTTTGTAATTTTTCAAATTCTTCCCTAGTAACATAATTACCTTTAAGTATTTTATCCTCAATCACGTCACAGCTTTTATCTTTTATATTATTTATCGCTTTATGGAAGACGCTGCTAGCACCTGTTGCTACTTTTAAAATATCATTTGTTTTCATAATTATAATACCTCTATCGATAAAGCATGTAAGCCATTTTGAAATTCATCAGCAAGTAGGCTATTAATAGTACGATGATTGGCGACCAGGCTTTTTCCTTGTAAAATTTCTGCCGAAATTTTTATTTTAATATGGCTTTGAATTCCGTCATAATGACTAGCATGTTTATGACTTTCGTCTATTATTTCACAAAAATGTGGTTTTAAGACACTTAAGCTTTTAGTTATCCTGTCTATTCTGCTCATATTTTTATTTTATTTATAGAAAAAATATCTTAGTATTTGTTAGAATATATAATTTTATTATCAAAATGGCAATGTCAGAATTAATCGCAGAATATAAAGTTTTACAAGCTGAAATGGATAAAGTAGGGAAAGGAGTATGTTTTGCCTGTAAATTATTGAATTATGATGAAATAGTATTCATCGAACCAAATAAGAATTTCATAATTGGGGATTTAGAAAAAATTATTGAAAATGTAAGTAAAGAGCTTGATGCTCCTCTAAAGTTTAGAAAAACAAAAAAAGATATTATATTATTTGTACTAGATATTACCGATTTTGATTTAATTAAAAGTTTTGCCAGAAAATTATATTTATCTTCCCAGCTATATATAAATGATGAGCGACCGGAAATCTATATAAATTGTTGTATTGCGAGCATTGAGTTTCCAAAAGTAAGTACTAATGCAGAAGAGATTGAGAAAATACTAAATATGTTACTTTCACAAAATAATAATTATTATTATCGTGAATATAATCGTGATGACCATGATTTAGAGAATATAAAAAAATTTAATTTACAGCTCAATTTGCTTAGACAAGCTTTAGCTAAAAAAACTATACGTTTTGCCTATCAGCCTATAATTGATCGTAAGACTTTGAAAGTACATTATTATGAATGTTTGCTTCGCATACCAGATGAGAATGGTGTTTATATTTCCGTTGGTCCTATAATTCCTATTGCTGAAAATAAAGGATTAATTTTTGTAATTGATCAGATTGTTTTAGAGATGAGTATTCATGAGCTTGTAAACAACCCTAATTTAATGCTATCTGTTAATATTTCAAATATTGGCACAACCGATGAAGCTTTATGGGAAGTAGCAGAAAATTTATTAAGAACTTATGATGTTCGAGATCGTTTAATTATCGAAATTACCGAGACTTCTTTTAATGAGAATTATGATAAAATAAACGTATTTATCAATAAGTTACGTAAGTTTGGTTGTAAATTTACTTTAGATGATTTCGGCTCAGGCTTTACATCTTTTAAACAACTCCAAAGCTTGCCTATTGATATTATAAAAATTGATGGCAAATATGTCCGTAGTATTACAAGTGATGTACAAAGTAGATATTTTGTTGAAAGACTAATAAAGATCTCAGAAGATTTAAATATTGAAACAGTAGCTGAATTTGTCGAAAATGGCGAAATAGCTAAGTTTTTAATAGACCTAAAAGTAGGCGGCTTGCAAGGCAATTACTACTCCAAAGCAAAATTTGATAGGGTGGAGTAGGGTAACGCCCTCTCGTATGTCATTCCCACGTAGGCGGGAATCCAGAAAAAATAAATATAGTGAATTTTTAAAAATAAAAGCTCGATTTATCTTGCTTTATGCTGGATTCCCGCCTACGCGGGAATGACATAGAAAGTATATCACTTGACAAAATCCCTAAAACCATCTATGCACAACTCAATTTTAAAAATTAACTTAAATGCAGTTACTTGAATTAAAAAAAACTAATCAAACTTTAGAAACTATACATTTTATTGGCATTGGCGGCGTTGGAATGAGCGGCATCGCTGAAATATTACATAATCTTGGTTATAAGGTGCAAGGTTCTGATTTATCAGAAAATTATAATACCAAACGTTTAGAGGCATATGGTATTAAAATATTTATTGGTCATACACCACAAAATATTACAAACGTCTCGTACGTTGTTGTTTCTTCGGCAATTAATCGAAATAATCCCGAAGTAAAAGAAGCTTTGGAACGTAAAATCCCAATTATCAGACGTGCAGAAATGCTTGCTGAACTTATGAGGTTAAAATGCTCGGTAGCGGTATCTGGTTCGCATGGTAAGACTACTACCACTTCTTTAGTTGCTTGCTTATTTGAGGCAGCTGGTTTACATCCTACAGTCATTAATGGTGGCATTATTAATAATAGGTCAACAAATGCCTATCTTGGTTCAAGTAATTATTTAATTGCTGAAGCAGATGAGTCAGATGCAACTTTTATCAGTATTCCGTCGACTATTGCAATAATAACTAATATTGATCCAGAACATTTAGATTACTACAAAGATTTTGATACGTTAATTAATGCCTTTAGGAGTTTTATCACAAATTTACCTTTTTATGGTTTTGCCGTTTGCTGTATTGACCATAAAATAGTACGTGAGTTAGTAAATAATATTACTGAGCGGAAAGTTATCACTTATGGTATTGATTCTGATGATGCTCATATTACTGCATTTAATATTAGTACGGATATTACTTCATCTACCTTTGATGTAAAAATTAGTTTGCCAAATGTAAGTGGTGTGACAATCATAGAAAAAATTACTATTCCCACTCCAGGAAGACATAATATTTTAAATAGCCTTGCTGCAATCAGTGTAGGGGTGGAGTTAGATTTTGGTATTAAGGCTATTAAAAACGGCTTTAATAGCTTTAAAGGAGTAAAAAGAAGATTTACTAAAGTAGCTGAATATAATCATGCTTCGGTTATTGATGATTATGCTCATCATCCTGAAGAAATTAAGGCAACATTATCTACTGCTAAAAACATAGCAAACAAACAGCATGGTAAGGTTATTGCTATTTTCCAGCCACATAGATATTCGAGAATGCAGCATTTATTTGATGATTTTATGCGTTGCTTTGATGATGCGGATTTACTTTATATCACAGATGTATATGCGGCAGGTGAAAGCCCTATAGAGGGTATTAGTGGGCAAAGTTTAATTGATAACATTACTAAGCTCAAATATCATAATCAAGCAAATTTCTTAGCAAAATTAGATGACACTGTAGAAGTTATAATGAATAAGGCAGCCCCTGGTGATATGATTATTATGATGGGAGCAGGAAATATTTCAAACTTCGCTAATGAATTACCACAAAAATTTGGTAATTTGTCATGAATCTTCCTATAGTAAAAGGTGAGTATAGGAAAGACTATAACTTAAAACATTTAACATGGTTTAAAGTAGGTGGTAATGCTGAAATATTTTTTAAGCCTGTAGATAGAGAAGATTTAGCAAGCTTCTTAGTGCAGAATAAACAAAAATTACCCATAACTACCTTTGGTGCTGGCTCCAATATTATCATACGAGACGGAGGTATAGAGGGCGTCACCATAAAGCTTGGTCAAAATTTTAGCAATATCGATTTTACGGATGAGGGTCATTTAATAGTTGGTAGTAGTTGCCTTAATTTTAGTTTAGCTAAATTTTGTCAGGTAAATGCTATTAGCGGCTTCGAGTTTTTAGTAGGTATTCCTGGAACTATTGGCGGCGGTGTTGCGATGAATGCTGGAGCTTATGACTGTGAATTTAAAGATATTTTAGTTAGAATTGAAGCAATTGACTTTGCGGGAAATTTTCGAACATTTACAAATGAAGAAATAGGCTTTAAATATCGTGGTAATAGTTTACCAAAGGATTTAATTATTCTCAAAGCCGTTTTTAAAGTTAATAAAGGTAATAGTGAAGATATATTAGTGCGGATGAATGAAATAAATGCTGCAAGATCATCTACTCAGCCTATTAAGGAGCGTACTGGCGGCAGTACTTTTGCAAATCCGGAAGGGTTTAAATCGTGGCAGCTTATTGACAAAGCAGGACTTAGAGGTTATAGAATAGGCGATGCTTCTATCTCAGAACTTCACTGTAACTTTATGATAAACAATGGAAATGCTACTGCTAAAGAATTAGAGGATCTAGGTAACTTCGTCCAACAAAAAATATTCGAAGATAGTGGGATTAAATTGAATTGGGAAATAAAGAGAGTTGGGAGGTATGTTTAATGTCATTCCCGCGGAGGCGGGAATCCAGAAAAAATAACCATAAAAACAATAAGTTTTTAAAATTAAAAGCTCGATTTCTCTCACTTTATACTGGATTCCCGCCTCCGCGGGAATGACATAAAGACGTGTAGGGAATGACATAATCGACATATGACTTCCTAATAAAAAAATAAAATATGCATAAATATCAAACACATTGGGTTGAAAGCTCAGAAATTACAATATTAAGTGATAAAGGCAAGAAACATATAGCATTAGTAGCGGGCGGTATGTCTGCTGAACGTGAAGTATCGCTGATATCAGCAGAGGGAGTAGGCAAAGCTTTAATAGAAGCAGGATATAAAGTTACTTTTATAGATATGGGAGCTGATATTGCTGTTAAGCTGTATGAAATAAAACCTGATATTGTTTTTAATTGTCTGCATGGTACATATGGTGAAGATGGTTGCTTGCCTGGACTTCTTAATATTATGCGAATTCCTTATACTCATAGCGGGGTTTTAGCATCAAGCTTTGCTTTTGATAAGGTGCATTCTAGAAGTTGGTTTTTGACTAACAATATTAATATGGCAGAAAGTATTGTCATAAGTAAATGTGATAATGTTAAAACTGATCCTATAAAACGCCCATATGTGATTAAGCCGCTTATGCAAGGATCAAGCATAGGTGTTGAGGTGATATTTGAGGAAGATGATTTTAGCTTTGCTAATTATGATTTTCCTTATGGTGATGAGGTAATAATAGAAAAATATATAAAAGGGCGTGAATTACAGGTAGCAGTGTTAAACGGTAAAGCCTTAGGAGCTTTAGAAATTAAGCTGCTAAAAAATCGCTTCTATGATTATGAAACTAAATATACTGAAGGATTTGCCGAGCATTTATGTCCGGCTCCTTTGCCTACCGATATATATGATAAGCTACTTAAAGAGTCAGAAAAGATTTTTAAAACAATGAACTGCAAAGGGGTCGTTAGAGCTGAATTTATTTTAGAAGAAAGAACAAATAAGTTATATGCTTTAGAAATAAATACGCATCCTGGCATGACTCCTTTATCGATAGTACCAGAAATTGCAGCTCATGCAGGTATAAATTTTGTTAATTTAATTGAAGAAATTCTAAAGACGGCAAGCTTTGAATCATGAGAAAAAAAACAAGCTCAAACAAAAAAAATACAGCTAAAAAAAACAATAACATTTCATTGCGTCGAAAGTTAGGATTAATCTATAAGAAAACAATATTAATACTTAAAATCGTTTTAATTATCTTCATATGTTTGTTTGCTTTCACAAAATATTTTGCTTCGTTAAAAAGCTATTTAATAACAAACATATATCAAACAACTACAGAACTCGGTTTTAAACTTGAGAATGTAATAATTGAGGGACAACAAAATGTTGATGAACCTACAATATTAAAAGTTTTAAATGCTAAAAAAGGTAGTTCTATTTTTGCTCTTAATTTAGATGAAATTAGGAATAATTTAAAGAATAATAGATGGATTAAGGAAGTATATGTTTCAAGAAGATTACCAAACACGATATATATAAAACTGTTTGAAAGAGAACCTATTGCCATTTGGCAAATCAATAATCAACTCTTCTTAATTGATGAAGAGGGTTATGAAATCAGTAAGAACATAGAGCCATTTCCTCATTTATTACATGTTGTAGGGGAGGGAGCAAATATATATGCTAGCAAGCTAGTAAATGAGCTACAAAAATATCCGGCATTAATAAATAAAACCTCATCTGCTATTAGATGTGGGGATAGAAGATGGGATTTAAATCTTAAGGGTGGAATAAATATTAAATTACCGGCAAAGAATTTTGAAGAAGCCTTAAAATATATAGATGCACTCAATAAAGCAAATAAACTATTTAATCAAAACTACAAACAGTTGGATTTGAGAGACAAGAATAAGTACTATATTGAAAAGTATTAACTTTTTGTCATTCCTGCGGAGGCGGGAATCCAGTATAAAGCGAGATAACTAAGCTTTTAATTTTAAAAACTTGCTGCTTTCATGTTTATTTTTCTGGATTCCCGCCTTTGCAGGAATGACATATAATTCGAACATTACAACAAACACAAAAAATGAAAGAGAAAATATCGAATTTTGTAGCACTTGACTTTGGTAGTAGTAAAATTGCTGCCATTGCTGCCTATATTAGTAAAAAAGGTGAAATTAAGGTAGCAAGTCAAAATTTACATCATTCTAAAGGCATAAAATCAGGGGTTATAACAGACTTAAAAAATGCTGAAAGTAGTATTATTTCGGCAATTTATGCATTAGAAAAAGATTGCAATAAAGATATCAAAAAAGTTATATTATCGCTATCAGGAGCTGCTACTAAATCTTACTATATAAATTATACTATTAAAATTAGTACAGCAACTATAACCGAGCAAGATATAAAAAAGCTTTTACAAAAAGCATTACAAGAGTTTAAATTTAAGAATCAAGAAATTATTCATTACTTTCCTCTTGAGTTTATTCTTGATAATAATAGGGTTGAAAACCCTGTAGGTATGTATGGAAAGGAACTTGGTTGTGAATTACATATTATTGCAGCTGAGTCAAATATGCTATCAAACATCGTGCAGTGTTTTGCTAAATGCCATATTGAAGTTACCAATATTACTCTAGCTATTTATGCTTCTGCGATTAGTTGTCTTACAAATGATGAAAAAAACCTCGGTTCACTAATTATAGATATAGGTGATAAAACCACTTCTTTTGGTATTTTCTTTGCTGGTAAATTAATATATACAGGACACGTAAATATAGGTAGTTTTCATATTAGCTCTGATATTGCAAAAGTTTTCGGTACTGATCTTGCTACGGCTGAAAAATTAAAGATTTTATATGGTAACGCAATTTTATCCTCTTTTGATAAAGACAGTATTATTAATATGGAGGATTTTAATGTTGATGCTCACCATAGCCCTGCAGGAGCAGTAACGGTCTATAAGCTCGCTGAAGTAATAAAAGCAAGAGCGGAAGAAATATTATTAATGGTAAAATCTGAATATGATAAGGCAATAAAAGGACAAATATCAGTATATCGTACTGTTATTACTGGAGGCGGATCGCAGCTTAGAGGTTTAAAGGAGCTTTCAAGTAAGGTTTTTGAGAAACAAACTAGGATAGGTAAGCCAGAGCTTATGGATGGCTTTACTGAAGACTATAATCCCGCGGCTTATTCGGCAGTTATAGGTATGCTAAAAATTCATGCTTTAAAACAGCAAAAAGAATTTGCCCATATGAAACTTGATGAAAATAGCAGCTGGATCAAAAAAGTTTTCGATTGGCTAAGAGAGAATATTTAATTTTTCTTTGTTTACTAACACTATCAATAATAACTGTCCGGTACTATTGGTCAAGCCACGGCATCGAGAAAAATAATAAAAAATGCTATGTATAGCATAAGTCATTAAGGTACTGACAGAGCGAGAGTATCATGTTATAGTAAGCAAATATTAACAAGCATGTAAAGAGATATGGCACGAGCATATGCAATAGAACTAAGACTAAGAGTTATAAAAGCTGTAGAAGCAGGGATACGAATAAGTAAGGTAAGTAAATTATTTAATGTAAGTCGTGATACTATATATAAATGGAAAAAATTAAAAGATAAGCAAGGTACTTTAGAAGCAGCAACTGGTTATCAGAAAGGACATAGTCATAAGATAAAAGATTCAGAATCTTTTAAAGAATTTTTTAAAGCTAATATGAATAAAACATCAAAGGAGTTAGCAAAGCAATGGGGTAATATTGCATCTGTAACTATTTTAAGACAAATCAGAAAACTTGGCTATAGCTATAAAAAAAACTTATTTTCATCCGAAAAGAGATATTAAATTAAGAAATGAATTTATAGCAAAGATACAAACCATCACAAAAGACAAATTAGTATATCTTGATGAATCTGGAATAGAGGATAATGCTTGCAAAGAGTATGGATGGAGCATTATAGGACAAAGGTGTTATGGAGAAAAGGTGTATCAACATAAATTTAGAATAAGTATGATAGCTGGTCTTTGTAATGGTAATCTTATTGCTCCTGTAATATTTGAAGGTAATTGTAATACAGAGGTCTTTAAAACTTATATTAGGGATGTATTAATTACAGAATTACAACCTGGGCAAACCGTTATTATGGATAACATTAATTTTCATAAAAATTCTAAAGTTAAAGAGTTCATTGAATCCGTTGGTTGTACCATATTGTATTTACCAACTTACTCTCCTGATTTAAATCCTATAGAGCATTACTGGTTTAAGATAAAAAATGAAATTAGGAAAGTTGTAGGAGATTTTGAAACATTTTATGATGCTGTTTTTAATACTATTAAATCTCTTTTGGGTATATTCCCCGCCGCTTGCGGCGTAATATGGCGGAATGAGCAAATATATACATAAAAGTCATAATGTTACGGTACTGCTGTATCACATGGTATTTCCAGCAAAATATCGCCGAGCAGTGTTTGACGTATCAGTTGATCAAGTATTACGAGAAATATGTTTAGAGATAGAAAAGAGATATCAAATAAAATTTTTAGAAATAGGGGTTGATGAAGATCATGTCCATTTTTTGGTACAATCTGTACCAACCTATAGCGTAACAAAAATAGTAACAACAATTAAAAGTGTTACAGCTCGTCAAATATTTAGACAGTGTCCACAGGTAAAGAAACAATTATGGGGTGGAGAATTTTGGACTGATGGATATTTTACGAGTACGGTAGGTAAGCATGGAAATGAGAATATGATAGGAAAATACGTAAAAAACCAAGGCAAGGAATATCAGAAACTGCATGAGGATCATCAGCTAGCTTTCTTCTAAAATACCCCGCTGCTTGCGGCGGGGATTACTTTTATTTGTCAGTATCTTAATGGTTTATGCTATATTTTACTGGATTGCTTCGTCAATTACTTTGTAATTTCCTCGCAATGACGACTCTCGATCCACACAGGCAATCCTTAAAGTATTTCTTTTTATTATTTAGGTCTGTGTTTAGAGCAGATTAATATATTACCCTTAACCTTGGTAATATATACTTTATCTCCTGATTTAGCTTTCTCGTTCGGTACAAGGTAAGCATTCATAATGACCCCTGACCATTTTACTTGTCCAAGCTTTTCTTCTGAAATTACCTCGCTATAAACTTCGACTTCTTTACCTATCATATCCGAATAGTTTTCATTAGTAGTAGTTTTGCTATATACGTATTTTTTGAGAGGATAGTATAATATACAAAACCATATAAGAGATAATAAACCAAAAAGCGTTATTTGATTGGTTAAGTTAATTAGAGGATAATGATAAATTATAAGAGCGTTTGATAATGCTCCAAATCCAAAAAATAAGAACCCAATATTTGGAATTGCAAAAAATTCTGCAATTATACAAATTACCCCGATTATTAACCATAATTCAGTCACTGAGATATACTCCAAAATAAAATGAAAATTGAGCATTTTATTACAAACAAAAAATAAATTTATTTGTATATAAGATGGGAATCGCTTTCCATCTTATATACTCATTATTCTAATTCTTCTTTCAAAAAGAGTATGAAATACTATTTTTGAAAGAAAAAAAATTACTTATCATGAACATAAGTTTTTAAAAATAATATAACATCTGCGATATCTTGTGGTTTTGATATACCGGCAAAAGACATTTTAGTACCAGGCACATAGCTACTTGGTTTATGTAAGAAAGCAAATAAACTATCATCATCCCATACGCCTCCAAGGGCTGATAGAGCAGGGGTATATTTATAATCCGTTATGCTTGCTTTAGGGCGACCTGCTACATCCCATAAATGAGGTCCTATCTTATTTGGACCATCTTTATCAAGAGAATGGCACATTAAACATTTTTTAGCTATTTCATGACCATTATCGGCATTCGCCGTTTTCATCAATTCCGGTATATTGATTGGGGCTTGTGCTTGCGTGGTAGGTGATTCTGAAACTTCCTGCACTGCAATACTATAACCTCGATGTTTTGGTTCTAAAACTGGTTTATATAATATATTTGCAATAAACCCAACCATCATAGCAATTAAACTTGCAAACAATATAGATGCAACAATTTTATTTAGTTCTTTTCCAGACATTTACTTTTGTTTTTTATTAGAATTTATACTATAATTTGGATTATAAGAGAAGTTAATTAAACAAATAAAATTAAAAAAATAAATGGTCGATTTAAAAAAATCAAGATTTCGAATAATATTAGATAAAATTAATAATAATTGGAATCGTTTTACAGAAAGCAAAATTGGTAAAATATTACTTAGTAATTCTTTAAATTATGCTATTTCATTAACAGGGGCAGTAATTGCGGTTTCAGGGCTTTTTACACCTGTATCGCCTATAGTTATAACAGTAGCTGCTATTACTGCGGTAGGTGTAGGAATTCAGGCTATAAATGAAACTGTTAAAATACGAAATTTACGTAAACTTCATAAAGAAAATAATTTATTAGTACAAAATAGAAATGCTAAAGTACAGCAAGATTATATATTATCATTAGAACCTAGTTTAAACGATATTCTAAAAAGTGAATTATTTACACCACCTAAGAAAGAAAAAGATTTAAATAGTGATAAGTATAAAGTAACTAGCAAAAATCTTAAAAGTGTTGGTATAGTACTTACGAATAATGTAGCTGGTATAACTTCTGCTATAACTTCTGCTATATCTACTGCTATTGTTCAAGGAGCAAGCGGAAATGTACTTGGAGTTTTAAGAGCTACAGGTTATGGCATATTAACTTCTATTTCGTTAATTACTGGGGGGCTTAGCGAAAAAGAAAAAAATAGAATAAGAACAATATTTAAGTTAAATATAAATGAGGAATGTAAAAAGCACGACACTCCAGATTATAAAAATTTAGATCAGTTGGAAAAATATACTAAAGAACAAATTCTGCAAACAGCAGTGTTAAAGAAGTTAATTACCGATAAGAATTATTGGAAAATGAAAGATCATGATAAGAGAGAGAAATTTCATGAGATAAGAAATAATTTTATTTATGAAATAAGAAATAATGGGTTCAATGATTTTTGTAACAAGAATAAAATATCATTAAATATTGAAAAAGAAAGCTATGCCAAAGATATTGGAAGAGTAATGAATCCATTCTATGAGAAACCTAGTAAGGCTCAAGAATATAGCAACTTAGCAAATGTGATGAATAAAAAAAGAAAATATACTATATTTCGTTAGCAGTAACAAATTTATGTGAAGTAGTATCGCTAAAGATTCGTTGTAATAACTCGTTATTAAGAGCATGGCTAGTTTTATAGCCATTGATTGAGCTTATAATGTTATTACCAGAAGTATATAGATCGCCAAATAGGTCTAATAATTTGTGACGTACAAACTCATCTTGATAACGCAATCCATCAGGATTTAAGACTTTATCTTGATCATCTATAGCTATTGTATTCTCGAATGAAACACCTAGAGCAAGCCCTTTACTCTGTAAATAGTCACCATCTTTTGTAAAGCCAAAAGTACGTGCATCAGCGATATTATTATTAAAAGATTCTTGCTTTGAAAAGACTAAGTTTTGTCTTCCTATAGCTTTACTATTAAAATCAATAGTCAAATCTATTTTCATGTGATCAGAAGGGGTACAAGTTAACTCACAATCTTTATGAGTAGCTGTTACTTCTTTCAAAATTTTTAAATATTTTTTAGGAGCATTTTGTAGCTTTTTCCCAGCACACTCAATCATAAAGACAAAAGGTTTGCTACTGCCATCCATTATAGGAACTTCAGGACCATCTATTTTGATAATAGCATTGTCAATTCCGCATCCCCATAATGCAGCCATTATATGTTCAATTGTTGAGACTTGTATTTTGTTGCTATTGCTTATAGTAGTAGAGAGTAAAGTGTCAGAAATATTAAAATATTTTGCTTCAATATAATTATTTTCTGAAGATATGTCGGTTCTTATGAAGATAATACCAGTATTTTCTTTAGCGGGTTCAATAGTTAACTGAGTACGTTTCCCAGAATGAACACCTATTCCGTAACAGCTTACGGGCTTTGATAATGTAATTTGCTGCATTTAAAATACTAATAACATATATTTAAGATATTAATATTTAATGCTAAATGGTGCAAGGTATATTATGTTACAAAATGTTACAGTTATATTGGTTTCTTGTGGATTAAATAATAAAAAGTTTAAAATAGTTGACAACTACATATATCCTATATTACATTACCATTAATAAAATTTAATAGGTTTGTTATGTTAATTAATGGCCAACCAACAGTATCTAATACAAAGGAAATATTACAGCAATTATCTGATTTACCTTCTAGAGTTTACCTTCTAGAGTTTCCCAGAAATTAATATATGGACCAAGGATAGTGTTGAAAGAGGTAAAAATTTGGATTTGCTTAGTACAGTCTTTAAGACAAATTCTATAAAGGAATTAGAAGCAATTACAATGCAACTACCATCAGTTGTTAAAGAAGGTCCTTATATTACTTTTAGAATATATAATGCAGTAGGTGAAAGCTATAATAAGTTAGGTGATAATGAAAAGGCAATGGAAAGCTATAATGAAGCTTTAAATATTGCTTTAAATTCTAGATTAATTAGTCATGCAGAAGAGGCTCAAAACTTTATAACTGTAATATATTCAAACCAAGGTAATTTAGAGAAATATAAAATAGAAAACTAAAAAAATTTAGATCAAAGTATAAAAAGTGATGATAAAATTTTAGAATTAAAATCTAGATTAGCACTAGGTTCTATTTATAAATTACAAGGTGATCATTTTAAAGCAGTTGAGAATTATAATAAATCTTATATTTTATTTTATAATAAAGTGGATTATGATGCTCAATATAATAGAGCAGAGGGAATACGGTATTTCTGATAAAGAAAAAATGGGAACTCACCTTGTCACTGCATGTATAGTAGTAATTGCTCAAGATCCAGAAAATAAAAAATCGGTATTAGGTCATATTGATTTACGTACTAATGTGGAAACAGCAATTTCACAAGATATATTAGGTAAGTTTCCAGAAGATAAAAAACTAAATGTTTATTTATTAGGAGGAAGCGATTCATCTGATGCAAAGTATACTTCTCAGGATAATCTTAAAAAAGTAATTAATAAATTAAAAAAATCTCCTAATATAGATATTAAATCTGCAGATATATTAGACAAGCATAAATCACCTTCTATGGTTTTTGATCCTCAAACTTCTAAAATAGAATATGCAACTCCTGGTAAAAGAACTGAAGATCAAGCTTTAAGATCGCAAAGGTTATTTCTTGAAGAAAATCCTCAAGGTTTAAATGAAGCATTTGATTTTACAGTTTCTAAGGAAGTACCTCCTATGAACTTGTCTAATGAAAAACAAAAAGAATTGATAAATTATTACTTCTCTTCTAGGTTATTACCTGATTGGTCAAAAATAAAAAATATAATTGGAGGTCCTATAAGTTTTGCAACAATGAGTTATAACAGCTACCAAAATGAGCAAGAAACTGTTGATTTCTTCTGGAAAGAAAATCCAGCTTTAGTACAAGAAGTATTTAGAAAAGAAATAGAGGAGTATGTGGTTAATGAATCTTCTATATCTTCATCAGATAAACAGCAAATATCGAAAAGTTTTGACAATATTTTAAAGGATTCAAAAATTACTCTTGCAAAGCTTTTATTAAAATTTAATGAATTGAAATCAAATCCTGAACAGTTTATAAAATCTGTAAAGCTCCAAAAAATTCAATCATTAGTTAAGAATATTGATTTAACTCCAAAACCGGAGTCGCCTACTACCTTACAAAATTCCTCAAGCTCTAAAAATACAAACCAAGGATGGAAAAGATAAAAATAGAAGTTAAGTCTAAAGAATACAAAATTTGTGATGCACAAAATAATGCGGTATAGCATAAGTCATTAAGGTACTGACAGAGCGAGAGTATCATGTTATAGTAAGCAAATATTAACAAGCATGTAAAGAGATATGGCACGAGCATATGCAATAGAACTAAGACTAAGAGTTATAAAAGCTGTAGAAGCAGGGATACGAATAAGTAAGGTAAGTAAATTATTTAATGTAAGTCGTGATACTATATATAAATGGAAAAAATTAAAAGATAAGCAAGGTACTTTAGAAGCAGCAACTGGTTATCAGAAAGGACATAGTCATAAGATAAAAGATTCAGAATCTTTTAAAGAATTTTTTAAAGCTAATATGAATAAAACATCAAAGGAGTTAGCAAAGCAATGGGGTAATATTGCATCTGTAACTATTTTAAGACAAATCAGAAAACTTGGCTATAGCTATAAAAAAACTCATTTTCATCCGAAAAGAGATATTAAATTAAGAAATGAATTTATAGCAAAGATACAAACCATCACAAAAGACAAATTAGTATATCTTGATGAATCTGGAATAGAGGATAATGCTTGCAAAGAGTATGGATGGAGCATTATAGGACAAAGGTGTTATGGAGAAAAGGTGTATCAACATAAATTTAGAATAAGTATGATAGCTGGTCTTTGTAATGGTAATCTTATTGCTCCTGTAATATTTGAAGGTAATTGTAATACAGAGGTCTTTAAAACTTATATTAGGGATGTATTAATTACAGAATTACAACCTGGGCAAACCGTTATTATGGATAACATTAATTTTCATAAAAATTCTAAAGTTAAAGAGTTCATTGAATCCGTTGGTTGTACCATATTGTATTTACCAACTTACTCTCCTGATTTAAATCCTATAGAGCATTACTGGTTTAAGATAAAAAATGAAATTAGGAAAGTTGTAGGAGATTTTGAAACATTTTATGATGCTGTTTTTAATACTATTAAATTGTCAGTATCTTAATGATTTATGCTATACTTTTTTCTACTGAGCTAAATAACGAAACAAAACTTACGCTATGAGTAAAAAAGTGATAAATTATTGTAAAAATAATTAAACATGTCAAAGAGGATAAAGTTGCAAGCAATACCAATTAATAGGACAGATTATTGTCAATTTTTAATAGTTAGCCAAAAGAATTATAGTTTAACCTACTACGCTGAACATGCAAAGAAATGTAGTCATGATGTTATTAATAGATTTTTAAGGAATGAAAAATATACACCTTCTTTGTTATGGGAACACATCAAGAATGATGTTATTTTTTCATCTAATGGATATACAATATTTGATGATACGGTTTTAAATAAAAGGAATACGAAGCAAATAGAAATTGCAAGATCGCAGTACAGTGGAGCTACAGGTAGAGTTACTAAAGGTATAGGAGTAGTGAGTCTGGTATATTATAACCCTGATATTAATAAGTTTTGGGTAATAGATTATCGAATTTTTGCACCTGATCATGATGGAGCAACAAAACTAGAACACCTATTAAACATGTTAAATAATGCTGTTTATAGCAAGAAGATTCCTTTTCAAACAGTACTTTTTGACACATGGTATTCTACACACAAAATTATGCAACATGTTGACTCTCTGGGGAAATATTATTATGCCCCTATTAAAGCCAATAGAAACGTTAGTAAAACACACGATTCTAAACCTTATAAAGCTGTAAAAGAGTTGACATTTTCAGATGAAGAGATCAGGCATGGAGTAGAGATTCATATAAAAGGCTTTGCTAAAAATAAGCATGTTAATTTGTTTAAATTTACTGTTTCTACCAACAGAGTTGAGTATGTTGTTACCAATAACAAAACTCACAAATCTTCTAAAGCTGCACAAGATGAGTGTGGCTTTCGATGGGTAATTGAGAGCATGCACAGAGAAATTAAGCAACTTACTGGGATAGAACGTTGTCAATGCAGGAAACAGCGTATTCAACGTAATCATATTAGTTGGGCATTTTTAGTTTGGGCATTTCTCAAAAGGACTGCAAATACAATCGGTAAAACGGTTTACCAAATAAAGTTAGGGCTTTTAGATGACTATATGCAACAACAGCTGCGTTCTCCATCTTTACGATATTTAGAACCAAACATAGCGTAAGTTTTGGAAATTGCGTGCAGTTTTTTTCAGTACAATTAGGAAAAGTTGGTTTAGCTAGTGCTATTAATAAAGAACAATTAAAACAACTGATAAAAGAGTTAAATCCTGCCAAAATGATAAAAGATAATCTAATACAAGTAAGAATAATTGGAGGAGATAAATCTCAAGAATCTCAAAAATATTTAGAAACATTAATAGATTGGTTAAAAGAGGTAGATAATAATACCAATATTATTAATATAATCAATTTTGATACTTGCTCCAGATTTCATCCCAATTCTTTTGTAGTTGATTGTTATCATGGTGAAATAAGTGCATTATAGTATGGCACTATTTGATTATCAATTAAAGCTGTTTTGTTAACAATGCCATATTTCGTTTGCAAATAGAGTTATAATTTCTTGTTTATAACTCTTAACCAAGCATCCCAGTCACGTTTGCCTAAATCTTCTTCAAATAATAATAAATCTTTTACAGTTTGTTCACATATTTCTTCGGAGGGTAATATAAGATCTTGTTTGTTAGCTGAATTTAGTAAACATTGTGTTTTGCAAGCTTGTTCTAAATGATAAGCATAAAACATAGCTTCATATATTGTTCTCCCGCAAGTAATAACACCATGGTTACGAAGCAGCATCACATAATTTTGTTTAAGGTCATCAACTAGCCTATCGCTTTGTTTATCGGCGTCTAATATCAAAGAATTATATTCATGATAAGAAATTCTATTGTAAAAATGTAATGCCCATTGGCTGATTGGCAGTAATTCGCATTTTAAAGTAGAAACTGCAATACTTGCTGGAGTGTGATAATGAAAAATAGCTGAAATATCAGGACGTGTTCGATAAATACTTCCGTGAATAAAGTAGCCAGTCTTATTATATTGATATTCCTCTCCCTCTAAAATTTTTCCATCTAAAGTAACTTTGAGGAGATTATGCTCTGTTACTTCTTCAAACCTAAGCCCAAAAGGGTAAATATAATAAAAATCAGCATCTTTAGGTCTTGCAGATAGATGGGTATAGGTATGGTCATCCATCGATAAATATGCCATTATTTTGTAAGCAGCTGCTAAGTTGTATTTTACGTTAGTCATGAGTCAAGGTAGTTTTAAATTATTAGTATTTTTTATTATTTTCTGGATCTAGTTAGCAAGCAACTAGATGACACAGAGGATATTTATAAAAAAGGTATATATATATATTTTCTCTTTTTATATCTATAACTGCTCCTTTAGGAGTTTTTAAACATTCTTGTAAGTGTTTTTTATTTAAATATGGTACTAAATTATAATTCAATATATGGTATAATTCAATATATGGCATTGTAGATTATCTTTTTTATTACTAAAATTAAATGCGATTTCATTTCCTTGCTCTAACAATTTTTTAATATTTATTGCTTGCTTTATAAAACTCTTTTGTTCTAAATTTAAGTGCTTGATTCTTAGAATATTTTTTACTACTGAAAATGAAAAAACAGCAAATAATAACATAAGAACAAATAATTCTTTTCTACTCTGTTTTTCATTTAAGAAAATACTACTTTTTATATATGCAGCAGCAATTATACCTATAGCTAGAACGTAACAACCAAGATATCGAAGTAATGAGGCTGCTCTAATTGCTTCTTCATAGCTAAAAGTAAAGAAACAAAACTTACGCTATGTTTGGTTCTAAATATCGTAAAGATGGAGAACGCAGCTGTTGTTGCATATAGTCATCTAAAAGCCCTAACTTTATTTGGTAAACCGTTTTACCGATTGTATTTGCAGTCCTTTTGAGAAATGCCCAAACTAAAAATGCCCAACTAATATGATTACGTTGAATACGCTGTTTCCTGCATTGACAACGTTCTATCCCAGTAAGTTGCTTAATTTCTCTGTGCATGCTCTCAATTACCCATCGAAAGCCACACTCATCTTGTGCAGCTTTAGAAGATTTGTGAGTTTTGTTATTGGTAACAACATACTCAACTCTGTTGGTAGAAACAGTAAATTTAAACAAATTAACATGCTTATTTTTAGCAAAGCCTTTTATATGAATCTCTACTCCATGCCTGATCTCTTCATCTGAAAATGTCAACTCTTTTACAGCTTTATAAGGTTTAGAATCGTGTGTTTTACTAACGTTTCTATTGGCTTTAATAGGGGCATAATAATATTTCCCCAGAGAGTCAACATGTTGCATAATTTTGTGTGTAGAATACCATGTGTCAAAAAGTACTGTTTGAAAAGGAATCTTCTTGCTATAAACAGCATTATTTAACATGTTTAATAGGTGTTCTAGTTTTGTTGCTCCATCATGATCAGGTGCAAAAATTCGATAATCTATTACCCAAAACTTATTAATATCAGGGTTATAATATACCAGACTCACTACTCCTATACCTTTAGTAACTCTACCTGTAGCTCCACTGTACTGCGATCTTGCAATTTCTATTTGCTTCGTATTCCTTTTATTTAAAACCGTATCATCAAATATTGTATATCCATTAGATGAAAAAATAACATCATTCTTGATGTGTTCCCATAACAAAGAAGGTGTATATTTTTCATTCCTTAAAAATCTATTAATAACATCATGACTACATTTCTTTGCATGTTCAGCGTAGTAGGTTAAACTATAATTCTTTTGGCTAACTATTAAAAATTGACAATAATCTGTCCTATTAATTGGTATTGCTTGCAACTTTATCCTCTTTGACATGTTTAATTATTTTTACAATAATTTATCACTTTTTTACTCATAGCGTAAGTTTTGGAAATATAGATATAGCCGCCATAAAGCAAAAATTATACCACAAATAAATGTGGCTATTAGAAAAAATTTATACAAAACTTACGCTATGTTATAGCAAATATGCTAAAAACTCTTATTACACAGCAATGTTTTATAGTGAAGCACTTCATAATATCCCTTAATTCATGGGCATTATATCAAACATAGCGTAAGTTTTGTATATTCTGCTAACAGTTTCGGTTTATACTTACGAATTCCATACCAAGCAATAAAACAAATAGTATATACAACTAAACTTCCTTCTTTTACTAAAAATTTTAAAAGAAACTTACCATAATTTATTAGTAATAATTTATGCTGTTTATTAAAATTTTCTGCAATATATATTAAATTGAAAATTCAAGGACTAAGTCGAACAAAACCTATAAATTTTCTGCCCAAATTTCATTGGGGGTTTTATAACCAAAAATCTTTCTTGGCATGTTATTTAAAATCTCAGCAATATTGTCAAGACCTCTTTGTGTAACGGTTGTAATATCTGTATTTTTAGGTAAAATTCTATGAATCATAGAATTCATTTTCTCCACTAGTGCTTTTTGTCTAGGGCGGTATGGATCACAAAAGAAAGTTTGAAACCCAGATAGTCTATAAGCAAGATGCCCTACAAACTCTTTGCCATTATCCATAGTAATAGTCTTTCTAACACTACTTGGCAGCGTTTTGATCTTTTTTAAAAACCCAGTGGTAACTATTTTAGCTCTCTTGGAGTTATTCAGCACTAAAATAATCTTTTGACTCTTTTTATCCACCAGCACACCGATATTCATACTTTGATTACCTTTATGAAATGTAAGATCTGCCTCAAAATGTCCTACTTCTAGCTTTTGCATTGCTATTGCATCACGCTGATGTATTGAGATCCTTTGTGGTATAATGATCCTTTGATGCCTTGTCCCCCTTTCTTGCCTTTTATATCTTTTAGACGGTAAATAGCTATATAACTTTAATTTAGCTGCTACTGCAGAAGTGTAGACGAATCTATATATACTTTCTGTACTGATACAACAAGCTGTATTTTTGTCCAGTTTTAACTTTCCGGCTATAGCATCCGGTGACCATTTCTTGTGAATCATAGCATTTTTGATATAATTTAACAAAATAGGTAACTTCTCTATTTTTAATAACTCTTGCTGATGCATCCTTTTTTTATATTGTTCCTGAGCAACACAAGGCATATACTTACCTTTTACTTTATTTCTTTTTAGCTCCATACTAATAGTGCTTTTAGACCTCGTAAGATGTTGTGCTATCTTGTTAATAC
The DNA here is from genome assembly GCF_964026435.1 of Rickettsia endosymbiont of Gonocerus acuteangulatus. NCBI lineage: Bacteria > Pseudomonadati > Pseudomonadota > Alphaproteobacteria > Rickettsiales > Rickettsiaceae > Rickettsia > Rickettsia endosymbiont of Gonocerus acuteangulatus. The sequence continues at coordinate 1,012,496 of NZ_OZ032147.1, forward strand.
TGACTCCTAGGTCATACATTCTTTTTATTTCATATCTCTCTTCGCGAGATAAGTGTCTATATTTTCTGTTCATCATTACCTATTTAAAATCTTATTATTTTAAATAAGTTTTGTTCTACTTACTTATAGTATTTTCAAATTACTAAAACTATGCTCTTTTCTATCTAAGAAATCGTGAGTATTCCTAAAATAATCCATTAAGATAAAATTGCATAATATTGGTAGAATTAATAAAATTACATAGGTAATATAATCATGTGATATTTTAGGTTTTTTATCAAAAAATGTATAATGTAATATAAGAATTATCGAAGCAAAACTTGCTAGCCATGTTCCAATTTCTCTAAATAAAGGAAGCATTATAGCAATAGGTATAATTAGCTTTAAAGCTTTTTTCTTATCTTCTTCAAGGATATAAATAGCAAAGATAGTACCGAACATTAGCCCTATAGTACTATCATTATATATAGAGCGAAGCCCTGTTGTATATAGTACTACTGCACAAAGTATAGCAGAAAATAGTAAACCGGTCTGCCAAATTTTCTTATTGTAGGCTAAAGGAGCTAAGAACATTAAATGTAGTAAGAAATGAGCAAATAGCACATTTCTGTCCGAGTAACCTGAAAGCGTTAACATAAAATAATGATAAACAGCGGCACCTCTTGGATAATGTGCATGCGTAAAATAATAGAGGTAAATGAAATTTGGCTTTCAAAAACTCCTGAATATAATAGTTCTTTAGTAAATATTCCCCAATGAGAAAAATCATCATAAGCATGCAGTGATGCTTCTCTGGTGTAGAGAAAAAAAGCAAAGATTACTAAAGTAAAAAAGAGAGATTCATAAGAAAATCTATGCTGATTTATAAATATACTGCTAATAAATGAAGAGTTATTAAACGAAGTTTTATTTGGAAAAGAGCAAGAGTATACTAATAATATACCGATGAAGTAAAGTAAATAGGTAGCAGCCATTAACAGATTTAGTATAGCACAGCAATATAGAATCGTAACTAATATGCTAATTGTTATAGGTATCGCATGGTTTAATTTTATTTTGAAATATTTTGAGAAAAAGCATGAAAAGCCAAGAAAACTTAATATTGGTATAATAATCATTTTATTTCTAGCATTAATTGTAATTTAGATGTCATATAATAAGGATCAAAAGTTTAAATGTAAACTTTTCTATTGTTTTTAGCATGCAATTGACTATCTTTAATAGATATTAGTAATTTATTTTAATAAAGAATAATTATTTATATGGCAACAACAGACACATCCAAGCGTAGTAATAGTTTACGAAAAAGTTTAGAAAAAACTTTATCTTCTTCTAGTGCTAACAAATTATTCAAGAGTGCAATTAAAGATTTATCATCTTCAAAAAGCTTGAGTTTTAAAACGCTTTTACTTGGAGCAAAATTTGTCTTAACTAATCCTGTAAATACTTATAACCTTATCAAGCTTGCTAACTCTTCTGATACATATCTTGATCCGGAATTTCAAAAATCACTCCTTGAGAAAAAACCAATATGGGAATTTTTAAAAAGTAATGCTGAGAATTTACCTAAAATAGGGCAGATACTTGATAAAGCTGGATTTAAAGAATTTCAAGAAGGTAGTTTCTTAGATCAGAAAGGTTTGTATATATTAAAAGAAAGTTTTAAAAATGATAGCGTACTTGATCAGCTTAAAGAAGTTGCAATTGAAGTAAAGAAAGAAGAACCTGATTGGACCAAAGTAGCTTCTAACACTTTGGATTTGCTTACCAAAGATAAAAACTTTGAAAAGTTTTTTAATGAAAAAGGAAAAAACATTGCAGATTATATAAGAACTGGAGCAACTGAAATATTACCAAGTGATTATGTCAATACCTTTGATGATATATTACAAAAACCGGAAAATAAGCAAAGCTATGCAGAAGTGCAAAAAATCTTTGATAAAAATCCTGCTTTAAAGCAAGAAGTTGCTGAAAATATAGATAATTTGAGGTCTTTAAAGGAATTTAATAACCTAAGTCCTGAAAAACAGACAGTACTAAATAGCTTTGTAGCAGATGCTAAACAGCAGGCTAAACCTGCCTTGAAAGAGTATTTTGAAAATTATAGAATTGATCCTAAAGTTTTAAGCACTGTCCCTAGTTTATTAAATGAAATTCCTAAAATAAAAGAAGTTTTTGATACTCTTAATGATCCAAATCAAGGGTTAATGATAGCTATTGAAAAAACTTTAGAAATGACTAAAGACAATAAAGATTTAAGAGATTTCTTTGCGAATAATAAAGAATTTTTACCAAATGCAGCTTTAGGCATTATTAAAAATAATTCTGATTTGCAAAAAATGACCAGAGATTATAATTTTGATAAACAAATGCTTAATATAGTCGGCGAAATGATGTCAAAGCCTGAAATGGCACATGATATTATGTTAGATGTAAATAAAGGTGACTATATGAGCGTGACAAATAGTTTAATCTCAGCTCTCAATGATCCTTCGTTTAAATTAAAAGATACATTAGTGCAGCAAAGTAAAGATAGCTTATTTGATAATTTATTAAAAGGTATAGTTGACGTAGATGTAAAAGATAGCGGTGTCATTAAACAGCAACTTGAAAATTATGGTCTACAAACAGAAGATGTTATAAAGCTTAGCAAAGTGATGCCTTTATTGCTTGATAAGCCTGAGTCATTACAAAAAGTTTTTAGTGGCTTTATTAAAGGTGATTATACCGGAATTGCAAAAGAGCTAATTACTTTAACGAAAGACAATCCTGAAATTCAACAATATTTAAATGATAATAAAAAAATATTCGCAAATATTATGGATAAAACTTTAGAAGTAGTAGCTGGAGTAGGAAATCTTGATAAAGAAAAAATATATAATATTTTGCCATCAATGTTAAATCATCCTGATGAATTAGTTAAAATTATTGAAGGGGTTGAAAATAGTAATTATACCAATGCTGCTAGTAGTTTATATAATCTAGCACAAAAAACAAATTACTTTGAAGGTCAATTACCAAGTCTTGCAAAAGCGGGAGTGAAGATAGGATTAAACTATGTAGCTGGGAAAGTAATAAATATATTTAGTGATGCTCAACAACCATTAGAAGAAAGTAAAATTACAGATAAAAATATCCTTATTGATCAGGCTATTGATAAGGTATTTTTGCAAGCTAAGTCGGAAAACAAGCAAAATTTACCTAATAAAAAAGAATTTGCTAACGAAGTAAAAACAATATGTAAAGAAAATCCAGAACTTGAAAATTATATTGTAGAAAAGCTAAGTTCAAAGCCGATTAGTAGTGTAGGGGACGTTTCTACTCCAAAAACGAATCAATATAGCCATATTTCAGAACATATAAATTCTCCGATGCAAGTGCTGAATCCTTTATATGAAAATTTAGTAAATAAACAAGATATAAAGGTAGGACTCTTAGCAAATATGCTAAGTGAACAAGTTTCGCAAAAGCTATTTGATAGAGGGGATAATAGGGGAGAAGATTTTCATATGATTAATCAGACCTTAAAACAAGTAATTTCCGAGCATATTAAAGAAAATCCAAATATTGTAGATCATTTTTCAAAACCTAAAAATCAAGAAAAGCTAATAAACAATATTGCAAATACTTTAAACGCTAAATCTAAATATACATGGGCTGGTCTTGCTACTGGTGGGATTTATCTCCCAAAAGAGATTTTCAATAACGAATTAAAAGATAATTTAAAAGCTGAATTTAAAAATAATTTTCATTCAAATACTTTAGCTGAAGCAAAGAATATGACTTCAAATTTAAGGGAACAAATAGTTATAAACACTAGTCATAAATTAAGTCCTTCCTCCAACTCTCCTATTATACATAATAAAAATACGCAAGAAAAACAAAGATAATAATATCTATATAATACTTGACTAATATACTAGGATATTTTATTGTAATGCCAATATTTATTGGTAAATAATCCTATGATGCTAACGACAAAAGGTAGGTATGCCGTAATGGCGATATTAGAGATGGCTTCAAATGTAAGCGATGAGCCTATAACTTTGAATGAAATTTCTTTAAAACAAAATATATCACTTAATTATTTAGAGCAAATATTTTCTAAACTTAAAAAAGCCAATTTAGTTAAGGCTATTAGAGGTCCAAATGGGGGATATATCTTAATAGGTAAATTAGAAGAAATAAAAATTTCTAATATTATGGATGCTGTAAATGAAAACTTCATAATGACCGGTTGTTACAAAAAATCGATAAAAAATTGTGCCTCGAGTACAATGAAATGTAATTCACATAAATTATGGAAAGGTCTTGGTAAGCATATCAGAGATTATTTTGAGAATATTTCAGTTAAAGATGCTTTAAACCTGAATTTAAATATATGATATATCTAGACCATAACTCTACTACTTCTATTGCACCAAAGGTTAAGGAATATGTAATAAGCTTGATGGATAAGGAGCTTAATCCTTCATCTGCTCATAGTTCAGGTAGATTTGCTAAAAATATTATAGAAACAGCACGTTCTCAAATAGCAACAGCTTTAGCTATATCAACATCATCTAGGGAATATGATATTACTTTTACTTCTTCAGGAACTGAAAGTAATAACTTAATAATGAAAAATTTTTATGACGGTGATATTTTCATTTCTGCTATTGAACATTTATCGATCTATAACCATATAAAACAAGCTCCAAATATTAAGATAATAAGAGTTGATAAGCAGGGGATAGTTGATCTTGAGTATTTAGAGGAGTTATTAGTACAAAGTGCAGCTTCTAAAAAACTAGTATCTGTAATGATGGCTAATAATGAAAGTGGAGTGCTACAAGATATAGATAAAATAAGTGAGATAGCTAAAAAATATGATGCAAGATTTCATAGCGATTTAGTACAAGCTTTTGGTAAAATATCAACAAATATCAAAGTGTTAGGGTTAGATTTTGCTACAATTTCAGGGCATAAAATAGGAGGCGGGCAGGGAGGAGCTGCTTTGATTTCTACTTCTCGCTTTCCGCTTACTCCAATAATCATAGGAGGTGGACAAGAAAAGTCAGTACGTTCAGGCACTGAAAATGTTTTAGCAATTGCAGGATTTGGCTTAGCAGCTGAATTAATGAAAGAAAATATCATAGAGAATTATGCAAAACTCAGAAGCTTACAAGAAGTTTTAGAGAAAAAATTAAAGAAATACCAAAGCATAAATATTATTAGCGAAAACGCAAAGAGATTACCTAATACTACATTGTTTACTGTGCCAGGTACAGACGCTCAGATAAAACTGATCGGTTTTGATTTACGAAATATTTGTGTTAGCTCCGGTTCTGCCTGCTCATCAGGTAAAATATCTAAATCGCATGTGCTAACTAATATGGGGCTAGATGAAGAAGAAGTAAAATCGTCTATTAGAGTGTCTTTAGGCTGTAATAATACGGTTGATGATATAAAGGCGTTCATGAGGGCTTTTAAAGAAGTGCACAATGTCATTCCTGCGTGAGGCTTGCCCGCGTGGATTCTTTCCCCTCTGTGTCATCCCGTAGTCAAGCAACTAGATGACACCGAGGGTGTTTTTCGATCCACGCTGGCAAAGCCGCCACGGGATGACACAAAAATAAAAAACAAATTTTTAATACTCACAATTATATGAACACACAATTAAACAATTTAATCCTGCCAATATATATAGATTATCAGGCAACGACTCCGTTAGATCCACGTGTGATGGAAGCGATGCTGCCATATTTTACTACCAAGTTTGGCAATCCTCATTCACGTAGCCATTCTTTTGGTTGGGAAGCTGAAAACGCTGTAGAAGAGGCAAGAAGTGATATTGCAAAGCTAATAGGGGCTGAAGCTAAGGAAATCATTTTTACGTCTGGTGCGACTGAGTCCAATAACCTTGCTATAAAAGGTATAGCAAAATTCTATGGCAATAAAAAGAACCATATTATTACAGTAGTTAGTGAACATAAATGCGTCCTCGATGCTTGCAGGCATTTAGAGCAGGAAGGGATAAAAGTCACCTACTTACCGATCAAACCTAATGGAATAATCGATTTAGAGGTTTTAAAAAATGCTATAACTGATCAGACTATGTTAGTATCAGTTATGGCGGTAAATAACGAAATAGGAGTAATTCAGCCTTTAAAGGAAATTGGAAAAATCTGTCGTGAAAAAGGGGTTTTCTTTCATTCTGATATTGCACAAGGATTCGGTAAAATTCCAATCGATGTGAATGAATGCAATATTGACCTTGCCAGTATCTCAGGGCATAAGATTTATGGTCCAAAAGGTATAGGTGCTTTGTATGTTAGAAAAAAACCTCGTGTGCGTATCACTCCGCTAATAAACGGTGGTGGTCAAGAGCGTGGTATGCGTTCCGGTACACTGCCAACTCCTTTAATAGTAGGGCTTGGCACAGCTGCTAATATCGCTTATAATGAGATGGAAAAAGATACCAAGCATGTAAATCACTTATTTGATAAGTTTTTAAATTCTATAAACAATCAAATTTCTGAAGTTTATTTAAATGGTGATAAAGATCAAAGATATAAAGGCAACTTAAATTTAAGCTTTGCAGGAGTAGAGGGCGAGTCAATCATTCTTGCTATTAAAGATTTAGCGGTTTCTTCCGGTTCGGCTTGTACTTCAGCCTCGCTTGAACCATCATATGTATTGCGTTCTATGGGAGTTGATGAAGAACTTGCCCATACTTCAATTAGATTCGGTATAGGTAGATTTACTACCGAGCAGGAAGTAGATTATGCAGTAAAGTTAATATGCTCAAAAATCAATAAGCTACGGGACTTAAGCCCGCTCTGGGAAATGATGCAAGAGGGGATTGATTTGAAGAAAATTAAATGGGCTACGCACTAATGCTCTTTTGCTTTTAAGAATTGCTCTTTCATTTTATTAGGGATTCGTGTGCTCACGTACTACTTGTACGCTCCGCTCACTCACCGATCAAAATAAAATTCAATTCTCAAAATCATGCGAGCATCTACACAAAAATAGAATCATGAATTAAGGAATAACAATGGCTTATAGCAAAAAAGTAATAGATCATTATGAGAATCCTCGTAATGTTGGGTCGCTTGATAAAGAGAAGAAAAACGTCGGTACGGGATTAGTTGGAGCTCCGGCATGTGGTGACGTGATGAAGTTACAAATCGAGGTTGACGATAACGGCATTATTACGGACGCAAAATTTAAAACATTCGGCTGTGGTTCAGCTATTGCCTCAAGTTCTTTAGTAACAGAATGGGTAAAAGGTAGATCAATAGACGATGCTGAAGAGATTAAAAACACTGAAATTGCAAAAGAATTATCATTGCCACCGGTAAAACTTCATTGTTCACTTCTTGCTGAAGATGCTATAAAAGCAGCTATAGCTGATTACAAGCTTAAAAAAGAAAATAAAAAAGACTCCTAAAACATGAAGAAAAACGTTATTTCATTAACTGATTCAGCTGCAAAACAAGTGCGGTTATTGATAGAAAAACGTAATAAGCCTACATATGGAATTAGGGTAGGCGTTAGGTCAGGCGGTTGTGCTGGTCAAACTTATTATGTTGAGTATGCCAACAATAAAAACCAATTTGATGAGGTGGTTGAAGAAAAAGGCGTGCGAATCCTAATCGATCCAAAAGCATTGATGTATATATTAGGCTCTGAAATGGATTATATAGAAACGAAATTCAAATCCCAATTCACTTTTACCAATCCTAACGAAAAAGCTAATTGCGGTTGTGGCAAGTCTTTTAGCGTGTAATCCCACTTGATTAATTACCCACTATGTATTATTATATAAGTTATAACAAAGAATATTAATTTATATGACCCAATCATGTATATTAAAGCCTGATACGAAAGGAAGGATAACACTTGGTAAACTCGCTAAAGGAGTAAGTAGCTTCCATGTTATTATTAATAGTAAAAAGGGACAAATTATTTTAGAGCCCTATACCGAAATCCCTTTAAAAGAAAGTTGGCTATTTAATAATAAAAAAGCTTTAGAACAGCTAAATAATGGGATTAAAGGCTCAGCTAAAGGGCAAGTAAAATATATAGAAGACTTCAGTAAATATTTAAATCTCTTTTGGGTATATTCCCCGCCGCTTGCGGCGTAATATGGCGGAATGAGCAAATATATACATAAAAGTCATAATGTTACGGTACTGCTGTATCACATGGTATTTCCAGCAAAATATCGCCGAGCAGTGTTTGACGTATCAGTTGATCAAGTATTACGAGAAATATGTTTAGAGATAGAAAAGAGATATCAAATAAAATTTTTAGAAATAGGGGTTGATGAAGATCATGTCCATTTTTTGGTACAATCTGTACCAACCTATAGCGTAACAAAAATAGTAACAACAATTAAAAGTGTTACAGCTCGTCAAATATTTAGACAGTGTCCACAGGTAAAGAAACAATTATGGGGTGGAGAATTTTGGACTGATGGATATTTTACGAGTACGGTAGGTAAGCATGGAAATGAGAATATGATAGGAAAATACGTAAAAAACCAAGGCAAGGAATATCAGAAACTGCATGAGGATCATCAGCTAGCTTTCTTCTAAAATACCCCGCTGCTTGCGGCGGGGATTACTTTTATTGATGACCTTTAAAATTCTTTTTACTATTCAGGCTAGTAAAGATTTGGAAGAACTTGAAAATAATAAAAGTTTAGAAAAGCGTTTAAAAGCAGTAAGAAAAACATTAGCATATTTACAAACAAATCCGCATCATCCTAGTTTAAATACTCATAAATATAAATCTACTAAAGGCGACAACGGAGAAGAAATATTTGAAGCTTATGCTGAGAATAATACTCCTGCGGCTTATAGGATTTTTTGGCACTATGGACCTAAAAAAGATAATATTACCATTCTAACAATTACAGCACATCCATAACTATAGTAATTTCCTAGAAAAACGATTGCGTTGCGGTAAGTCTTTTAGCGTGTAATAGTTTTACGTAAAACCAATACTGCAATAGTTAGTATTATAAGTAAGAAAGTGAAGAAGCTGAATGTTACCCATAACGACTTAAAGTTTTGCCATAGTAACATACTGAAGAAAGGCGTGCTTGAGGATAATATAATACCGCCAAGGGAGTGAGATAAGCTATAAAGCCGCATTCTAATAGCTGTTTTAAATAAAGACTGGACGATAATTTGTAATGGAACAGCATAAAATGCGGCAAGTCCAATTAACATAATAGGACCTAGAACAGTAAATATTTGCTGATATAGTAAAATCTGCATGGCAAAAGCAGCTACAAGACTAAGCAGTAAGGCAAATATAATTTGTTTTAAAGGATTTATTTTATCAGCAAGCATTCCTGCGAAAATAGCCGCTATCCCGTAAGTAATAATTAAGCTTATGTTCATAAACTCAGTTTCTATAGGGTTTATAAAGGCTATTCTTGCTAAAAACACGCCTAAGAAATATACTAAGAAATGGTATATACCGCCGATTGTACCGTTTATTAGTAGTGCCAAAATAAAAGACTTTTTAGAGTTTTTTAGAACCTGAAAAATAGAGATATTATTAGATTGCTTATTTTTATGATGTAAAAATTCGTTGCTTTCTTTGAAATAATTTCTCATTAAAATAGCAAATAATCCAAATATAGCACCGATCAGGAAATTAATTCGCCACAAATAATAAATATTAAGGTTAGTCGCACAATAATAAGCCATAGCAGCAAGTAATGCTCCTATTTGAGTGCAGCTTGCAACTACTCCTAGTCCTAAATTTTTTTGGTTATTTTTTGTTTTTTCTGCCACATAAACTTTTATTCCATCAACTTCACCAGCTAAACTTGCAATAAAAATCATCCGGCAAAATGTAAGCATAATTGTAGCAAGAATACCTATTTTATCAAAGGAAGGGGTAACAGCGATTAGCAAGGTAGAAATGCTGCTGATAAACATCGATATTTTGATAGATTTAGTGCGTCCGTATCTATCACCTATATAGCCGAAAATTATAGAGCCTAAAGGACGGATCACAACAGCCGCACTAAGTAATGCAAAAAAGCCAAGTAGCTGTATTTCATGCGTACTTCTAGGTAAAAAATTTTGTGCTAAAATGTGTGCTGATAAGCCAAATAATGCATAATCGTAGTAACGAATTATAGATACAAAAAACGCAATCAAAAAAGCTGAACTGGGCATAATAATGTTTTTATGGTTTTGTTTGTGTGGATTAGTTCTGCTTTATCATCCTGCGGTTCTTATGTCATTCCCGCGTAGGTGGGAATCCAGCATAAAGCGAGATTTATTTTTTAAGCTTTGATGTATTTATATTTATTTTTTTCCTGGATTCCCGCCTATGCGGGAATCACACATACTTCACCCAACAACAGTTTTACATCATATCATGAATAACAAACCAACTTTTCAAATAACTAATAAAATCTTGGAATTATTACAAGATATTTCTTATGAGCTGGGTATTTTAGTAGGTAGTAAGCTTTACTCTACACCTGTAAAGCTTAGAAAAAATAATCAAATCAAAACCCTTCAATCATCTTTAGCAATTGAAGGTAATAGTTTAAGCATAGAGCAAGTCACTGATTTAATAAATGGTAAAAGAGTCCTTGCCCCTGAAAAAGATATTTTAGAAGTAAAGAATGCTATAGAATTATCAAAACTTACGCTATGTTTGGTTCTAAATATCGTAAAGATGGAGAACGCAGCTGTTGTTGCATATAGTCATCTAAAAGCTCTAACTTTATTTGGTAAACCGTTTTACCGATTGTATTTGCAGTCCTTTTGAGAAATGCCCAAACTAAAAATGCACAACTAATATGATTACGTTGAATACGCTGTTTCCTGCATTGACAACGTTCTATCCCAGTAAGTTGCTTAATTTCTCTGTGCATGCTCTCAATTACCCATCGAAAGCCACACTCATCTTGTGCAGCTTTAGAAGATTTTTGAGTTTTGTTATTGGTAACAACATACTCAACTCTGTTGGTAGAAACAGTAAATTTAAACAAATTAACATGCTTATTTTTAGCAAAGCCTTTTATATGAATCTCTACTCCATGCCTGATCTCTTCATCTGAAAATGTCAACTCTTTTACAGCTTTATAAGGTTTAGAATCGTGTGTTTTACTAACGTTTCTATTGGCTTTAATAGGGGCATAATAATATTTCCCCAGAGAGTCAACATGTTGCATAATTTTGTGTGTAGAATACCATGTGTCAAAAAGTACTGTTTGAAAAGGAATCTTCTTGCTATAAACAGCATTATTTAACATGTTTAATAGGTGTTCTAGTTTTGTTGCTCCATCATGATCAGGTGCAAAAATTCGATAATCTATTACCCAAAACTTATTAATATCAGGGTTATAATATACCAGACTCACTACTCCTATACCTTTAGTAACTCTACCTGTAGCTCCACTGTACTGCGATCTTGCAATTTCTATTTGCTTCGTATTCCTTTTATTTAAAACCGTATCATCAAATATTGTATATCCATTAGATGAAAAAATAACATCATTCTTGATGTGTTCCCATAACAAAGAAGGTGTATATTTTTTATTCCTTAAAAATCTATTAATAACATCATGACTACATTTCTTTGCATGTTCAGCGTAGTAGGTTAAACTATAATTCTTTTGGCTAACTATTAAAAATTGACAATAATCTGTCCTATTAATTGGTATTGCTTGCAACTTTATCCTCTTTGACATGTTTAATTATTTTTACAATAATTTATCACTTTTTTACTCATAGCGTAAGTTTTGTTATATGATAATCTTACAATATTTAATCCTTTTGAAATTGAATCATTACTAAAGGCTCATAAAATATTAATGCAAGGATTAATAATAGATAATGGATATTGGTGTAAAGGGAATGCAGGAATATTTAAAGGTACTGAATTAGTGCATTTTGCTCCACCTCCTAGTCGTGTACCTATATTAATGCAGGATTTATTTGAGTTCATAACGCAAGATAGTAATACTTCTTTAATAATCAAAGCTTGTATATTTCATTATGAGTTTGAATTTATTCATCCTTTTTCTGATGGTAACGGGCGGATAGGAAGATTATGGCAACAACTATTATTAATGCAAAATAATAGAATTTTTGAATATATTTCAGTTGAAAGTTTAATAAGAAATAGTCAAAGTAAGTATTATAGTGTTTTAAGTAAGTGTGATAAGCTTGGGGAGTCTACCTTATTTATTGAGTTCATGCTTGATCAAATCCTTGCAGCATTAAAATTATATAGTAATAATATAATATATGAGGCTAATTCACCACTATCAAGAATCGAATTTACTAAGACTGCTCTAACAAATAAATGGTTTACTAGAAAAGATTATATCGCAGTGCATAAAAATATTTCCACAGCCACAGCAAGTAGAGATTTGGCATATGGTTTAGAGCAAGGAATTTTGATGAGTAAAGGGGAAAAGAATCAAGTTTGCTATAAATTTAAGGTATTATAATATAGTATCAATGTCATTCCCGCGTAGGCGGGAATCCAGCATAAAGCGAGATAACCTACGCTTTTAATTTTAAAAATTTGCTGCTTTTATGTCTATTTTTCTGGATTCCCGCCTACGTGGGAATGACATTGGCATCATACAAGCAACGCTAAGCCTATGTTAAAATGACAATTCAAACAGGGATTAACATGAAAAAATTTATGAAATACTTATTTTTTGCTTTTCTATATATAGCAATAACGATAATAGTTGCCTATATGATTTTGGCTCAGACGATTCCAGATGATGGGCAGTGTCATATGGTGGATAGACCGCTTGTTATTCATTATATTTTAGCTGCTATTATTACCGCTTTACCAACGTTAGTTTTAATATATAGTAAGAAGAAAAAGAAAAAATAATATGATCGGAAAATTAAGCGGCAGAGTCGACTCAAGCTATGATGATTATGCGATAATTGACGTAAATGGGGTTGGATATCGAGTTTTTGCTTCGGGTAAGACATTAGCTAAGCTTGCGGAAGGGGAATCTTATAAATTATTTATTGAAACCCATGTAAGAGAAGACCATATTAATTTATACGGCTTTTTGAGTTTAGAAGAAAAGAGTTGTTTCAACTTGCTGCAATCTGTAAATGGTATAGGAACAAGGATGGCTTTGTCTATTTTGACAGCCCTTACGCCTACTGATATACAAATTGCCATAAATAATGAAGATAAGAATATTTTTAAAGCGATTGCAGGAGTAGGAGCTAAACTAGCCGAGCGTATAGTACGAGAATTAAGTGATAAAGTGGTAAAAATATCAAGCTCATCTGCTGTTATTAAAGACAGTTTGGGCATTAAAGGTATTACGCCGGTAGCAAGTAATGACGTGATAAAAGCTTTGATAAATATAGGCTTTTCAAGGTTTGAAGCACAAAACGCTGTACAAGAAATTATCACCAAAAATCCAGAAATCTCCATTGATGAATTAATCAGAACCGCATTAAAGAATCGTAATAATAATTTTTAAATAAATAGTATAGCAAAAAACTATTTTTCCGCTATTATATAGTCGTAACATGTGTAAATATTGTGTGGATTATATGTCATTCCCGCGGAGGCGGGAATCCAGCATAAAGCGAGAAATCGAGCTTTTGTATTTTTTAATTACTGGATCCCGTGGACAAGCCACGGGATGACATTGGTCCTTAAGTTAATACTCATGTGCCTATACGAGAATAACATCAGAGCCGCCCAAATAAAGCTACAATTTACTTAAAAATGACTAATATATTATCGCCCGAAAAAAATCAGAATGATCAAGAATTGCCGCTAAGACCATCATATTTGCAAGAATTTGTTGGACAGCAACAGATTAAGGAAAACCTTTCTGTATTTATTAGGGCAGCTAAATCACGTGGTGAGCACCTTGATCATACTTTATTTTACGGTCCACCTGGGCTTGGTAAGACTACGCTTGCCAAGATTATTTCTAATGAGATAGGTGGTAATTTCAAATCTACTTCCGGTCCTGCCATACTTAAAGCAGCAGATTTAGCCGCTATTCTCACCAACCTTGAAAAAAATGATGTATTATTTATTGATGAGATCCATCGTTTAAATACTTCGGTTGAAGAGGTTTTATATCCGGCTATGGAAGATTTTGAGCTTGATATAATTATCGGAGAAGGTCCTGCTGCAAGATCGGTAAAAATAAACCTGCCGCAATTTACGCTTATAGGTGCTACTACCCGTCTTGGTTTGCTTAGTAACCCCTTGCGTGATAGGTTTGGTATTCCTATGCGTTTGAATTTCTATAATACCGAAGAGCTGAAAAAGGTTTTAAACAGAGCAAGTAAATTGCTTGATATTGATTTGACTGATTCAGGTTCAGAAGAAATAGCAAGAAGAAGTAGAGGAACGCCAAGAATTGCCTTAAGGTTGCTACGCCGTATAAGAGATTTTGCCGCGGTTAACAATCAGTTAGAAATAGATAAAGAAATAGCTAATTTTGGTTTAAACCGCTTGGAGGTTGATATTATTGGACTTGATAGCAATGATTATCGTTATCTCAAATTTATAGCAGATAATTATAATGGTGGACCTGTCGGAATTGAGACAATTGCCGCCGCTCTTTCCGAGCAGCGTGATGCACTTGAGGAAACCATAGAGCCTTATCTAATACAGATAGGTTTACTACAAAGAACACCACGGGGCAGGGTGATAACAGCTGCTGCTTTTGAGCATTTAAAAATTCCACTGCCAACTAGTCCTACTCATCAATTTAATATTTTTAACGACAATGAACAATAATTTAGATAATGACTACCAAGCTTTTTATATAATTAAAAGGTTAATAAAAAATCATATTAAACCTTATGCAACTAAGATATATATAGCAATATTTTGTATGGCTGTTGCAGCAATTTGTACGGCAATTATAGTACATACGGTTAGACCTATTATTGATAAGATTTTTTTAACGCATGATAGAAGAATGCTTGTTATAATGCCGATAGTGCTTATCTTAACTTTCTTTATCAAAGGAATTTCGGAATATTATCAGAATTATCTAATAAAATTTGTCGGACAGAGAGTATTAAACGATTTGCAGATAAAAATGTATGAGCATTTGTTATTTGCCGATATTTCTTTTATTCAAAAGCAATCTTCAGGGCGTCTTATATCCCGCTTTACTAATGATATTTCTTTAATGCGTGGTGCTGTTTCTAATTTACTCGTCGGATGTGCTAAACATTTTCTAACTGTAGTATGTTTAATAATAACGATGTTTAATTTAGAACCGCTATTATCTTGTGTGGTTTTCCTTGTTTTTCCTCTTGCCGTTTATCCGGTGCAGAAAATGGGAAGAAAGATAAGGAGAATATTTGCACGATCACAAGAGGAGCTTGGGCATTATACTTCTAAGCTTGATGAAGCCTTTCAGTCAATTAAAATTATTAAATCTTTTGTCGGTGAAAAAATAGAAAGTAAGAGAGCAGCGTTAATTATTAACAATATTTTAGAATATTACAAAAAAACATCTAAATTAGATGCGTTAGTTTCACCTATTATGGAGGGGTTAAGCGGTCTTGCAGTTGGTGGTATGGTATGGTATGGAGGTAGTTTGGTACTTGATGGGAAGACTACACCAGGTGCATTATTTGCTTTTTTAGCTTCTTTTGCTGCAGCTTATAGACCATTTAAAAGTTTAGTATCGTTGAATATTAACCTACAAGAGGGGATTGCAGCAGCTAAAAGGGTATTTAGTATTTTGGATACCGAACCTTTAATTAAAGATCATAGTAATTCTAAGGAAATCAATTTATCTGATGCACAAATTACTTTTGAGAAATTAGCTTTAAGTTTTGAAAGTAAGGTAGCTATAAAACATATAGATTTAAAGTTAAAACCTAATAAAATGATTGCCTTTGTTG
This sequence comes from Rickettsia endosymbiont of Gonocerus acuteangulatus, assembly GCF_964026435.1. Lineage (NCBI taxonomy): Bacteria > Pseudomonadati > Pseudomonadota > Alphaproteobacteria > Rickettsiales > Rickettsiaceae > Rickettsia > Rickettsia endosymbiont of Gonocerus acuteangulatus. The sequence continues at coordinate 1,028,398 of NZ_OZ032147.1, forward strand.
GGCGTTCTGGTAGTGGTAAAACTTCGCTCAGCAATTTGTTAGCACGTTTTTATGATCCCACAGAAGGAAGAATTTTAATTAATACTCATGATATTAAAGATATTAAGCTTACTTCTCTACGCAGCCAAATTGCTTTAGTTACACAAGATACGCATTTATTTGATACTAGCGTTGCCAAGAATATAGCATATAGTCAACCTAATGCTACACAAGAAGAAATAATTAAGGCAGCACAATATGCTGATGCACATGAGTTTATCATGCAGCTGCCAAATGGTTATGATACACAAATAGGTGTGCAAGGGACAACTCTTTCAGGTGGTCAGCGTCAACGTTTATCGATTGCCAGAGCTTTTTTAAAAGATGCACCAATTTTAATTTGGGACGAGGCAACAAGCAGCTTAGATCAATCTTCTGAGCAGAAAATTCTAGAATCTCTAAAGAAATTACGCAACGGAAAAACTACTTTAATTATTACCCATCGCTTAAGTAGCATTACTGACCTTGATAATATAATTGTGATGAAAAATGGTGCAGTTTGTGAACAAGGAAACCATAAGCAGCTGCTTGATAATAAGAGTGAATATTATGCGTTGTATAATAAAGAGCTGAGGGATAGTGATAACGTTCCTGTATAACAGTTTTTCCGTCATTGCGAGGAAATTACAAAGTAATTGTACGTACACAATCTCAGGAGTCTTACACTATCTCATGAGATTGCCTCCGCCCTCCTGGCTACGCATCTCCTCGCAATGACGATAAAAAATACGTAGAAATGACTAAATAATAATAAAACAAATGCTTATCACCAGAATATTTAAAGACTATCGCTTATTCGAAATATTAATCTTAGGAATAGTTAGCGGCATGCCACTAGCTATAATTTATAGTACTATTTCGGTTTGGTTAAAAGAATCGGGTATAGATATTGCAGTTATCACTACTTTTGGAATAGCAAAACTATCTTATTCTCTAAAAGTATTTTGGTCTCCTCTGATTGATAATTTTAAAGTGCCTTTTTTAAGCAGATGGGGACATAGAAAAGGTTGGCTTATATTATGTAGCAGTTTGATGGCTTTAGTATTGATAGCTATGGGAAGAGAAAATCCTGCCACTTCTTTAACTGCTTTATATTTTCTAACTATAGCTTTAGGGGTTTTATCAAGCACATTTGACATTGCTGTTGATGCTCTTCGTATATCGATAAGTTTGAAGAAGAAACGCAAGGCATAGCTAGTGCAACAGCGGTATTCGGTTATAGAATCGGTATGCTGATTACAGGTGGCTGGGCTTTATATTTTGCTGAAATAACCAACGATAACTGGCAATTAACTTTCTTTGTTATAGGTATAATATTTGCCGTCTCTACGATTTTTATAATAACAGTAAAGGAAAAAGAATTAGTAAGAGAAAAGATAAAATTTACTTCTATCGCTTCTTGGATTCATACAGTAATTAGTCCTTTTAAAGATTTTTTTAAAAGAGAATTTGCTGTAACTATTTTGTTTGCTTTAATATTTTTTAAACTCGGTGATGCAATGCTTTTATCTATTGCGTCGCCTTTTTATATAGAGCTTGGCTATAGTAAAACAGAAATAGCAGTAATTGTTAAGCTATATGGCTTGATTGCAACCTTAGTCGGTGGATTTGTCGGTGGTATGGTATAGCATAAATCATTAAGATACTGACAATTTAATAGTATTAAAAACAGCATCATAAAATGTTTCAAAATCTCCTACAACTTTCCTAATTTCATTTTTTATCTTAAACCAGTAATGCTCTATAGGATTTAAATCAGGAGAGTAAGTTGGTAAATACAATATGGTACAACCAACGGATTCAATTAACTCTTTAACTTTAGAATTTTTATGAAAATTAATGTTATCCATAATAACGGTTTGCCCAGGTTGTAATTCTGTAATTAATACATCCCTAATATAAGTTTTAAAGACCTCTGTATTACAATTACCTTCAAATATTACAGGAGTAATAAGATTACCATTACAAAGACCAGCTATCATACTTATTCTAAATTTATGTTGATACACCTTTTCTCCATAACACCTTTGTCCTATAATGCTCCATCCATACTCTTTGCAAGCATTATCCTCTATTCCAGATTCATCAAGATATACTAATTTGTCTTTTGTGATGGTTTGTATCTTTGCTATAAATTCATTTCTTAATTTAATATCTCTTTTCGGATGAAAATGAGTTTTGTTTATAGCTATAGCCAAGTTTTCTGATTTGTCTTAAAATAGTTACAGATGCAATATTACCCCATTGCTTTGCTAACTCCTTTGATGTTTTATTCATATTAGCTTTAAAAAATTCTTTAAAAGATTCTGAATCTTTTATCTTATGACTATGTCCTTTCTGATAACCAGTTGCTGCTTCTAAAGTACCTTGCTTATCTTTTAATTTTTTCCATTTATATATAGTATCACGACTTACATTAAATAATTTACTTACCTTACTTATTCGTATCCCTGCTTCTACAGCTTTTATAACTCTTAGTCTTAGTTCTATTGCATATGCTCGTGCCATATCTCTTTACATGCTTGTTAATATTTGCTTACTATAACATGATACTCTCGCTCTGTCAGTACCTTAATGACTTATGCTATAATGTATAGGTTTAATAATTTTAAAGGCTTAATTATTACTGTCATTGCTAAAATAAAAGGGACCAGTAAATTGCACGAAAAAGGGACCAGAGAAGTTGGTGTGACCTAATAAGGTTAATGTGCAATATTCACTAGATAATTAAGCAAGTAAATATCTAGTGATACAATGATAAGAATAAATATGTATACAACAATTATCACCCTTTATAAACAAGGCAATAGTCAAAGGAATATTGCCAAACTAACAAGAACAGACCGCAAAACAGTACGAAAAATAATAAACCGCTATGTAGAGGCTGGTACAGAATCCCCAGCAATCTATGAACGATCTTCAGTTTTGGATTTTTGGCACGAAAAAATAATTGAGTTATTAGAAAAAAATCTGAGTTACATAAGAATTTTTGAGGAGTTAAAAAATCAAGGTTATACAAGCAGTTATACTTCTTTGACCCGTTATATCAAAAAATATAAAATTAAGGATAACAGTTGCATTCGTTTTCATACTTTAGCAGGAGAGGAAGCACAAGTAGATTTTGGTGACATAGGCTTACAGTATAATTCTAAAGGGCGTAGAGTTAAAGCATATGTATTTAATATGCGTTTAAGCTATAGTCGCCTTGATTATTATGAAGTAGTGTTTGATCAAAGTTGTCAAACATGGATTCAATGTCATATCAATGCATTTAATTATTTTGCTGGTAGTCCAAAAGTAATAAAACTTGATAATCTTAAAGCTGGAGTAGTAGATGCCAATTTTTATGAGCCAGTATATCAGAAGGAATATAAGTGCTTAGCCGATCATTATGGAATTTTACTTTCTCCTTGTCGAGTGTATCAACCGCAAGAAAAAGGCAAAGTTGAGTCGGGAATAAAATACGTTAAAAATAATTTTTTTGCTGGTCGTAAATTTGATAGATATGAAGAATTAACAAATGGTCTTGCAAATTGGTTAAATAAGGCCAATAGCCGAATACATGGTACTACTAAGAGAATACCTAGAGAACTGTTTGAGCAAGAGGAAAGAAGTAGTTTGATTCCTTTACCATTAGAAACTTTTGATTTGTCATCTTGGCATAATCGAAAAGTAGCAAAAGATTGTCATATTACCATAGATAATAATTATTACTCTGTACCAGCAAAATATATATACAGTGAGGTAATGGTACAATTGTCCCCAAAACTTGTTCAAATATTTTCTATACAAAATGATTTAATAGCAAGACACGTTAGAACAGAGGGCAAGGGGATATTTACCACTAATCCGTCTCATTATGCTAAATACAAACGTCTATGCCCAGGTTTTATAGAATATAGTGAACATTATCAACAACAAATGCAGCAGATAGGGAATAATTGCAGTTTATTATTAGAATCATTACAACAAACAAGAGTGAATGATTGGCAACGTTGTGCACGAGGTATCATTTCTTTACGTAAGGTTTACAATGATGACTTAATAGATAAAGCCTGTCATAGAGCACTACATTATGGTATAAGTTCTTACTCTAAAATTAAGAATATTTTAAATAGTAATGCAGTAAACTTACCATTACCAGAGTTTGGAGGTAATAATGCAGAACTTATTTAATGACCTACGAAGCTTTAGATTATCAGGTATAGTCAATAGTTTAAATGAAAGGATTATTTATGCTCAAAATAATAAACTAGGATTTAAAGAATTTCTATCACTATTATGTGAAGATGAAAAATCTAACCGTAAGGATAATAATTACCGTCGCCGTAAAAGTGCTGCTAAATTGCCGGTAACTAAAAATTTAGAAGACTTTGATTTTAATTTCCAACCAAGTGTTGATGCCAAAGTAATAAGTGATTTATCAACTTGTGATTATATTAATACTAAGGGAAATGTAATATTCATAGGTGATTCAGGAACTGGGAAAACTCATCTTGCCATTGGGCTAGCATTAAAAGCTTTAACACGAGAATACTCTGTATATTTTACTACGGTATCGGATATGCTTTATAATTTACATATTGCAAGAGCAGATAATAGTTATCACAAAAAGGTTAAATTACTCCTATCGTTTGATTTATTAATTCTTGATGAGCTCGGGTTTAAGCAATTGCCAAAACATTCAGTAGAAGACTTTTTTAATATTATTGCTAAACGATATGAAAATAAATCTACCATTATTACCACAAACAAGGATTTTGAAAAATGGAATGAAATATTTGCTGATGAAGTATTAACTCATGCAATTATTGATCGAGTGGTACATCATGCTCATATACTAAACATAAAAGGTAAAAGTTATCGTATTAATAACTATAAATCTGGAGGTAATATGGCATAAAAATTTTTAAATATAGTGGTTCCTTTTTCGTGCAATTTACTGGTCCCTTTTTAATTGACAATGACATTACCGGCATCCTCCAAAGCATAACACATTTTGCGTTTATTTGGCTCAATAGTCAACCTCCTTCTTTTGGAGCTTTATTAATTACTATTACTATAGAAAATTTTGCTGCCGCTATGGGTACTACTGCTTTGGTTGGATATATAAGCTATTTATGTAATAAAAAATACTCAGCAACGCAATATGCACTTTTTACCGCTGCAAGCAGTTTATGTAACAATACTGTCACTATTTATGCTGGTAAACTTGTAAATATGCTAGGCTAGAATGGCTTTTTCATCTTCACTATCATTTTAGCCTTGCCTGCTTTATTTATATTAATGTATCTTAATAAAAAGGTTAACGTGTAGTAAGTTTTGGCTTTGGCTGTGTCATCCCGTGGCTTGCGTTATTACATAGCTCTGATGTCATTCCCGCAAAAGGGGGAATCCAGAAAAAGTATAAACACGAGGAATTTTTAAAATTGAAAGCTTAGGTTATATTGCTTTATCTTGGATCCATGCCTACGCGGGAATGGAATTATAGTGCATAGCACTATAATTTCATCTTGACCAAACTCTAATAATATTTTATCTATATAAGATGTTTAGAAAAATTTTATTGCCTTACATTTTTGTTATCATTTCTTTACTTACCCAAGTAAGTGAAGCAAAAAAGGCTGTAAAAAATTCTTCTAAAGTTCCTATTCCCGTTCAAACTAGTTTAGTAATTAATGAAAAAAATGGTGAGGTTTTGCATGCTCATAATTCACAAGTTCGGATGTATCCTGCCTCTTTAACTAAATTAATGACACTATATTTAATGTTTGAGTCAATTGAGACAGGTAAACTATCATTAAATAAAAAGTTAACTGTATCAGAAAAAGCGGCAAAAATGCCTCCTTGTAAGCTAGGTTTAAAAGCGGGTGAAACTATAACAGTCAGAGATGCTATTAATGGGTTAATTATAACTTCCGCTAATGATGCTGCTGTGGTTGCTGCTGAAAATCTTAAAGGCTCAGAAAAAGCTTTTGCTCATGCAATGAATGTCAAAGCTAAACAACTTGGGATGAAAAATACCTATTTTAAGAATGCTTCAGGTTTGCATGATCCGTTGCAGCAAACTACTGCAAGAGATATGGCTAAGCTTGCTTTAGCAATTAAGAAAAACTATCCTAAATATTATCCGTTATTTTCCAAAACAAGTTTTGTATTTCGCGGTAATACAAGAAATGGACATAATAATATTACTAAAAACTATCGAGGAGCTGAAGGTCTAAAAACAGGTTTTACTAATCCATCTGGTTATAATTTAGTTACTACTGCCTCAAGAAACGGTAAGTCATTAATCGCAGTTGTTACAGGCGGTAGAAGTGCTGAATCTCGTGATCAGAAAATGATCGGATTGCTAGATCAGCACTTTAACGTAGCATCTACCAAGCCTAAAGTCACACTTGCTTCTAACAATAAAGTAAAAGCAAAACCTAAGCCAAAAATAGTGATAAAGAAAGGAGTCATGCGTAGTTAGTCTTTAAAAAAGCAATTTCAGAAATTTTTATTGCTTCATGAGACTGTAACGCAGTCTTCGCCTATTCTAATACTATGGAAGCCATCCATGAAAATTTTTTATTTTTCTCATTATTATCCTTGCGAATATTATTGCTTCTAAATTTCAACTAGTCTATACATAATTCTTCTTAATTATAAGCCTTTTAAAGTTAATTTTAAAAAATTAAAAATATGGAAAAACTTATCGGTTCAATTTTATTAATTGCGGGTACTTGTATAGGTAGCGGTATGATAGCCCTGCCTATGGTATAAGCAAAAATAGGTTTAATACCTAGTATAATATTAATGTTTATAATTTGGTTTCTAATGTATTATACTTCCTTAATTAATTTGGAACTTAACCTTCAAGCCGGTAAAGGTATAGCACTAGGAAGACTTGGAAAATATTTTTCAGGACGTATTGCTGAAATTATCGGTATGGTAAATCTTAAAATTCTTTCATACGCTTTACTGGCAGTTTTTATATATGGAGGTTCGTCAATAATACAAAATTTATTAGCTTTAGATATAAGTATAGATTACATAGGAGTATATGCTATGCCGTTATATCTATTTTACTATTATTGCTACCGTTAAAGTTAATAGATTATATAAATCGTTTGTTATTTATTGGGATACTTATAGTAATAGCAATTTTAATTATAGGACTTATTGCTATGATTAAATGGTACAATTTACCATTGTTTTCATCAAGATATAAAGAAATATTAGTATGGAGTGAAATAATGCCTGTAGTTTTTACTTATTTTGGTTTCCAAGTAATTTTTCATACTTTAACTAATTACTGTCAAAACTTACGCTATGAGTAAAAAAGTGATAAATTATTGTAAAAATAATTAAACATGTCAAAGAGGATAAAGTGAAAATACTATAAGTAAGTAGAACAGAACCTATTTAAAATAATAAGATTTTAAATAGGTAATGATGAACAGAAAATATAGACACTTATCTCGAGAAGAGAGATATGAGATAAAAAGAATGTATGACCTAGGAGTCAGTATTAATAAGATAGCACAACATCTTACGAGGTCTAAAAGCACTATTAGTATGGAGCTAAAAAGAAATAAGGTAAAAGATAAGTATATGCCTTGTATTGCTCAGGAAAAATATGAAAACAGGATGTATCAGCAAGAGTTATTAAAAATAGAAAAGAACCCTATGTTGTTAGATTATATTAAAAATGCTATGATTCGCAAGAAATGGTCGCCGGATGCTATAGCCGGAAAGTTAAAACTAGACAAAAATACAGCTTTGTGTATCAGTACAGAAAGTATATATAGATTTGTTTACACTTCTGCAGTAGAAGCTAAATTAAAGTTATATAGCTATTTACCTTCTAAAAGATATAAAAGGCAAAAAAGAGGGAAGAGGCGTCAAAGGATCATTATACCACAAAGGATCTCAATACATCAGCGTGATGCAATAGCTACGAAAAAGGTAGAAGTAGGGCATTTTGAGGCAGATCTTACATTTCATAAAGGTAATCAAAGTATGAATATTGGTGCACTGGTGGATAAAAAGAGTCAAAAGATTATTTTAGTGCTGAATAACTCCAAGAGAGCTACAACAGTTACCAATGGTTTTTTAAGAAAGATAAAAACTCTTCCAAATAGTTTGAGAAAGACTATTACTATGGATAATGGCAAAGAGTTTGTGGGGCATGTTGCCTATAGACTATCTGGGTTTCAAACTTTCTTTTGTGATCCATACCGCCCTAGACAAAAAGCATTAGTGGAAAAAATGAATTCTATGATTCATAGAATTTTACCTAAAAATACAGATATTACTACCGTTACACAAAGAGGTCTTGACAATGTTGCTGAGATTTTAAATAACATGCCAAGAAAGATTTTTGGTTATAAAACCCCCAATGAAATTTGGGCAGAAAATTTATAGGTTTTGTTCTACTTAGTCCTTGAATTTTCAAAGTTGCAAGCAATACCAATTAATAGGACAGATTATTGTCAATTTTTAATAGTTAGCCAAAAGAATTATAGTTTAACCTACTACGCTGAACATGCAAAGAAATGTAGTCATGATGTTATTAATAGATTTTTAAGGAATGAAAAATATACACCTTCTTTGTTATGGGAACACATCAAGAATGATGTTATTTTTTCATCTAATGGATATACAATATTTGATGATACGGTTTTAAATAAAAGGAATACGAAGCAAATAGAAGTTGCAAGATCGCAGTACAGTGGAGCTACAGGTAGAGTTACTAAAGGTATAGGAGTAGTGAGTCTGGTATATTATAACCCTGATATTAATAAGTTTTGGGTAATAGATTATCGAATTTTTGCACCTGATCATGATGGAGCAACAAAACTAGAACACCTATTAAACATGTTAAATAATGCTGTTTATAGCAAGAAGATTCCTTTTCAAACAGTACTTTTTGACACATGGTATTCTACACACAAAATTATGCAACATGTTGACTCTCTGGGGAAATATTATTATGCCCCTATTAAAGCCAATAGAAACGTTAGTAAAACGCACGATTCTAAACCTTATAAAGCTGTAAAAGAGTTGACATTTTCAGATGAAGAGATCAGGCATGGAGTAGAGATTCATATAAAAGGCTTTGCTAAAAATAAGCATGTTAATTTGTTTAAATTTACTGTTCCTACCAACAGAGTTGAGTATGTTGTTACCAATAACCAAAACTTACGCTATGTTATAGCAAATATGCTAAAAACTCTTATTACACAGCAATGTTTTATAGTGAAGCACTTCATAATATCCCTTAATTCATGGGCATTATATCAAACATAGCGTAAGTTTTGTAACAAAACTCAAAAATCTTCTAAAGCTGCACAAGATGAGTGTGGCTTTCGATGGGTAATTGAGAGCATGCACAGAGAAATTAAGCAACTTACTGGGATAGAACGTTGTCAATGCAGGAAACAGCGTATTCAACGTAATCATATTAGTTGTGCATTTTTAGTTTGGGCATTTCTCAAAAGGACTGCAAATACAATCGGTAAAACGGTTTACCAAATAAAGTTAGGGCTTTTAGATGACTATATGCAACAACAGCTGCGTTCTCCATCTTTACGATATTTAGAACCAAACATAGCGTAAGTTTTGCTGTAATAAAAATGCTAGAACATTAAAATTAGCATTCTTATTTGGTACTTTAATTCCAGCAATAGTATATATAATTTGGACATGTAGCGTTCTTACTGTAATACATCATGAAAATCCGGTATTTTATCAACAGATGGTTGTAGGCAATGTTGAAGTAGGAGAGTTAGTTAAAGAATTAAGCAGTATAGCAAAATGGCAATCCGTACAATTGCTAGTGTGGATAATCTCTACTTTAGCTATAGCTACCTCAGTAATTGGTGTAGGTGTAGGTCTATGTGATTCTCTTAAAGTAAGTTTTTCAAACCTAAAGTGTAATTTAAGGATTCGTGATATAATAGCTGCTTCTGAAAATTCAAGGACTAAGTAGAACAAAACCTATAAATTTTCTGCCCAAATTTCATTGGGGGTTTTATAACCAAAAATCTTTCTTGGCATGTTATTTAAAATCTCAGCAACATTGTCAAGACCTCTTTGTGTAACGGTAGTAATATCTGTATTTTTAGGTAAAATTCTATGAATCATAGAATTCATTTTTTCCACTAATGCTTTTTGTCTAGGGCGGTATGGATCACAAAAGAAAGTTTGAAACCCAGATAGTCTATAGGCAACATGCCCCACAAACTCTTTGCCATTATCCATAGTAATAGTCTTTCTCACACTATTTGGAAGAGTTTTTATCTTTCTTAAAAAACCATTGGTAACTGTTGTAGCTCTCTTGGAGTTATTCAGCACTAAAATAATCTTTTGACTCTTTTTATCCACCAGTGCACCAATATTCATACTTTGATTACCTTTATGAAATGTAAGATCTGCCTCAAAATGCCCTACTTCTACCTTTTTCGTAGCTATTGCATCACGCTGATGTATTGAGATCCTTTGTGGTATAATGATCCTTTGACGCCTCTTCCCTCTTTCTTGCTTTTATATCTTTTAGAAGGTAAATAGCTATATAACTTTAATTTAGCTGCTACTGCAGAAGTGTAAACAAATCTATATATACTTTCTGTACTGATACACAAAGCTGTATTTTTGTCTAGTTTTAACTTTCCGGCTATAGCATCCGGCGACCATTTCTTGCGAATCATAGCATTTTTAATATAATCTAACAACATAGGGTTCTTTTCTATTTTTAATAACTCTTGCTGATACATCCTGTTTTCATATTTTTCCTGAGCAACACAAGGCATATACTTATCTTTTACCTTATTTCTTTTTAGCTCCATACTAATAGTGCTTTTAGACCTCGTAAGATGTTGTGCTATCTTATTAATACTGACTCCTAGGTCATACATTCTTTTTATCTCATATCTCTCTTCTCGAGATAAGTGTCTATATTTTCTGTTCATCATTACCTATTTAAAATCTTATTATTTTAAATAGGTTCTGTTCTACTTACTTATAGTATTTTCACTTCTATTACTATATTACCAGCTTATATTGTAACAATACTAGTTCCTAATGCTTTTATTACAGTTTTAGGGTTCGCCGGTATGATACTAGTAATAATTGCAATTTTATTGCCTGCTTACTTATTATATAAAGCAAAAATAAAAAATTTTTATTATCCTGAACTAAAAAAGAAATATTTAATTGTTATATCAGTAATTATTGGAATATTTATTATGGGATATGAACTTACTAATACGATTATCGGTATTTTATAAATATACTCTATCTTTATTTACTATAGCTCGGTTAAGCAACTAGATGACACCAAGTTTTATGCAGCTGCTATCTTGGATGCATTGGGTGTTTTATTTCTAGATTAACAAATTTAGAATATTGACTATCGTAGAATAGCTGAACATTTCCAACGGGACCGCTGCGGTGTTTTGCAATTATAATATCGGTAATATTATGTGCTTTACTCATATTATTTTGCCATTCAGCATATTTTTCGGCATGTTTAGGGTCGCTTGCTGCAGGCTCTTTTCTGCTTAGATAATATTCTTCTCGGTAGATAAACATAACTATATCGGCGTCTTGTTCAATACTTCCTGATTCTCTAAGATCGGATAGCATAGGTCTTTTATCCTCACGAAGCTCTACTGCTCTAGATAGCTGAGATAATGCGATGACAGGAATATTTAATTCTTTGGCTATGGCTTTTAAACCTTGGGTGATTTCCGAAACTTCATTAACCCTATTATCGGATTTACTTACTCCTCTAATTAATTGTAAATAATCGACAAATAATATACCTAAATTATGCTTGCGTTTCATTCTTCTAGCACGTGTTCTTATAGCTGAAATAGTTAAAGCAGGAGTATCGTCAATAAAAAATGATAATTCTGATAAAGCTATTGCTTCTTTGCGAAGGCGATTATAATTTGCTTCATTAATCATTCCTGTACGAAGAATAGTGGAGTCAATTCCTGCACTCATTGAAAGCAAACGTGTTGTAAGCTGCTCGGAGGACATTTCTAGAGAGAAAAATCCCACAGATTGCACTTCTTGATTATCACGCTTATTTCTAAGAAGCATGTTATTGCAAGCATTTAAAGCTAAATTTAAAGCAAAGGCTGTTTTACCCATAGCGGGACGTCCTGCAAGAATTACGAGATCAGAATTATGAAAACCAAACAGTTTACTATCTAAATCAATTAAGCCAGTAGATATACCTATCACATGATCATTATTTTTCATTGCTCTGTTTATGCTAGCAATCGACTCTGAAATAGGTATAGCAATTTTGGTAAAGCTTTTTTCATTTATCCCTTCACTAGCTAAATCATAAAGCTTAGATTCAGCTCGTTCAATTTGTTCTTTTGCTTCAAACTCTAAAGAAGAATTATATGCGTCGTTTACTACTTCCTCACCAATATTTATTAAATAACGTTTTATTGCTAAATCATATATTATTTTACCATAGTCAATAGGATTAATTACCATCATTGACATAGTGACTAATTTTGCTAAATATTCAGCTCCCTCCATTTCAGCAAAAAGCTCATCATTCACTAGCATACTACGTAAGGTTATAGGAGTAGCTATTAAACCTTTCTCGGTAATTACTTCAATTCCTTTATAAATTTTTTGGTGAATAGATTCAAAAAAATGTTCACTGCGTAAAAATTCTGATACATAGTTTAGTAATTCATTATTGGTTAAAATTGCCCCAATAAGCATCTGTTCTGCCTGAGTATTTGAAGGTAAAACTCTTGCTAATACAGTATTTGCTTCACCGTTATCTATATTTTTATCATTATTTGCTTTATTACGTGCCATTGTTGTGTATTATATTATAAAGTTGTTAGTATTTGGGCGTTTGTCATCCCGTGGCTTGTCCACGGGATCCAGAAAATAATAAAAAATACAAATATAAAAGCTCGATTCTCTCGTTTTTTTCTAGATCCCGTGGACAAGCCACGGGATGACACATTACTTAAAGCCCACTCCATCTTTTAATTAGATTAGTTTCGATATCGAAAAGGTCTAAAACTCTAGCGATAGAGTGGTTTATTATATCATCTATCTCTTTAGGTTTGCTATAAAAAGCCGGCATTGGTGGTGCTATAATTCCGCCATAATTTGCTACTTTCAGCATATTTTCAATATGTCCTGTATGCAAAGGTGTTTCGCGAGTCATTAAAACGAGTTTTCTTTTATCTTTTAATACTACTCCTGCTGCTCTAGTAATTAAATTATCTTCCATTGTATGAGCAACGCTAGCTAAAGTCCTCATACTGCATGGTGCTATTATCATGCCAGAAGTTTTAAACGAACCGCTTGCAATAGCAGCTCCTATAGCTTTATTACTATAATGATAATTTGCAAGAGCTTTTACCTTTTCTATAGAATATTCAGTTTCAGCTTTTATAGTAAGAGCGGCTCCATCTGAAATAATTAGATGAGTCTCTATATTTTGTTCTTTTAATACTTCAAGTAAATGGATACCATATATTGCCCCTGAAGCTCCAGAAATTGCTATAATAATTTTTTTCATCGATATTTTTACAATTTATTAGTTTAGTATATAATAAAAAAAATTATATAAAACAAATTATATATGCAAATAGCAAAGATATTATTACCAGCAGTAAAATTATTTCCTCTAGATTACTTAATAGCTGAAGATTTATCATTAAATATAGGTGATCTTGTTGTAGTACCTTTTAGAAACAAGGAATTAACCGGCATAGTATGGGAGTTTGCTAATATTCCTGAGATAAAGAAGCTAAAAACTATAAAAGAAAAAGTACCGCTAAATTTAACTATAACTTCAGAAGTTTTAGACTTAATTAAATGGATGAGTAATTACTATATGGCTGAGCTTGGTAGTATAGCTAAATTAGTATTACCAGTAGATATAGCCGAAAAGCCAATTAAAGTTAAAGAACAGAAAATAAATAATAATTTTACGTTGCCTGATTTATCAGAAGAGCAAAAACAGGCGTTACAAATGTTAAACGATAGTAATAAACCAATTCTTATTAAAGGTGTTACTGGTTCAGGTAAAACAGAAGTTTATTTTCATCTAATAGCAGAATATTTAGCGAAAGGTAAGCAAGCACTTGTGATGCTTCCAGAAATAGCACTAAGCACGCAAATTATTAATCGTTTTAAGGAGCGTTTTGGGTTTGATCCTATAATATGGAATTCAAGCGTTACAAAAGCTCAAAAGAAAATGATTCTAAGAGGCATATTAGAGGATAAAGTTAAGATAGTAATTGGGGCTAGGAGTAGCTTATTTTTGCCTTTTAAAAAACTTGGATTAATAGTTATTGATGAAGAGCATGACGATTCTTATAAACAAGATGATGGTGTATTATATAATGCAAGAGATACTGCTATAGTTAGAAGTACATTTGATAAAGCACAAATAGTTTTATGTTCGGCAACGCCCTCTATTGAGACAATATATAATGCAAATATAGGAAAATATAGTTTAATTAGCTTAAGTAGTAGATATAAAAACGCTGTTTTACCAAATATTGAAATGATTGACATGACAAAGGAGGAGTTACCTAAAAATTGTTATTTGTCTAATATTTTAATAAAAGCTATTAAAAAGAATCTAGAAAACAAAGAGCAAACGCTTTTATTTCTCAATAGAAGAGGTTATGCCCCTTTAATGCTATGTAAATCTTGCGGTCATAGATTTACTTGTAAATATTGCTCTAGCTGGATGGTAGTGCATAAAAACTCCAAAAAGCTTGAATGTCATCATTGTGGTTATCAAAGTAAAATTTTTAACTCTTGCCCTGAATGCTTAGAAGATGAATCTTTAGCTATTTGCGGTCCTGGAATAGAACGTATAGAGGAAGAGGCAAAAACGCTTTTTCCAAATAGTAAAATTGCTGTGATAAGTAAGGATCATGTTAAAAATCCAGAAAAGATAGCTCAGCTTCTACATCAAATGGAAAATCTAGAAATTGATATATTAATAGGAACACAAATGATAACAAAAGGTTATCATTTTCCAAATCTTACTTTAGTTGGAGTAGTTGATGCTGATCTTGGAAGTAATCATGTTGATCTTAGATCAAGTGAGAGGGCTTTTCAGTTGCTTCATCAAGTAGGTGGTAGAGCAGGGCGAGGAAACTCTAAAGGTATGGTATATTTACAAAGCTATTATCCTGATAATATTATTTTTAGCTATATTAAAGATGAGCGAGAAGATAACTTTTTTGTCAACGAGTTAGAAGTAAGAAAAACTGCTGATATGCTGCCATTCTCGAAAATGGCATCAATAATTCTATCCGGTACAAATGAGCATAAGATTTTAGAAATTGCTAAGAATATGGTACGAATTGCTCCAGAAGCACAGGTGAAAATTTTAGGACCAGCAAGCTCGTTAATGTCAAAACTTGCTGGTAAATATCGCTTCCGAATACTTATTATTGCTGATAAAAAATTTAATCTGCAAAAATATTTAAAATTTTGGTTAGAGCAAGTTAAAATTCCATCCTTTTGTCATATAAAAATAGATGTCGACCCAAAAAGTTTTTATTAGCCTTTTTGTTGAACTTTGCTTTTAGATTTAGTTTTTTTAGGTTGGATCTTACTTTCTAAAAGTTTTTTTGCTGTATATTTTGCAGTTAAAGATCTAGTAGTACCTCGTACTTCTTCTTTAGCTTCTTTAGTATTTTGTTTAGCATTTTTTACTGCTTTCATATAGTAACGCACTTTCTGAAGTTCGTCAGTATATTCTTTATTACCTATATTTTTGATAGCTTTTAAACTGTGCTTTAAAACATTACCAATATTTTTCCAAAGAAGAGTTTTATCTGTTTTTGTAGGTTCTTCACACCATTTATCTAGTTCTTTTAGCTTTGCTTCTACTATAGGCAAAACAGTTAATTTTTGAGATTCTTTTATACTAGGATCTATATGATCTAATTTCCTGTTGTAAGTTTCAATGATATCAGTTACTTTTTCTTCAAATTCTTTATGATGTCTCGTCTGCTTTAAATTAGCTTTTACCTCTTCATCCGTTGATAATTCCTTAAGTGTAGAAATTATACCATGTAACCGCTGTTCTTGAATATCGGCAAAAGTTTTGTGTAAAGCATCTTGTTTTTCTTGCCTGTTTGCATTAATTTTATCTTCTTCCTTTTTAGGTTTTGCTTCAAAAAAATTTTTTATACCGTCTATTATACCCATAATAAATATCCTAAATAAATTTAACCATATTAAAATATAACTACTAATAGTTTATAGTTTTCAAATCTATTTTATCAAAATATAAAAATTTCTTTTTGTGGTGCGATATTTTTACTATGGGATATAAAGTTATTATAAATGATTTTGCTACCTATTTTCATCTATAGGTAATTTAGTAGGGTTAAATTTAATTCCTTGTTCATTGATATAATTAACAACGCTTTTTAAGTAATGTCCCAAATTAGCAGCATTTAAATAGGTGAATACTGGATCTTTAGCTACTAAATAAAAAGGTTTTGTTACTCCTGAGCTTCTAATACTATCTAGTCCTTCAAAATCCCATATACTTTCTCCTGGCCTTAGAAGCCATTTTAAAACATTTACTTCCCCCATATGCAGGCTTGTAATGAAGTTCTATATGGTCCAAAACGATCTCTAATATGTACATTATCAATTCCTTCAACAGGAGGTCCATCATTTATGCTAGGATCTAATGCGATTTCAGTATAAGCAGCATTAGTTTTTTTCATCAAAACTTACGCTATGAGTAAAAAAGTGATAAATTATTGTAAAAATAATTAAACATGTCAAAGAGGATAAAGTTGCAAGCAATACCAATTAATAGGACAGATTATTGTCAATTTTTAATAGTTAGCCAAAAGAATTATAGTTTAACCTACTACGCTGAACATGCAAAGAAATGTAGTCATGATGTTATTAATAGATTTTTAAGGAATGAAAAATATACACCTTCTTTGTTATGGGAACACATCAAGAATGATGTTATTTTTTCATCTAATGGATATACAATATTTGATGATACGGTTTTAAATAAAAGGAATACGAAGCAAATAGAAATTGCAAGATCGCAGTACAGTGGAGCTACAGGTAGAGTTACTAAAGGTATAGGAGTAGTGAGTCTGGTATATTATAACCCTGATATTAATAAGTTTTGGGTAATAGATTATCGAATTTTTGCACCTGATCATGATGGAGCAACAAAACTAGAACACCTATTAAACATGTTAAATAATGCTGTTTATAGCAAGAAGATTCCTTTTCAAACAGTACTTTTTGACACATGGTATTCTACACACAAAATTATGCAACATGTTGACTCTCTGGGGAAATATTATTATGCCCCTATTAAAGCCAATAGAAACGTTAGTAAAACGCACGATTCTAAACCTTATAAAGCTGTAAAAGAGTTGACATTTTCAGATGAAGAGATCAGGCATGGAGTAGAGATTCATATAAAAGGCTTTGCTAAAAATAAGCATGTTAATTTGTTTAAATTTACTGTTTCTACCAACAGAGTTGAGTATGTTGTTACCAATAACAAAACTCACAAATCTTCTAAAGCTGCACAAGATGAGTGTGGCTTTCGATGGGTAATTGAGAGCATGCACAGAGAAATTAAGCAACTTACTGGGATAGAACGTTGTCAATGCAGGAAACAGCGTATTCAACGTAATCATATTAGTTGGGCATTTTTAGTTTGGGCATTTCTCAAAAGGACTGCAAATACAATCGGTAAAACGGTTTACCAAATAAAGTTAGGGCTTTTAGATAAATATATGCAACAACAGCTGCGTTCTCCATCTTTACGATATTTAGAACCAAACATAGCGTAAGTTTTGTCATTAAATTTAATATTTGGTCTAACCTTTTTTCGTTTACCGGAGCATTTAGTATATAATCTAATCATCTAATACAATAACCACATATTTTGTTTTAACACTTTACAAGTGCTTTTAAAAAATTACTTGACCAGCCTTTAATTTGCGTCTCCAACTAAAATGTTAGTCACTCTTGGATAATCAAATTTTTCTTCATTACTCATCAAATAAATAGGTACATAACTATATTTATTATTTAAGCTAGACCAATATTTCTGAGTATTTATCATAAGAAGGCATTATTATTGATAAATCTTTAAAGTTATATAAGTTTTCTTCTTTTTTATTTATATTATTTGCATTTACAGGTAATATAATATTTACTACCACTAGAAAATTATAATTTTTTTTATCACAATATTTATTATATAAATTAATGAGACTTAATAATATGTAGATAATAATCAATATGTAAAGTTGACAAAATAAGAATGTTGAATAATCAAGAGAATTTATATGTACCCACTTATTAGACTTAGAAGAAATAGAAAAGCTGCTTGGCTTCGTGATTTAGTTGCTGAAACTACTCTTAGAGTAGAAGATTTGGTATTACCTTTATTTGTTGTGGAAGGGCATAATCAGAGACAAGAAATTAAAACTTTGCCAGGTATATATCGCCTGTCTATAGATCAGGTGATAGAAACGGCAAGAAAAGCAGCTGATCTTGGTATCAAAGCTATTGCTTTGTTTCCGTGTATTGATCAAAGTTTAAAAAACGAGAATGGTGACGAAGCTTATAATCTAGATAATTTAATGTGCCGTACTATAAGAAGTATTAAAAATGCTGGGATTGATATTGGAATAATATGTGATGTAGCACTTGATCCTTATACTACGCACGGGCATGATGGCATAATATATAATGGCGAAGTGGATAATGATAAATCAGTAAAAGCCTTATGCAACCAGGCTTTAACTCTTGCAAAAGCTGGTGTTGATATTGTTGCTCCTTCTGACATGATGGATGGTAGAATTATGGCTATAAGAGAGTATCTTGATAAGGAGCATTTTACCAATGTTGGGATTCTTGCCTATGCTGCTAAATATGCTTCAAGTTTTTACGGTTTATATCGTGATGCAGTCGGTAGTACTAAGAAAACTTATTTAGATAAGGCAAGTTATCAATTGGACATACGAAATATTAAAGAAGCAATGCTTGAGATTGAACATGATATAGCAGAGGGAGCTGATATGGTCATGGTTAAGCCTGGTATGATGTTTTTAGATGTTATTCGTGAAGCGGCTAATAACTTTAATACTAAAATCTTTGCTTATCAAATTACTGCAGAATATGCCATGTTAAAATTTGCAGCAAATGCCGGAGTTATAGATTTCGAAAAAGGTTTATTAGAATCATTAATTAGTTTTAAAAGAGCAGGGGCAAGCGGCATATTTACGTATGCTGCTCTTGAAGCAGCTGAACTATACCTTTGATACTTCAAGATTTGGCAAGCCAAATTTCGGGATACGTCTTTGCTCACGTAGTTTATCTACGTTCCGCAAACTCACCGCTTATTTGACTTACCAACTTTTGAAGTATTCGCGGTATACTTAAGAAATAAATTATTTTTAGAGAGGTAAAAATGGCTACAAGCAATAAACCATTACTAAAAAATAGAGTTGAAACTTTAGAGCCTGAATTAAGTTCAGATAAAAAATCAGCTTTTAAAAATTGGAAATTTTTAAAGCCTAAAAGTGGTGGTGCTAATGAAGCAGGGGAGTACGGTGGAGTATATCAAAGTGCGGATAGTAACATTACTGCAATGATAAAACAAGAAGCTTCATCATCAAAAAATATAGCTGAATTTTTAGGGTCTAAATTTTTTGCAGCAATAAGCCCTGGTAACGGTGCTGAAGTTAGTTTAATTGCTCCAGATGGTTTTAGCAAATCTAAAAATAGTGATTCACAAATATATGTTAAATCTGAATTCTTTAAGAATTACAGTAGTGATATGTATGTGGATATGGATAAACATATGTCTGCTGAAACTAAACCAAGTTCTTGGTTTAGAAAAGATGGGGGCAGACCGCTTTTTATGGGAGCCCGAAATAAATTATTTAGAACTTTAGAAAATGCTTTTAAAGAAGTTAAATATCAAAATTTTGAAAATATCATGCCGACAAGTTTGTTGATTGGTGATTTTGATATACATGTCGGAAATATAGGGGTTATTAGAGATGAGAAAAATCCAAAAATTTTACCTAAATTAGTAAGAATTGATTTTGCTGGTAGTTTTGATAAATTAACAAATCAAATTTATTCTCATTCAAGAATGAGGCATTTACCTGGCTTTGGTTCTACTAATCACTTTAGAGAATTTCCGTCTAAATTAAGAAGAAGTCCTGAACTTGGTGATAGTTTAATTGCAGCTTCCAAAATCAATTTAACCAAAACTATTAATGAAAGTTTTGATGAGCTAACTAAATATTATAGTGACGAAGCAATAGCAGGTTTTGCTAAACAAGCTATGCCAAGACGATTTAATAAATCTAAAAAAATAACCCCGCAGCAGGTTAAAGATAGCTTATTAGATGTAATGCTAAAAAGGCAGGAGTCTCTAAAAGAATATGGTCTTGAAATAAAGTTAACTAATGTAATTTCTAAAAAATACGATTACCCTTATTTTGAAATAAAAGAGCAAGAATTAAAATCGTTAATGAAAGAACATCCTAATTACTTTGAAAAAATTCTTAAAGGTGAAGAAGGAAAAATAGGAGGGAAAAAACTTAAATTACGAGACAAAGTTAGCTCTACCTTAAATAGAATTTTAGAAGCTTTAGGGATTAGACCTAGTGCAAAAAAACACTTAATAAAAACAATAAAAAGCTTAAATGAAGAAATTAATAATGAAAAAGATTTAATAGATTTTTCAAAAGAAATTGAGATAAAAAAAGTTAAAGCACCAACCACAACCAAAGTAAAAACTAAAGAAAAACCAAATTTATTAGATTTAAATGAAGAAGACCTAGAAGTAATTAAGCACTTAAAAGAAGAGGTTTTAAAACCAACAAAGCAAGATTCAAAATCAAAAACTGCTTCATGGCAAGGTACTGTTAAGGCTAAAAAATCAGGCAAAAGTAAAAATGAGCAAAGCCATAGTTAGATTAGATTTAAATGCGTCTAGAGGTATTTTTATAACTTTTTTTTATTTTATTGAAAGAAAAGGCTAGACGTTAACAAAAAGATTTGTTATAAGGAATTATCTGAATTTTCCAGATGCTCCTAATGTTCCTCGGTAGCTCAGTGGTAGAGCAAACGGCTGTTAACCGTTCGGTCGCTGGTTCGAGTCCGGCCCGGGGAGCCAGTGCCTATAATATGCTATTTCTTGCAGTTTATCAACCGGGAAAGCCCAGTTATAATCAAAGTTTTTGTCTCTCAAACTAGGTTCACAAATACAAAATTTAAAAACTCTCTTTTTTCTTTAATAATTCATCATACACACGAAAAAATAATAATAGAGTTTAAAATAACATATTAATAATTTGATTAACAAAAAAATAAAATATGTGTATAATACGCATTAATTAAAAATAAATCAATTATTAGAGAGATTAATATGTTTAATAAACTAAATCGCTGTACTCTTGCTTTAATGTTACTAACTAGTAGTATGTCATTTGCTGGACCTTTACTTACCAATGTAGTTGATCCTAACAAATTATATTATGATGATGATATTCGTAACGTGATAGAGAATCGTGTGGGCAATAATCCAAATGTATACATTGCACCGTTATATCCAATAGATGCTACAGATGAGTTTGTAGAACCAGCTGCTAAAGAAGTCTCTAATAATTTAAATAATGGTATAATATCTTTAATTTATAATGATCTTGGTGGTCATTGGACTGCATCAGTAATACGTAAAGATGCATCAGGAGCGGCTGCATTATATTACAACGATCCTAATGGCGGTCCATATACTTCTACATTATTACTTAAAGCAATAAGAGCTTTAAGACCTGATCTCCAGTTACGTGACTTACAAATACATCAACAAAGTGATGGTACTTCTTGTGGAGCATTTACTGCTGAAGATCTTGTAGTTTTAGCAGAGATGAACGGTGATGAGTTGACATTGGAATCAGCAAGAGCATTACTTTCTAATATAACAGATGCTCAAATGCTTCGTAACAAACACGCAGGTATCGCTACTCAAGAAAATAGAGAGCATGTTATTCAAGAAAATAGAGAGTATTTTGAAGATGAAAATGAAGAGTACGTTTTTAATTCGTCTAAAGATAAAAAATTTGTCGAGCAGTTAAATAAAGCATTACCAGGTAGTGATGCAGACAAATTTGGTAAGAGTCTTAATGAATTAAGTAATGAGAAAGTAAAAGAAGCTTTTTCTAAATTAACTGATCGTCCAAAAGAGCGAAATAGCGAAATTATACGTGTGGTGTTAAGACATGCATTAACAGATGCTCATAATTCTGCAATGAGTGCGATACATAGCAGGTTAAGTAATGGACCTTTAATAGTAGCAGCAGGTGATGATGATGTAGCTAATGATACATGGCAGCATGGCGTATGGGCTAGGGCATCAATTAGTCACAGCAAAGATAAAGCAAGTAATAAGACAGCAGAATATTTTAGTGGTTATAAAACAAAAGGACATAGTAGTACTATAGGTGTTGATACTTTAATAAACGATAATCTACTTCTTGGTTTAGCGTATACTAACGCTTACACAGGTATAAAGCCGCAAAATCAAAATGCAGGTAATGTAGACAAAGCCAGAACTAATATATTCTCATTATATAGTTCATATAATATACCAAATTATAATTGGTTTGTAGATGGTACTATATCGTATGCAGAAAGTGTTATAAGAGGTCAAAATGTACGTAATGGTAACGAAGTAGCATCAAGCAAATATAAATCACATTTATATAGCGGTAGCGTGTTTTTAGGATATAATTATCATACAAGTAATGACATCTATATTACACCAAGTTTAGGTATAACAGGTTCTTTAATTAAAGATTCTGGATATAAAGAAACTGGAACTAACTTTCAGAATTTAAATGTTGCGAAGAAACATTATAATAAATTAAGCAGCACATTAGGAGTTAGAACATTTAAGAATATAAATCAAGGTAAGTTAACTATAACACCTGAATTATATAGCTTTGTTAATTATTCTCTGAAAAATAAAACTCCTAGTGTTAATGCTCAGTTGCAAGGTATAGATGAAACTTTACCAACAATTAACTTTAAGAGTAATAAAGTAGATTATAATTTAGGTGTCGGTCTTTCATTAAAACATAATATGATGGAATATGGCATTAATTATACTGCTACTTTTGCTAAAAAGTACGAAGCACATTCAGGTAGTTTAAAAGTACAAGTAAATTTCTAATTTAATCCTATCTATTGCCAGGCGGTCTTCGACCGCTACGGCTCAATTTTCAATTTTTCCTTTGTCATCCTGTGAGGAAATTACGAAGTAATTGACAAAGCAATCCAGCTAAAAAATACTAATAATATTAGTATTTTTTATTATTTTCTGGATCTAGTTCCTAAGCAACTAGATGACCCCGAGGGCGTTTTTCTATCCACGCAGGCAATGCCGCCACGGCATGACAGGGGAAACTGATCCACGCCCCGCTTCCATATTTCTCTACTACTTATCTTGTTATTTTCTTATTTATTAGTTTTAATATTTTATTAAATACAATATGCTTACACAGTTAGTAGCTTTTAGCGGCTTTATTACATGGCTCTAAAAAAGTGCTCGATGTTATCTAGTTGCTTGTACCTGCAGAATCCAGAAAAGTGGAGAGGTGACAGCAAAAAAATCGAGCCATGCAACAAAGCCAAACAAGCAACTAAATGATAGTGAGCAATAAAAAAAGTTTATGGTAAAAGAACGTATTAATTCGCTAAGAAATTTATTTGAAGAGCATGGCATAGATGGTTATATAGTTCCGTCTAACGATAAATATATGAGCGAGTACGTACCTGAATATGCTAAAAGGCTTGAGTATATTACAGGTTTTACTGGTTCAAATGGTATGGCTGTTATATGCAAAGATATAGTGCTATTCTTTACTGATGGTAGATATTTAGAACAAGCACGTAAAGAACTTGATCTAGAACTGTTCAAAATTTTTGACTTAAAGGACATATCTAAATTTGCTTGGAAAGATTATTTAAGTAGAGCAGGGTATGATCCAGAGTTATTTACTTACCCTGCTATAACTAATCTACTGGATTCCGTGAATAAAACATGTGGTGACAATTTACAGAAAATCAAAGGCAATCTAATTGATAAAATTTGGCAAGATCAACCATTAGAACCAAATTCCCAAGTTTATTTACATGATATCCAGTTTGCAGGTGTCTCGCATATAGAGAAGATTAATAAATGCCGTAACACGTCATCCCGTGGTTTATCCACGGGATCCAGAAAAATAGATACCGAAGAATATGCTTTAATCATTCTAGATAGCTCTTCTATATGCTGGTTATTAAATATGCGGGCTAGCGATGTTGCTTATACGCCATTAATGTTCGCTAAAGTAATAATCACTCCTGAAAAGTTATATCTATTTATTAATCCTGCAAGAATCAGCCTTGAAATTATTAAAGAGCGTCCTGAAATAACGATTTTACCTGAAGAAAAATTTGAAAATATTTTAAGAGATCAGGATAATATTTTTATCGATGATAGCATAGCATCCATTCATATAATGGATTTGATAGAGGGTAAAAAAGTACATAAAATTAAAGATCCTTGCTTAATGCTTAAAGCCTGTAAAAATGAAGTAGAAATTAAGCATGCTATAAATTTCCATATCAAAGATGCAGTAGCTTTATGCGAGTTTTTTGCTGATTTGGAGGAAAGTACTCGTCATTGCGAGAAGACGCAAAGCATCGACGAAGCAATCTCAGGAGAATATGAGGAGATTGTTACGCAGTCTGCGACCGCTCGCAATGACGAAATATTAAACGAATATACTCTCGGTCTAAAACTTACTGAATATAGAGCCAAGCAGGAGAGCTATGTTTCGGATAGTTTTCCGGTTATTTGTGGTTTTAGAGAAAATAGTGCAATCATTCATTATAGAGCTGATGCTAAAACCGCTAAGAAGATTGAAAGGCAGGGGATATTGCTTATAGATTCAGGCGGTCAATATAAGGGTGCTACTACTGATATAACAAGAACAATTACGATAGGTACCGCTACCGATGAGCAGAAAAAGCGTTATACGCAGGTGCTTAAAGGGCATATTGCTTTAGCTAAAGCTAAATTCCCTAAAAATATCATTACGGGAGCAAATCTTGATATCTTAGCACGGCAATATTTATGGCAATACGAGCAGGATTATCCTCATGGTACAGGGCATGGGGTTGGAAGCTTCTTAAGCGTTCATGAGGGACCGCAAAGTATAAATCTCCGTAATAAAACGATTTTGCAAGCTGGTATGATTTTATCAAATGAACCAGGGTTTTATATTCCTAGGGAATATGGTATCAGGATTGAAAATTTAATATATATAAAAGAAAATAAAGGCTGGCTAGAGTTTGAAACTCTAAGTTTAGTGCCTTATGCTAAGAAATTGATTGATGTTAAATTGCTTAATAATGATGAAATAAATTATATAAAACATTATTATCAAAAAATTAAAACACAAATTCATCATTTATTATCCCCAGCTTCTCAGAAGTGGCTTGATAATGAAATAAATTTATTTTTATAGCTATTATTGTAATTGACGTTTCTACTATTTATTGGTATAAAGTCTATAACTAGGTCACATATTGGGTACTGAATTGTCATTGCGCGGAGCGAAGTGACGTGGCAATCTCATCAAGCAGTAGTATAGTAGTATAAGACTCCTGAGATTGCTTCGGCGAATTACTTTGTAATTCTTCTCGCAATGACGGGAATGACATCAATACAGCAAGCAAATTCATACATTGGGACGTCGCCAAGTGGTAAGGCAACGGTTTTTGGTATCGTCATCCGGAGGTTCGAATCCTCCCGTCCCAACCAACTAATTTCTAAGTTACTTATTTACATCTACCTTACCATTTAGATGAGGTGACAACGGTTTAATAGGACGAAATTTAATTTTATGTTCTTTCAGATAATCTTGTACATTTTAAATCTAATTGTTCTATAATCTATATTATGGAAAATAAAAACTTTAGCTAATTCTTTTGTTCCATTATTGCCGATTATGTATACTCCTACTTTTCCAACCTAAAAAAATTAATTTACTAAATTAAAAAGCTTATAAAATAGTAAATTATACGATTATTGTAATTTTCTTATCCATCATAATATACTCATTACTTCAATTTTTTCCTGAATTTAAAGTATAATTCTAGCTGTTTTAGTTTGGTGCATTCGATTGGATTTGAACCAACGACCTTTGCCTTCGGAGGGCAATACTCTATCCAGCTGAGCTACGAATGCATATTTATTTTTATACTGTAGTAATTAAGGTAAATCAAGAGGGTATGAAATATAAAAAAAGGATAAGATTGAAAACTTATCCTTTTTTATTGCTTATGCGTTATTATTATTGGTAGCGGTAGTGGTTTTTAATTTATCTTTTCCAGCTAAACATTTTACTAGATTATTAACAGCCTGTTGCTCATCTGTACTTTGAATTTTCATAAAATTTCTTGAAACTTCAATACACATACGTTGATGTTGAGTATGCACAGGTTGTGGCCTATTTGCCTCTTCTAATCCTTCGAAGAAATAATCAATATTTCTATCTAATGCTTCAGCAATTAATACAAGTCTTCCTACAGAAATTCTATTAATCGCTCTTTCGTATTTTTGTAATTGCTGATGGGTAACGTCAATTACTTCTGCAAGTTGTTGACGAGATAATCCTTTTGCTAGCCTTAAGGAATAGATTTTATTTCCTATAAAACTATCGATTTTTTGTATTATATCATTTTTTCTAGCCATTCTCTTCTCCTTGGTTATTTTATGCAAAACTTACGCTATGTTTGATATAATGCCCATGAATTAAGGGATATTATGAAGTGCTTCACTATAAAACATTGCTGTGTAATAAGAGTTTTTAGCATATTTGCTATAACATAGCGTAAGTTTTGTATATATTTATAATTATTTCAATAACTACTAATACTATAGTTATTAATAATTATATAATATTAAACTTATACAATTATTAGTGGAAATAATAACACATTTCAATATCATATACAACTAAAAAATAACATTTTTTAAGTTTTTTGTAATTATTTAGTAAATAATAATTAATTCTAAACTTTAATATTATTGAAATATTTGTAAAATAAAAAATATTCTTATTTAAAGACAAATTTAATTTATATATTAATATACTAGATTATTATATTAATACTAGATTATTATATTAAATTTGTAATAGAAGTATTATATATAAAATAAAATGTGTTTTTTTAGATTTAAATCTTTATAAGATTGTAACTTAATAAAAAAATAAAGTTCTGGGATATTATAGAAAAATATAAAATAAATGCAATGATAAATTTAATTTCCTTTGCAATATTTCAAATATTTCTTTATACAAGTAACATTTTAACTAATTTTGGAAATTGATTTTAATGAAAAAAATATTTAATTGTCTTTATGTTGCGTTATTTAAAACAATAGAGCATGACGGAGTCGAACATTCCGGATATATGTCATTTATGGTACTTTTATCTATTTTTCCTTTTTTAGTATTTTTACTAGCTCTAACAAGCTTTTTAGGAGCTTCGGAACTTGGGCAAAATTTTATACAAATTTTTTTAGAAAGTATGCCAGAACGAGCAACAGAATCAATTGAAAAAAGAATAAAAGAATTATTAAGTGTACCGCCGCAGAGTTTAATGAATCTTGCTGTTGTAGGTAGTGTTTGGACCGCTTCTTCCTTTGTAGAATGCCTAAGAACTATTTTAAATCGTGTATATGAGATTAAGTCCCCTCCCCCTTATATAAGAAGACGATTACTTAGTATTTTACAATTCCTTGTAATTAGTATTTTAATTACTTTCACCATGTTTCTTTTAGTATTTATTCCAATAGTTTTCACAAAAATTCCAGTATTATTAGAAGCTATAGAACAATATAAAAATATTTTAAATTTTATAAGATATGTTTTAATCTTAGTTTTATTATTTTTAGGGGCCTCCTCTTTATACTATATATTACCTAATGTAAAACTAAACTTCATAGATGTATTTCCAGGAGCTTTATTAACAGTAATATTATGGGTAATAAGCGGTTACTTACTTTCAACTTATATAGTTTACTATAACCAGCTAAATTTAATGTATGGATCTCTTG
Organism: Rickettsia endosymbiont of Gonocerus acuteangulatus; assembly: GCF_964026435.1. Lineage (NCBI taxonomy): Bacteria > Pseudomonadati > Pseudomonadota > Alphaproteobacteria > Rickettsiales > Rickettsiaceae > Rickettsia > Rickettsia endosymbiont of Gonocerus acuteangulatus. The sequence continues at coordinate 1,056,635 of NZ_OZ032147.1, forward strand.
GTAGTATAATAGTTACACTGATATTTTTCTATATTATCAATATGATATTTATTTATGGTGCAGAATTTAATTATCTAATGAAGAATTATAACATAGTTAAGAAAAGAGTTGATGAAAAATAGTTATACGATTAGAGCGACTTAAGATTCTATTTCTACTTTTAGTTTTTCTATTTCCTCTATAGATAATTCAGTAATTTCATAAATTTCTTCTATAGATCTTTTTTTAATTAGCATTTTTTTGCTATTTCTATATTTCTTTCTTCTTTGCCCCTTTCTTCAGCTCTTTATAACGGCACTAGTTTCAATTCTAAGCCAATTCAAGCGATTCTCATATTCTTCTCTTTCTTCATCAGTTAGATTTATTACTTCAAGCACGTTTAATGCTTTCTTTAGCTCTTTACTATTTAATTCTTTCGGCAGCTTGTCTTTATTTAATAAGTCATTACGCGTTAGAAATGCAACCCATATATCTAATGCATTCTTTATTTTCTTTATTATATCTGACAACTCTTCCTTAGCATTATCAGCAAATTTATTAAGTTCTATTGTATGTAATTCTATATCTTCAAAATATTTAATACCACTTTCATTTTCTCGTAACTGAAATATATTATGATATTTATTAGTATTGATGCCAGTAAAGTTAAGGATATGAATTCCTATTGTTTTGTTCAATTCTGAATATCTAGAACCTTCTTTTAATTGCCCTGCATATAATTTTGCCCAATAGTTCAAAGCTCGCTTATCATAATCAGCTTCATCCGTTATCTGTATTTCGATATTAAACATTTTGCCGCTTTCACCTTTTGCTTTAATATCTAAAACAGAAAGTTTATCATTTAAAAAATTCTTTGGATTATATGGATTAAGAAGCGTTACTTCTTTTACTTGATCTTTTTCACTAACTATTGAATTAATAAGTGATATCAATAAATCCTTATTCTCTTCTACTCCGAAAATTTTTTTAAATGCTAAATCTACTCTTGGATTAACTTTATACATATTAATTATCGCTATTTTGGCTAAATTTTATAATATTACTTTAGCATATTTTGCGTTAAATATCAATGTTTGTATGGTAGGTAATCCCCCTACTTCTACTCTTACATTAGTATTGAGTAATTGAGCAAGATGGACATAAATATCTAATGTTTCAAGCTCATTTTTACTAAATTTATAAGGAGATTTTACATAAATAAGATTTTGGGTATCTTGCTTTTTGGCCCAATACTAAAGATCGTGCAAGAAGTGGCAAAGTTATAGAAAGTACCGAGTTAAGAAATGACTTTCATAGTTAAAATAATTATGCTATAAAAGTTTTCAGATTTTTCATGGTTTTGGTTAATAATGTACCGAGACTGGGAATTATAGGAACTTTTTTATGAAACGATTAAATTCAAGATATTAAGGCTGAAAAAGCCTGATGTTGACCAGAATAGATGCCAAATTAGAATTATTGCCGGAAAAGGAAAAAAAGACAGAATAGTACCGTTGCCAAAAAGTTTTCGGGAAACATTAGTTATGTATACTCCCTATTTACTTATGTTATTAGTATTTTTAAGCTGCACCTAGTTCCCAAGCCACGGGGGGGGGTGACAGGGGAAAATAATCCACGCAATAATACCGCCACGGGGTGACGTTGAACAATACCATTTACTTATGATGCATTCATTATATAATTAAGCTGAAAATAATCAAACTATATTTTCTGCTAATAGTTTATAATCATATAAAATTTTAGCTTAACGCAATAATTGAAAAAGTTTGCTTAAAGTATTAAAATAATTTGACTATTTCAGAAAAAATTCATAATATTTATTAATAAACTCAATCTAAACAATAATATAATATATGAAAACAGCCTTTATCTTTCCAGGTCAAGGGTCGCAAGCCATTGGCATGGGCAAGGATTTTTACGATAATTTTAAATCCGTAAAAGAAACATTCCAAACAATCGATGAAGCACTAAAACGAAAACTTACCGATATAATTTTTAATTCTACTTCGGAAGAATTAACATTAACTACTAATGCACAGCCAGCATTAATGGCTGTATCTATGGCAATAATTAATGCTATCAAAGCTGAGACCAACAAAAATGTAGCTCAGCTATGCGATTATGTCGCTGGTCACTCTTTAGGTGAGTACTCTGCTTTATGTGCTGCCGAAAGCATCAGCGTTGAAACAGCCGCAAAATTATTGCATACACGTAGCAGCTCTATGCAGGAAGCCTGCCCTCCAAATATCGGTGCTATGGCTGCTTGTATCGGTATATCTATCGAAAAGCTTGAGAAAATAGTTAAAGAAAGCAAATGCGAAATAGCAAATGATAATATTGAAGGACAGATTGTAATTAGCGGTAAAGCGGACGCTATTGATTACGCTATTAATCTTATTAAAGAAGCAGGATATAAAGCAATAAAGCTAAAGGTAAGTGCTCCGTTTCACTGTAGTTTAATGAAGCCAGCAGAAGAAAAAATGCGAATAGCACTTGATAATAGCGTAATTAACAAACCGCTAATACCAGTAATTCAAAATTATACTGCAAAGCCTGTATTAGATCCTTTAGAAATCAAGCAAAATCTAGTTTTACAAATATGCGGGCGAGTTAGATGGCGTGAGACTATAGAGCTATTTAACAAGTTAGATATTGCCCATATAGTAGAAATAGGAGCAGGAAATGTGCTAACAAATATGCTTAGAAAAATCAACTATACATTTAAATTGAGTAATATAAGTAATGTAGAAGAGATGAAACTATTTCTACAAGCTTATGAAACTGCAAATTAGGTTTTTTGCTAATTTATATAATTTTTTAATAGAAGATTATCCTCTGCAACCAAATAAAGAAAATATAATAAAATTATCAAAATCTTTATTTAAGAACACCGCAGAGGTTAATTTTCTGTTACAAAATATTCACATATTAGATTTACCATGCTGTGAACCAAACAGGGTAGAATCTATTAAGGATATATTAAAATCTGATAAATTAAACATTAATATACCTAAATTTAAATACAAAATAAGATTAGAAATTATAGCCCTCAAGAATTAACAATCCTTAGAGAAAAAGGTAATAATTTATTATTTTTTAATTCTAAATTGTGCGAAATTATTAAATTACTAAATTTTATAAATCAATTTTTTGTTGTTGATCATAGTAAGGTAAGTTATTGTATACTAGATATTGCTAGTAGATTTTATGATGAAGAAGATTTAAAAATTTTTTTAGATAGTGAAATTGATATAGAATTAAATTATACTAATGAAATAAGTATTTACGATAAAAATTTAGATAATTTTATAAATTTGCCACAAGTAGCTTATAATAGATTTTTAGTATTGTATCACGAGGCATTTAAAAGTTTTGATAAAAAAGAATTAACTATATTATTCAACGCTTGTAGTAATGATAATAATTTAGTGAAATCTTTAATTTTATGCCCTTGAAAATGCAAGGACTAAGTAGAACAAAACCTATAAATTTTCTGCCCAAATTTCATTGGGGGTTTTATAACCAAAAATCTTTCTTGGCATGTTATTTAAAATCTCAGCAACATTGTCAAGACCTCTTTGTGTAACGGTAGTAATATCTGTATTTTTAGGTAAAATTCTATGAATCATAGAATTCATTTTTTCCACTAATGCTTTTTGTCTAGGGCGGTATGGATCACAAAAGAAAGTTTGAAACCCAGATAGTCTATAGGCAACATGCCCCACAAACTCTTTGCCATTATCCATAGTAATAGTCTTTCTCACACTATTTGGAAGAGTTTTTATCTTTCTTAAAAAACCATTGGTAACTGTTGTAGCTCTCTTGGAGTTATTCAGCACTAAAATAATCTTTTGACTCTTTATTATCCACCAGTGCACCAATATTCATACTTTGATTACCTTTATGAAATGTAAGATCTGCCTCAAAATTCCCTACTTCTACCTTTTTCGTAGCTATTGCATCACGCTGATGTATTGAGATCCTTTGTGGTATAATGATCCTTTGACGCCTCTTCCCTCTTTCTTGCCTTTTATATCTTTTAGAAGGTAAATAGCTATATAACTTTAATTTAGCTGCTACTGCAGAAGTGTAAACAAATCTATACAAAACTTACGCTATGAGTAAAAAAGTGATAAATTATTGTAAAAATAATTAAACATGTCAAAGAGGATAAAGTTGCAAGCAATACCAATTAATAGGACAGATTATTGTCAATTTTTAATAGTTAGCCAAAAGAATTATAGTTTAACCTACTACGCTGAACATGCAAAGAAATGTAGTCATGATGTTATTAATAGATTTTTAAGGAATAAAAAATATACACCTTCTTTGTTATGGGAACACATCAAGAATGATGTTATTTTTTCATCTAATGGATATACAATATTTGATGATACGGTTTTAAATAAAAGGAATACGAAGCAAATAGAAATTGCAAGATCGCAGTACAGTGGAGCTACAGGTAGAGTTACTAAAGGTATAGGAGTAGTGAGTCTGGTATATTATAACCCTGATATTAATAAGTTTTGGGTAATAGATTATCGAATTTTTGCACCTGATCATGATGGAGCAACAAAACTAGAACACCTATTAAACATGTTAAATAATGCTGTTTATAGCAAGAAGATTCCTTTTCAAACAGTACTTTTTGACACATGGTATTCTACACACAAAATTATGCAACATGTTGACTCTCTGGGGAAATATTATTATGCCCCTATTAAAGCCAATAGAAACGTTAGTAAAACGCACGATTCTAAACCTTATAAAGCTGTAAAAGAGTTGACATTTTCAGATGAAGAGATCAGGCATGGAGTAGAGATTCATATAAAAGGTTTTGCTAAAAATAAGCATGTTAATTTGTTTAAATTTACTGTTTCTACCAACAGAGTTGAGTATGTTGTTACCAATAACAAAACTCACAAATCTTCTAAAGCTGCACAAGATGAGTGTGGCTTTCGATGGGTAATTGAGAGCATGCACAGAGAAATTAAGCAACTTACTGGGATAGAACGTTGTCAATGCAGGAAACAGCGTATTCAACGTAATCATATTAGTTGGGCATTTTTAGTTTGGGCATTTCTCAAAAGGACTGCAAATACAATCGGTAAAACGGTTTACCAAATAAAGTTAGGGCTTTTAGATGACTATATGCAACAACAGCTGCGTTCTCCATCTTTACGATATTTAGAACCAAACATAGCGTAAGTTTTGTATATAGCATAAGTCATTAAGGTACTGACAGAGCGAGAGTATCATGTTATAGTAAGCAAATATTAACAAGCATGTAAAGAGATATGGCACGAGCATATGCAATAGAACTAAGACTAAGAGTTATAAAAGCTGTAGAAGCAGGGATACGAATAAGTAAGGTAAGTAAATTATTTAATGTAAGTCGTGATACTATATATAAATGGAAAAAATTAAAAGATAAGCAAGGTACTTTAGAAGCAGCAACTGGTTATCAGAAAGGACATAGTCATAAGATAAAAGATTCAGAATCTTTTAAAGAATTTTTTAAAGCTAATATGAATAAAACATCAAAGGAGTTAGCAAAGCAATGGGGTAATATTGCATCTGTAACTATTTTAAGACAAATCAGAAAACTTGGTTATAGCTATAAAAAAACTCATTTTCATCCGAAAAGAGATATTAAATTAAGAAATGAATTTATAGCAAAGATACAAACCATCACAAAGGACAAATTAGTATATCTTGATGAATCTGGAATAGAGGATAATGCTTGCAAAGAGTATGGATGGAGCATTATAGGACAAAGGTGTTATGGAGAAAAGGTGTATCAACATAAATTTAGAATAAGTATGATAGCTGGTCTTTATAATGGTAATCTTATTGCTCCTGTAATATTTGAAGGTAATTGTAATACAGAGGTCTTTAAAACTTATATTAGGGATGTATTAATTACAGAATTACAACCTGGGCAAACCGTTATTATGGATAACATTAATTTTCATAAAAATTCTAAAGTTAAAGAGTTAATTGAATCCGTTGGTTGTACCATATTGTATTTACCAACTTACTCTCCTGATTTAAATCCTATAGAGCATTACTGGTTTAAGATAAAAAATGAAATTAGGAAAGTTGTAGGAGATTTTGAAACATTTTATGATGCTGTTTTTAATACTATTAAATTGTCAGTATCTTAATGATTTATGCTATATATAGATTCGTCTACACTTCTGCAGTAGCAGCTAAATTAAAGTTATATAGCTATTTACCGTCTAAAAGATATAAAAGGCAAGAAAGGGGGACAAGGCATCAAAGGATCATTATACCACAAAGGATCTCAATACATCAGCGTGATGCAATAGCAATGCAAAAGCTAGAAGTAGGGCATTTTGAGGCAGATCTTACATTTCATAAAGGTAATCAAAGTATGAATATCGGTGTGCTGGTGGATAAAAAGAGTCAAAAGATTATTTTAGTGCTGAATAACTCCAAGAGAGCTAAAACAGTTACCACTGGGTTTTTAAAAAAGATCAAAACGCTGCCAAGTAGTGTTAGAAAGACTATTACTATGGATAATGGCAAAGAGTTTGTAGGGCATCTTGCTTATAGACTATCTGGGTTTCAAACTTTCTTTTGTGATCCATACCGCCCTAGACAAAAAGCACTAGTGGAGAAAATGAATTCTATGATTCATAGAATTTTACCTAAAAATACAGATATTACAACCGTTACACAAAGAGGTCTTGACAATATTGCTGAGATTTTAAATAACATGCCAAGAAAGATTTTTGGTTATAAAACCCCTAATGAAATTTGGGTAGAAAATTTATAGGTTTTGTTCTACTTAGTCCTTGAATTTTCATGTCATTCCTAACTAGAAGCGGGAATCCAGCATAAAGCAAGATACCTAAGCTTTTAATTTTAAAAACTTACTGCTTTTATGTTTATTTTTCTGGGTTCCCGCTTCCGCGGGAATGACATATAAGGTCACCTACACCTGAATAAAATATAACATTTTTTTAAAACTGTCCGGTACTATTGGTCTCACCACGGGATCCAGTATTTAAAAAAATGACGGAAAAACTTCATTACAAAATAATTCTCTATCTACTAATCCTTGCTTTGCAGATTCTTTCGGTGATTTCTTTTAATTTTTCTATTCGCTCTATTAGATAAAGCAGCTGTTCTTTCGTAATCTTATAATTTTTATCATATTGTGCATCAACATAAGCTTTTCGTAGCAGCTTAAAACATTCTTTTTGCTCAGAAGTTATTATAGGAAAAACTTGTAATAACTCACTACTATAATTTTTGGCTCTACTACCTAACTTTTTTATATCGTGCAATTTTAGCTTATAATTAGAAAAAACTAATAAAATAGCATTATAAAAACTTTCAGTAGCTTGATGTGATAAGAAAGCAGCAACTGCATATCGATCTTTTTTTAAATAGTAATCTACTCCATCTAAAAAATCTTTACCTTTATCAAACCACTGTTCATAATCACCTTGAGCGATTTCTTTTATCTCACTCCAAGGTAAATCTTTAGCTTCGCTTAAAGTATATTCACCACTGTCGTATAAAAGTATTCCCTCTTTTTTGATATCGGTATAAAAATAACGCCCCTTTTCTAACTGTTTATTTCTTTCTTCTATTGATTCAAGAATTATGGATATTTCTGAATCATATGGAATAATTTGTTTAGGATTTATTACTCCTGTCTTTACTAATCTTTTATAAATATTGTCTTCGAGCCTTAAAGTAGCATGCCCTTTATACTTACCTTTTTTCAATATTATCAAAATATCCGTATCGCTATACGGGATGACAGGGAAAATGATCCACGCAGGCAATGCCACGCAGGAATGACATAAAGATATGCTTTTTCTAAGCCTTACACCGGAACAACATTCTCCAGCCAATATTTGCTGCATGCAAGAAAATTAGGATTGGCAAAGTTATCTTTACCATAAGTAATTTCTTTGCCTTCTAAATCTAAAATATTACCGCCACCAGCTTTAATTAAAGCATGACCTGCTGCTATATCCCATTCCATAGTTTGACCGAATTTAGGACAAATATCCACACTACCCTCAGCAATTAAACATAATTTAATTGAGCTACCTATTGCGTCTATTTTATTAAAGGAATATTTACTTAAGAATTCTTTATTTGCTTTATTTGAATGATAAAAACCTATGACAGCGTTTAGCTCTTTTTGTTTATGGATGATAGGAATTTCTTTGGAATGTTGTTCGATTTTTAACTGATTTTTTTCATCAGTATAATATAATTTATCTGTCTCAGGTTGATATATCAAGCCAATAGTCGGTAAACCATTTTTAATTAGACCTATATTTATAGTATAGGTGCTTTTGCCGTTTACATAACTTCGTGTTCCATCAATTGGATCAATTAACCAAAAAGTGTTACTGTTAAGTATTGGCAGTGGCTGTTCTTCACACACTATATTTATTTCTGGAGTTAAGACTTGCAGATTTTGATAGATTATTTTACTAATTTCTTTATCTGCATTAGTAACTACCGACCCATCTGACTTAGTATCAATTAATATTCCTGATTTTTTTATATCTAAAGCAATTTTACCGGTATCAATAATCAAATCTTTTAAAGTATTTATTAAATTATTATTCATACTATTTATTTAACATTTTTGCAGCTACATCATCCTCCAACCACTGTCCTGTATTTAGAAGAGTTGATTGCTGCAATTTGGCGACTTCTAGATCGGGTGATCCTTGTAATTGTTGCCATCCCAAATATTCAATTCCATAATATTCTATATCAACATTTCTTAAATAAGAATCCATATCTTTTAAATCTTGTTTATTATTTGCAAACACTATAATTTTGCTAGGCTCCTTTGGTACAATTTTTAAAAATTCAATTAGTGACTTTACTTTATTAGTATTTCCGGTAAATATTATTCCTAAATAAAAAATAGGTGCACTTGCATCAGTTGGATCAAATCTAAATACATCTTTATCATTAACTTTACTAGTAAAATTAATCCCTAATCCGTAAAGTAAGGTATACAACCATCCTTCATAATTTTCAATCAAATTACAGGGGGTAGTTATTTCTTGAAGCCCTAAAACTGTTGCACCTTGCTTTTTCATTTGATTAATAAAATCCCCCCAATTTTTTTCTACAAGCATCATTTGGCGTTGTTGCATTAATTGTGCTATAGAATTATTTACTGATGAATCATTTACTGCAAGACTATATAAGTTTTTGGTAAAATTTACATAAGGATTATCGTTATAGCGAAAAAATTTTGATTTGGGCGTTATAATAGTATTATCTATATTTATTAAAACAAGGCTATCTTGGTCTATTTTGGGTAACAAATCTTTCATTGTTACAGAATTTACAGAATAAGTAGGAATTATTTGACCATAGCTTGAAGTTGGCACAATTAAATAAAGTAATAAATGGAGTAAAATTTTATTTACTTTGATCATAAGGGTTTTTACTTTTTGTATTATTAGTTTTTAAAGGTGGGTTATTTCTTTTTATATTATTCAATTGATTAGTCAAGTCATTAATAATTACATTATAATTTGTAGTATTATCCTTAGTATCTTGATTATTATAATAATATCCAACAAATAAAACAGAAGAACTATAATTAGCTAGCTGTGCTTCCATTGAACTTAATAACTCAGTACTACCGCTAATCATTATAAGTACTTTAGGCATAAAATTCATTTGAACAAAAAAATTAATCATTAGTTCAGCACCAGATATATTATTGCTGGTCAATATACCCTTATAAAATACCGGATAAGTATTCGAAAAATTTTTTAAATTATTAAAAATAATATAATTATTTTTAGGAAAGCTATTTGAGAAATCAATGTTAAAATTCTTTTTTAAATAATCAGCAATCCATATTTCAAATTTAGGTATATTATTAAAATTACCTGTAAAACCTCCATTTACAGCTATTATAGGAATATTTTTATTGCTGATATCACTTACAAAATTTGGAAAGTTAGGATCTAGTAATTCCTTTTTATATTTATCACTTGTTAAAATTAACTGGTCGATGTAAATATTTTTAGGGTTTTTATTCATCTTTTGCAAAGTAGGTGCTAGTTTAGTATAAACATCTTTATCGATTTGCTCACCTAAAGATAATAATGGCTTAAATAATACCTTATCCAAGTCTATTACCACTAGTAAATCTTGCGGCAAATAATTTTTATTATAATTTTCTTCAAAATCTTGTTTTATTTTATCTAAATTATTTACTTCTATATTTTCTGCTTTAACTATAGATGTGACAAGTAGTAATAAGATAAATATATATTTTTTAAACATTAATATACTCCAATATAATACATTGTCACCCCGTGGCGGCATTGTCTGCGTGGATACCAAATCGTCATTGCGAGCGACTGCAAGGAGCGTGGCAATCCAGAAAAAATAATAAAAAATGCTATAAGTTAGCATTTTTTACTGGATTGCTTCATCAATTACTTCGTAATTTCCTCGCAATGACGGTAAAACTGATCACGCAGGCAATGCTGCCACGGGATGACACTAAACCGAAAAGCATATCTTAGTGTTAGCACATCGTAATGCTACAAAACTTACGCTATGTTTGATATAATGTCCATGAATTAAGGGATATTATGAAGTGCTTCACTATAAAACATTGCTGTGTAATAAGAGTTTTTAGCATATTTGCTATAACATAGCGTAAGTTTTGGCTAATATCAATCCATATTAAACTATAATATGGTAAATATGTTTGGAAGTTTTTTTAGTTCGTTTGGTGGTGCTATCGGAAATGCATTTGGAGGTGGTATATTTTCAAGCATAGGAAGATTTGCTGGTAAAATGCTTGGTGAGTATTTAGATCAACTAAATCATGAACCAGAAGAATATGATTATATTAAAAACTTCAAAGAAAGTTTTAAGTATGTTACAGCAAATTATGGTGAGCCTATCCCTTTAATTTTTGGCACTACAAAAGTTAGTGGAAAAATAATTTGGGCGGATAAAGTCAAAGAAATAGCAAATAGCACTCGTCATAAAGAATATTTTCCTTATTTTCATAACGTAAAATCTACAAAACTTACGCTATGAGTAAAAAAGTGATAAATTATTGTAAAAATAATTAAACATGTCAAAGAGGATAAAGTTGCAAGCAATACCAATTAATAGGACAGATTATTGTCAATTTTTAATAGTTAGCCAAAAGAATTATAGTTTAACCTACTACGCTGAACATGCAAAGAAATGTAGTCATGATGTTATTAATAGATTTTTAAGGAATGAAAAATATACACCTTCTTTGTTATGGGAACACATCAAGAATGATGTTATTTTTTCATCTAATGGATATACAATATTTGATGATACGGTTTTAAATAAAAGGAATACGAAGCAAATAGAAATTGCAAGATCGCAGTACAGTGGAGCTACAGGTAGAGTTACTAAAGGTATAGGAGTAGTGAGTCTGGTATATTATAACCCTGATATTAATAAGTTTTGGGTAATAGATTATCGAATTTTTGCACCTGATCACGATGGAGCAACAAAACTAGAACACCTATTAAACATCAAAACTTACGCTATGTTTGGTTCTAAATATCGTAAAGATGGAGAACGCAGCTGTTGTTGCATATAGTCATCTAAAAGCCCTAACTTTATTTGGTAAACCGTTTTACCGATTGTATTTGCAGTCCTTTTGAGAAATGCCCAAACTAAAAATGCCCAACTAATATGATTACGTTGAATACGCTGTTTCCTGCATTGACAACGTTCTATCCCAGTAAGTTGCTTAATTTCTCTGTGCATGCTCTCAATTACCCATCGAAAGCCACACTCATCTTGTGCAGCTTTAGAAGATTTGTGAGTTTTGTTATTGGTAACAACATACTCAACTCTGTTGGTAGAAACAGTAAATTTAAACAAATTAACATGCTTATTTTTAGCAAAGCCTTTTATATGAATCTCTACTCCATGCCTGATCTCTTCATCTGAAAATGTCAACTCTTTTACAGCTTTATAAGGTTTAGAATCGTGTGTTTTACTAACGTTTCTATTGGCTTTAATAGGGGCATAATAATATTTCCCCAGAGAGTCAACATGTTGCATAATTTTGTGTGTAGAATACCATGTGTCAAAAAGTACTGTTTGAAAAGGAATCTTCTTGCTATAAACAGGGCTCTGTCCAAATAAGTGTGGGAATTTCTCAAAGGTTATATAAAAATATAATATAACAAAAGGAGAAATTATATGAGCCAAAAACAAAATGAAGCAATGAATCAAGCGATAGATTTATTAATAAATAATGATACAGATATATCAACATTACTTAAAGAGGATGGTTTATTAAAGCAATTAACCAAACGGCTTGTAGAGAAGGCATTGCAGTCAGAGATGAATAATCACTTAGGATATGATAAATATTGTCATACTGATAGTGATAATGTTCGTAATGGTAAGAATGTAAAGAATCTAGTAACAAATAATGGAGTTATAGAGATTGAGGTTCCAAGGGATAGAAGTAGTACATTTGAACCTGCATTAATTCCAAAGCGTCAAAGACGTATTGAAGGATTTGATGATAAAATAATATCGTTATACGCTAAAGGAATGAGCTTATCTGATATTAAGATTCAAATGCAAGAATTGTATGGAGCTGACGTTAGCGAAAGTTTGATAAGTCAAATTACTGATGATGTAATTGAGGATGTCAAGATATGGCAAAGCCGACCATTGGATCGAGTATATGCTATAGTATTTTTTGACTGTTTAGTAGTAAAAGTACGTCAAGATAAACGAATTATCAATAAGTCTGTATATGTAGCATTAGGTATTGATTTATCTGGCAGGAAGGATATTTTAGGATTGTGGATCAGTGAAAATGAAGGAGCAAAATTTTGGCTTGGTAATTTTACTGAGATGAAGAACAGAGGTATGCAAGACATGCTTATTGCTTGCAGTGATAATTTAACCGGTATGTCTGAGGCGATAGAGGCAGTTTTTCCGAAAACCGAACATCAATTATGTATTGTACATCAGATTAGAAATAGTTTAAAATATGTATCATATAAAGACCGAAAAGAATTAGCGGCTGATTTAAAGCCTATTTATACTGCTAGCACAGAGGAAGAAGCACATCTTGCTTTAGAATCTTTTGAAGCTAAATGGAGTAAACAGTATCCACAAATTGCTAAATCTTGGTATGTTCATTGGGAAAATTTAATGGTTTTTCTAGGATACCCTGGGGCGATAAGGAAAGTAATATACACAACGAATAGTGTAGAATCTGTCAATAGCCAATTACGTAAGGTTACCAAGAATAAACGGGTTTTTCCAAATGATAATGCCGTTTTTAAGACCTTATATTTGGCAATTGATTATATGACCAAGAAATGGGCTATGCCGATTCCAAACTGGAACGCAGCTATGGCTCACTTTTTGATAAAATTTGAAGGTAGAATTTAAGCCCTATGAAAAATTTACACACTTAATTAGAAAGACTCATAAACAGCATTATTTAACATGTTTAATAGGTGTTCTAGTTTTGTTGCTCCATCATGATCAGGTGCAAAAATTCGATAATCTATTACCCAAAACTTATTAATATCAGGGTTATAATATACCAGACTCACTACTCCTATACCTTTAGTAACTCTACCTGTAGCTCCACTGTACTGCGATCTTGCAATTTCTATTTGCTTCGTATTCCTTTTATTTAAAACCGTATCATCAAATATTGTATATCCATTAGATGAAAAAATAACATCATTCTTGATGTGTTCCCATAACAAAGAAGGTGTATATTTTTTATTCCTTAAAAATCTATTAATAACATCATGACTACATTTCTTTGCATGTTCAGCGTAGTAGGTTAAACTATAATTCTTTTGGCTAACTATTAAAAATTGACAATAATCTGTCCTATTAATTGGTATTGCTTGCAACTTTATCCTCTTTGACATGTTTAATTATTTTTACAATAATTTATCACTTTTTTACTCATAGCGTAAGTTTTGGATTTTAAAAGAGCATTTAAAAGAAAGCTTTCACTCTCTACTTCATATTTCTAATATGCTAATTGAAAATAGTCACTATGAGTGAAAATTCAAGGACTAAGTCGAACAAAACCTATAAATTTTCTGCCCAAATTTCATTGGGGGTTTTATAACCAAAAATCTTTCTTGGCATGTTATTTAAAATCTCAGCAATATTGTCAAGACCTCTTTGTGTAACGGTTGTAATATCTGTATTTTTAGGTAAAATTCTATGAATCATAGAATTCATTTTCTCCACTAATGCTTTTTGTCTAGGGCGGTATGGATCACAAAAGAAAGTTTGAAACCCAGATAGTCTATAAGCAAGATGCCCTACAAACTCTTTGCCATTATCCATAGTAATAGTCTTTCTAACACTACTTGGCAGCGTTTTGATCTTTTTTAAAAACCCAGTGGTAACTGTTTTAGCTCTTTTGGAGTTATTCAGCACTAAAATAATCTTTTGACTCTTTTTATCCACCAGCACACCGATATTCATACTTTGATTACCTTTATGAAATGTAAGATCTGCCTCAAAATGTCCTACTTCTAGCTTTTGCATTGCTATTGCATCACGCTGATGTATTGAGATCCTTTGTGGTATAATGATCCTTTGATGCCTTGTCCCCCTTTCTTGCCTTTTATATCTTTTAGACGGTAAATAGCTATATAACTTTAATTTAGCTGCTACTGCAGAAGTGTAGACGAATCTATATATACTTTCTGTACTGATACAACAAGCTGTATTTTTGTCCAGTTTTAACTTTCCGGCTATAGCATCCGGTGACCATTTCTTGTGAATCATAGCATTTTTGATATAATTTAACAAAATAGGTAACTTCTCTATTTTTAATAACTCTTGCTGATGCATCCTTTTTTTATATTGTTCCTGAGCAACACAAGGCATATACTTACCTTTTACTTTATTTCTTTTTAGCTCCATACTAATAGTGCTTTTAGACCTCGTAAGATGTTGTGCTATCTTGTTAATACTGACTCCTAGGTCATACATTCTTTTTATTTCATATCTCTCTTCGCGAGATAAGTGTCTATATTTTCTGTTCATCATTACCTATTTAAAATCTTATTATTTTAAATAAGTTTTGTTCTACTTACTTATAGTATTTTCATGCAACAACAGCTGCGTTCTCCATCTTTACGATATTTAGAACCAAACATAGCGTAAGTTTTGATAACACTACTACTAATAATCCTACAGATAAAGCTTAATAGCTTAATTTTTATGCAAGGCATTAAAGATCATTTTCGCAAGTGATTTACTAATGCCTTTTACTTTAGAAAGCTCATCTATGCTCGCATCTGATACTGCTTTATATGAACCAAAATAATGCAGTAATGCTTTTTTACGTGTATCCCCTATTCCCTCTATTTCATCAAAACTTGAGACTTTTATAGCTCGGGATCTACTAAGTCTATGATTCTTTATCGCAAAATTATGAGCTTCATCCCGCAGGATTTGTAAATATTTCATAAGCGGTAAATTCTTGTTCAAGGTAAATACTTCTCTACCCATCATATAAAACTGCTCAAGACCAGCATTTCTATCAGGACCTTTTGACATACAAACAAATGGAATATCCATTTGAAGCTTGTTCATCACTTCTTTAACAATTCCTAAATGCCCTTTCCCCCCATCTATAATCATCAAGCTCGGCAACCTATGCGGCTCTTGTTTTAATCTGGTTAATCGTCTAGTTAAAACTTGACGAAGCATTTCATAGTCATCACCTACAGCGTCATTTCTTATGTCATCCTCGCGAAAGCGGGGATCCATACTTAATTTTTCTGGATTCCCGCTTTTGCGGGAATGACATTGTAAAGAACTGAAATGACTTACACTTACATTAAAAACCCGATATTCTTTTTTATCAAAACCGGATTTACCGGCAACTATCATAACCCCGACGGCAAAATTACCTTGAATATGGCTATTATCATAAACTTCGATTCGTTCAGGAATTTCAGAAAGATTAAATAACTCTTTAATCTCAAACATAATTTCTTGATTTTTAGCAAATTTCTTTTGATATTGCTCAAGTGAAAATAAGGTATTTTCCTCAGCATTTTGAACTAATTTAAGCTTACCACCACTAGCAGGAATTGTAATATTAAGTTTAGCAAAATCATTAATACTCCTAATCGCTTCTATGATATTATCTTTATCATCAATTTCATGATTAATAATAATTTCCGGAGGCACTTGTTGCTTTTGATAAAATTGCAGTAAAAAATGTTTTAATACTTCTTCTTTGGTACTATTTTCAGTAGAAGTATGGAAATACGGAATATTACCGCAAGCTTGCCCTATCCTGTATAAAAATACTTCTACACAATAATGCCCATTCTTTTCTACAATAGCAATTATATCTGCGTCTTTAACGATATCCGTAATACCAGCTTTAAGCTGTACATAACTTAATGCTTTAATACGGTCTCTGATTTCTGCTGTTTCTTCAAAACGCATCTGCTCACTTAATTCTTCCATTTTCTTTGATAGATTTTCTTGAAGTTCTTTACTGCGTCCTTGCAAGAAATCTTTCACCTGCCCTACTAGCTCTGCATAATCTTTTTTATTGATCTTACCAACACATGGAGCATAACAACGCTTGATTTCATATTGCAGGCAAGGACGAGTACGTGAATTGAAGTAATTATCTGTGCAGGAACGTAGTTTAAAGATTTTTTGTAGTTCTGATAAAGTAGTGTTAACTTCGGTTGCTGAAGCAAAAGGACCAAAAAACTTCCCATCATTTAAGGCTCTGCCTCGGTATTTTAGCAATTGCGGGAAATCATGATCTAAACGTAATTTGATAAAAGGGAAAGATTTATCATCTTTAAGAAGAATATTGAACTTCGGTTGAAATTTTTTGATTAGCTGAGCTTCTAAAAGCAGTGCTTCAACTTCAGAATTAGTAATACTATACTCCAAAAAGCAAGTATTTGCAACCATCCGAAGCGTTTTAGTATCTAAATCTGTTTTAATGTAATTAGTAAGACGCCTTTTTAGGTTTTTAGCTTTACCGACATAAATGACTTGTTTATTAGCATCAAACATCCGATAAACCCCTGAACGCTCAGGGGTATCTATAAGCTTGGACTTAATTAACTCATTTCCGGTAAGTTCCATAGTCATATATTACATGTCATTCCCGCATAGGCTTTGTTGTGTAGATCAAAAAACACTCATGGTGTCATCTAGTTGCTTGATCACAGCATCCAGAAAATAATAAAAAATATTAATAATTTTAGTATTCAAAACTTACGCTATGTTTGATATAATGCCCATGAATTAAGGGATATTATGAAGTGCTTCACTATAAAACATTGCTGTGTAATAAGAGTTTTTAGCATATTTGCTATAACATAGCGTAAGTTTTGTATTTTTTTACTAGATTGCTTCGTCAAAACTTACAGTTTTTCTCGCAATGACGGAAAACTAAGCTATAACTGTTTTTTCTCTTGAATAAGCTCAAATACCTCGACTGTATCGCCCTCTCTGATATCTTCGTAATTCTCAAATGCGATACCGCACTCATAGCCTTCTCTGACTTCTTTAACTTCTTCTTTAAAGCGTTTTAAAGTCTTCAGCTTACCCTCATGAATTACTATATTATCACGTAATAAGCGTACCCCTGCTCCTTTCTTAATAATACCTCTAGTAACATAAGAACCAGCGATTTTACCAATCTTGGTAATATTAAATATCTGCCTAATTTCTACTGATCCAATATATTGTTCTCTAATAATCGGATCAAGCATTCCGCTCATAATTGCTTTTACGTCATCTAATAGATCGTATATTATGCTATAATATCTAATTTCAACTTTTTCTTTCTCTGCAGCAGTTTTTGCATTTGCACCTGCTCTAACATTAAAACCAACAATGATAGCTGAAGAAGCATGAGCAAGTGATACATCTGATTCTGTTATAGGACCTACACCACTGTGAAGAATGCGGAGCTTAACTTCATCATTTGGTAATTTTAATAAACTACCAGCAATAGCTTCAACTGAACCATGAACATCGCCTTTAATAATTAAAGGTAATTCTTTAATTTTACTACTACCAGAAGCTTTTAAGAATAAATCTTCTAAGCTTGAACGTGGTGCTATAGATATTTTCTTTTCTTTAGCAACTCGCTCTCTATATTCTGCTATGTCTTTTGCTTGCTTTTCAGTTTGTACTACGTTAAACATATCGCCAGCATGAGGAACATGACTCAACCCCTGAATTTCTATCGGAACGGATGGGGTAGCTTCTAAAACTTCTATTCCTTTATCGTTAGTCATTTTTTTGACTTTACCATACGCAGTTCCAGCTATTATAATATCACCACTTTTTAAAGTACCACGCTGAACTAACATGGTTGTTAACGCACCTCTTCCTTTTTCGATTTTTGATTCGATCACAACGCCGCTAGCTGACCCGAACGGATTAGCTTTTAAATTTTGCATTTCTGCAATTAATAAAATAGCTTCTTCAAGCTTGTCTAAATTAATTTTTTTAAGTGCCGAGATTGGAATAACCATAACGTCACCTCCAGCTTCTTCGCCAATAATTTCATACATATAGAGTTCGTTTTTTACACGCTGAATATCAATATCAGGTTTATCAATCTTATTAATAGCAACTATTATCGGAACATTTGCTGCTTTTGCATGGTTAATCGCTTCAACAGTTTGCGGCTTAATTCCATCATCTGCTGCAACTACTATGATTACTATATCAGTTACACCTGCCCCTCTTGAACGCATTTCTGAGAAAGCTTCATGACCAGGAGTATCTATAAAGGTAATAGCTCTACCATCAGCAAGCGTTACTCTATAAGCACCGATATGCTGGGTAATTCCCCCTGTCTCACCGGATGCTACATCTGTAGATTTCAGAGCATCAAGTAGAGAAGTTTTTCCATGATCAACATGCCCCATAACTGTAACAACTGGTGCACGTGATCTTAAATCTTCTTCTTTATCATTGGTAATTAAGATATTTTCAACATCCGATTCTTGGACTCTTTTGACAGCATGACCTAGATGGGTAGCTACTAACTCTGCAGTATCTGCATCAATTGTTTGACTAGCATTAGCAAGGATGCCAAGCTTCATTAACTCTTTAATAACATCAGATACACGCTCAGACATTGCATTTGCAAAATCACCAACACCAATAACTTCAGGTAGCGTTATTTCTCTATATACTTTTTCAGGTGCTTGTACTAATGATTTACGCTTTTCTTTTTCTCTTGCCCTTTTTATAGAAGCAAGACTCCTAGTTCTATTTCTATTATCGTTTTCATCATCACCAACCATATTAAAGAGGTCAGTCTTTTTAAACTTTCTTGATTCATCAACTTTAGGCTTTGGTGCAATCACCTTATTTTCAGTTACTTTATCTACATCTTTTTCCGATTCTATACCATAACGTGTTCTAGTTCCTACTAACGGAGATTTTACAAAAATATCCTCTTTCTTCTTAGGAGTTTGAGGTGCTGGCTCTTCAATATCTTTTGCTTCTTCTATCTTTGGTTCTTCTTTTATTTTGTTAGTATCTCTGATTTCTTCTTGCTCAACCTCTAGAGGCTCTGCTTGTGAAGTAGTAGACTGATTAATGCTTGCAAGTTTACTTAAGGTACTTATTTGTGAATTATCATTTAATTTTGATTGTTCTGCAGCTTTTTTTAGAATAGATAAGCGTCTGTTGAATTCTTCACTACCACTACTTGACCCAGTTTCTAAGCTACCTTTCTCTTTATTTAATGAAAGAGTAGTAGTAGAACCGCTAGAACTTTTTCTAACCTCTACTAATGTTTTCGACTTAGCATTAACAAAATTTTGAGTACTCGCAAGAGAATCAAAAGATTTGTTAAGTGACAATTTTGTATTGCTAAGTGTCAACTTTTTGGGTTTGTTTTCTTGGTTATCCGTCATATTTAAACCTTTGTGTTTAGTACCGGTGTCACCCCGTGGACACGCCGGCTTTGTTGCATGGATCGAAAAGCATCCTCGATGTCATCTAGTTGCTTGACCACAGCATCCAGAAAAACAATAAAAAATACTAATAATTTTAGTATTTTTACTGGATCCAGTGAATAAATCACGGGATAACAGGGAAAAATGATTACACAACAACGCCGCCACAGGATGACACTATTCTTCTTTTAGCTCGCTATGTTGTTTAGCAGTCTTAATTAATAATTTAATATTTTCATCTGTTATATTAGAATTTGGAGCTAAATTTTTAAATTCATTTACGCTCATTTCACCTAAATCTTCTATAGTTTTAATACCATATTCGGCAAATTTTAATATTAATTCAGGTGGTATTTCTAATATATCTATTAATTCTTGTTCAACTCCAAGCTCTTCAAGTTCTTTAACAATCTTTTCATTTTTGAGATTAACATAATTAATAGCTCTATTTCTAATCTCTACAGCTAGTTCTTCTTCAAAACCTTCAATATTCATTAAAGCATTAATATCACTATTTGCAATTTGTTCTATTGTATTAAATCCACTAACTGATAAAAGTTGCCCGATTACTTCTTCAACGTCTAAAGCTTCTATAAATAATTCTGTAGAAGTTACAAACTCTTCATTTCTTCGTTTTGACTCTTGCTCTTCAGTCATTATATCGATATTCCATCCTGTAAGTTTAGCAGCAAGTCTTACATTTTGTCCTCTTCTACCTATTGCAAGGCTTTGATTCTCTTGTGAAACTACTACCTCTACTTTTCTTTTATCTTCATCAATAAGAATTTTTAAAATTTCAGCAGGTGCAAGAGCATTAATTATAAACTGTGCAACATCCCTATTCCATAATATTATATCAATTTTTTCTCCATTTAGCTCATTTGTTATAGCTCTTACCCTATTGCCTCTAATACCAACACATGAACCTATCGGGTCTATACTACTATCTGAAGCAAATACAGCTATTTTGGCTTTTGAACCGGCATCTCGTGCTACTGCTTTTATTTCGATCATTCCCTCATAAATTTCTGTTACTTCTAACTCAAATAGTTTAGCAAGCATCCTATCATCTGCTCTAGACAAAAAGATTTGTGGACCTTTTGTTTCGTGCCTTACATCTTGTACATATGCCTTAATTCGGTCGTTAACCTTAAAATTTTCGCCTTTAATTTGCTGTTCTTTCTTTATTATTGCCTCAGCACGGTTAAGGTCAACTATTATATCGCCATATTCTATTCTTTTGACAACACCATTTATAATTTCACCTTTTCTATCTTTGAAATCATGATATTGTTTTTCACGCTCTGCTTCTATAACGCGTTGTGTTATGACTTGCTTTGCGGCTTGAGCTGCTACTCTTGCATGATCAATAGAAGGTAAATATTCGTATATTTCACCATCAATTTTAGCTTCAGGATCCTTTTGCAAAGCTTCGGTAAGTGAAATTTGTGTTAAATAATCTTCTACATTTTCTACTACTTTAAGCACTCTTAAAAGATTTATTTCACCTGTCTTTCTATTTATTTGTGCTTTGATATTATATTCATTGCCATATTTTTTTCGCCCTGCTACTTGCACTGCTTGTTCTACAGTTGATATCAAAACTTCTTTTGATATTCCTTTCTCACGAGCTACAGAATCTATAATTTGTAAAATTTCTATGTTACCTATATTAGACATATATTACATTACCTTGTATTACTTTTATTCTCAGAACCTAATAATTTTTTAAACATTTCTTCTGTTAAAACTAGGTTAGCACTTTTAATTGAATCGTAATTAATTATTACTTCTTGGTTTTCCCATTTTAAATATACTTTATCGTCTTTAGCCTCAATTATCGTACCTTGATAACGGCTTCTACCATTTAATAATTCTTTAAGCTTAATTTTAACTTCCCGTCCTACAAATCTTTTATAATTTTCAAATTTTACCAATGGACGCTCAACACCACTTGATGAAACCTCTAAATAATATGCCTCTTCTATCAAATCTTCAACATCCAAAATAGCCGAAATAGTATTGCTTGCCTTAGTGCAATCTTCTACCGTTACTTTTTGATCATCAAGCTTGTCTATTAATATCTCAACTACTTTAGAGCTTAGACCTTTAACACGCACAAGCACTAACTCAAACCCCATATCACTTAAGGTTTCTTGTATCAAATCTGTTATTTGTTGTTCAATAGTTTGCATTATCAATTTTATAACAAAAAAGGCGGGATAACCCACCTTTTTTTAATTCCAATATTGTATCCCTTGAAAAGGCAAAATACACTAGTTCATAGATATAAGCAATATTTATTTAACAATATATATTTTCTTATTTATTCGTGAGCAAATGGGCAAACACTTGACCCAAGATTATCTTGTCCTAAATATGAATCAAATACTTCCTGTGATGGTCCAAATCCCTCTACATGAATATTATCTTCTGCAACACCCCATCCTTTTAATATCTGCTGTAGATTAGCACTGAAAGAAGGAGAAGCACAAATTTCATAATTATTATTATGATTGTCTAAGATACTATTTAACGATTCTTCATTTATTCTACCGATATGAATAGTATCATTCTTACTGTAGCTATCTTGAGTATAATATTTATCATAAGAAACCTTAAGACCAAGATCTCTTAATTGCTCTACAGGTAGATCTAATTGATGTGTATCACTGTTTTCACCTTGAGTAGAGTGAATAATATGTATAGATGATGGTAGTTTATCGCTTTGTCCATTTTTTATAGATTCTTTTATAGCTTGCATAACAGCAATAGAATTGCTTTCTCCTACCCCTCCACTAATTAGGACAAGAGGAATAACATTATCTAATTTAAATGGAATACCACATGGAGGTCTTAATCCTACTATTGTATTCATTTCAGCGTCACGTAGATACTGTGTTACAGAAAAAGAATCATTATCAGTTACTTCTTTTACTTTTATTAAAAGCTTATAATAATCTTCTCCACTGTCGGTAATAGTAAAATGACGCTGTATAGCATAAGTCATTAAGGTACTGACAGAGCGAGAGTATCATGTTATAGTAAGCAAATATTAACAAGCATGTAAAGAGATATGGCACGAGCATATGCAATAGAACTAAGACTAAGAGTTATAAAAGCTGTAGAAGCAGGGATACGAATAAGTAAGGTAAGTAAATTATTTAATGTAAGTCGTGATACTATATATAAATGGAAAAAATTAAAAGATAAGCAAGGTACTTTAGAAGCAGCAACTGGTTATCAGAAAGGACATAGTCATAAGATAAAAGATTCAGAATCTTTTAAAGAATTTTTTAAAGCTAATATGAATAAAACATCAAAGGAGTTAGCAAAGCAATGGGGTAATATTGCATCTGTAACTATTTTAAGACAAATCAGAAAACTTGGCTATAGCTATAAACAAAACTCATTTTCATCCGAAAAGAGATATTAAATTAAGAAATGAATTTATAGCAAAGATACAAACCATCACAAAAGACAAATTAGTATATCTTGATGAATCTGGAATAGAGGATAATGCTTGCAAAGAGTATGGATGGAGCATTATAGGACAAAGGTGTTATGGAGAAAAGGTGTATCAACATAAATTTAGAATAAGTATGATAGCTGGTCTTTGTAATGGTAATCTTATTGCTCCTGTAATATTTGAAGGTAATTGTAATACAGAGGTCTTTAAAACTTATATTAGGGATGTATTAATTACAGAATTACAACCTGGGCAAACCGTTATTATGGATAACATTAATTTTCATAAAAATTCTAAAGTTAAAGAGTTAATTGAATCCGTTGGTTGTACCATATTGTATTTACCAACTTACTCTCCTGATTTAAATCCTATAGAGCATTACTGGTTTAAGATAAAAAACGAAATTAGGAAAGTTGTAGGAGATTTTGAAACATTTTATGATGCTGTTTTTAATACTATTAAATTGTCAGTATCTTAATGATTTATGCTATAGTTTATTAGAATAAGCAAAACTAGTAATTTCCATTGAAAATGCAAGGACTAAGTAGAACAAAACCTATAAATTTTCTGCCCAAATTTCATTGGGGGTTTTATAACCAAAAATCTTTCTTGGCATGTTATTTAAAATCTCAGCAACATTGTCAAGACCTCTTTGTGTAACGGTAGTAATATCTGTATTTTTAGGTAAAATTCTATGAATCATAGAATTCATTTTTTCCACTAATGCTTTTTGTCTAGGGCGGTATGGATCACAAAAGAAAGTTTGAAACCCAGATAGTCTATAGGCAACATGCCCCACAAACTCTTTGCCATTATCCATAGTAATAGTCTTTCTCAAACTATTTGGAAGAGTTTTTATCTTTCTTAAAAAACCATTGGTAACTGTTGTAGCTCTCTTGGAGTTATTCAGCACTAAAATAATCTTTTGACTCTTCAAAACTTACGCTATGTTATAGCAAATATGCTAAAAACTTTTATTACACAGCAATGTTTTATAGTGAAGCACTTCATAATATCCCTTAATTCATGGGCATTATATCAAACATAGCGTAAGTTTTGTCTTTTTATCCACCAGTGCACCAATATTCATACTTTGATTACCTTTATGAAATGTAAGATCTGCCTCAAAATTCCCTACTTCTACCTTTTTCGTAGCTATTGCATCACGCTGATGTATTGAGATCCTTTGTGGTATAATGATCCTTTGACGCCTCTTCCCTCTTTCTTGCCTTTTATATCTTTTAGAAGGTAAATAGCTATATAACTTTAATTTAGCTGCTACTGCAGAAGTGTAAACAAATCTATATATACTTTCTGTACTGATACACAAAGCTGTATTTTTGTCTAGTTTTAACTTTCCGGCTATAGCATCCGGCGACCATTTCTTACGAATCATAGCATTTTTAATATAATCTAACAACATAGGGTTCTTTTCTATTTTTAATAACTCTTGCTGATACATCCTGTTTTCATATTTTTCCTGAGCAACACAAGGCATATACTTATCTTTTACCTTATTTCTTTTTAGCTCCATACTAATAGTGCTTTTAGACCTCGTAAGATGTTGTGCTATCTTATTAATACTGACTCCTAGGTCATACATTCTTTTTATCTCATATCTCTCTTCTCGAGATAAGTGTCTATATTTTCTGTTCATCATTACCTATTTAAAATCTTATTATTTTAAATAGGTTCTGTTCTACTTACTTATAGTATTTTCAAACTAACAATTAATTATAGTACTAAAAATCCAGGTAAAATTGTAATATTTGCTATTGATGAGGGAATATTATCATTTGCTGGTTATCAAACACCTGATCCTCTTAATTATTTTATAGGTAATAGAGCCCTTGAGGTAACTACATCACAAATTATGGATTTAATATTGCCAGAAAAATCATTTTTAATGAGAGCTATGGCAGCCCCTGCAGGTGATTATGCTATGAGTATGAGCAGAAACCTTAACCCATTTAAAAGAAAAGATCAGCCTCCAGTAGTATTTTGGTCAGGAATTTTAGATGCAGATCCTAATAAAAGAGAAATTACATTTAATATTCCAAGCTACTTAACGGCACTTTAAGAGTTATGGCAGTATCAGCAAGTCTTGAAGCTGCTGGAGCTTTCAAATCTGATGTTTTAGTACAATCAGATATTATTATTACTCCAAACTTACCTTTATTTGTAGCTCCAGATGATGAATTTATAGTACCGGTAACAATATTTAATAATTTAAAAGATTCAGGAAACGCTCAAGTTTTTGTAAATATTGAGACAAGTAACGGGCTTAAAATCCTAGAATATCCTAATGAAATACAGATTGATAAAAATAAAGAAGCTACTATTAATGTTAAATTAAAAGCAACAGATAAGCTTGGATCGGCTGACTTCAAGGTTACAGCTTCTATAAATCACCTTAAACCTGATATTATCTCTTTGGCTGTAGTACATAGCTCTGAAATTACCACAACAACTAGCGTACGTCCGCCTATGCCTAACGTTACAACAGTTGATACTGGCTTTGCTGCTGGTAATAATATTACTTTAAAAATCGCAAGAGATTTATATCCGAAATTTGCTAAATTACAAATTTCTGCTTCTAAATCACCGCTTGCTATTATTTCTGGTTTTAGAGATTTCTTAAATAATTATCCTTATGGCTGCACTGAGCAATTAATAAGCCAAAATTTTGCTAATGTTTTACTATATGATCAGCAAAATCTAGTTATCATACTCCAAACAGATCGTAAGAAAATGGATGAGTCATTATCTAAAGCTTTTCAAATGCTATCAGAACGTCAAAATTATGATGGCGGGTTTAAATATTGGAATAATGTTAGCGATAGTTCTGATCCATTCATTTCTGTTTATGCTATGCATTTTTTAACCGAAGCAGCTAGTAAATATTTAGCCGTTCCTAGCGATACATTCAATCAAGGTATATATATTTAGGAAATATGGCAAATAGGTCTATTAGTTCCTTAAATGAAGCAAGGGAAAAAGCATATGCAGTCTATATTTTAACTAGAAATAATGTGATTACCACAAGCTATAGCTTAATGCGATAAGGTAGTGACTTTTTTAAAAGCATAGTAAACAGCATCAAAAAAGTGCTCAAAATTAGAAATAGTTTTTCTTATTTCATTCTTGATTTTAAACCAGTAATGCTCAATAGGATTTAAGTCAGAAGAGTAAGTTGGTAAAAATAAAATACTGCAACCAACAGATTCAATTAACGTTTTCACTTTTGTACTTTTATGAAAATTAATATTATCCATTACTACTATCTGACCAGCCTTTAATTCCTTGATCAATATCTCTTGTACATAAGTTTCAAAAATGTCCTTATTACATGTCCCATCAAATATTATTGGGGCAATAATATCTCAAAACTTACGCTATGTTTGGTTCTAAATATCGTAAAGATGGAGAACGCAGCTGTTGTTGCATATAGTCATCTAAAAGCCCTAACTTTATTTTGTAAACCGTTTTACCGATTGTATTTGCAGTCCTTTTGAGAAATGCCCAAACTAAAAATGCCCAACTAATATGATTACGTTGAATACGCTGTTTCCTGCATTGACAACGTTCTATCCCAGTAAGTTGCTTAATTTCTCTGTGCATGCTCTCAATTACCCATCGAAAGCCACACTCATCTTGTGCAGCTTTAGAAGATTTGTGAGTTTTGTTATTGGTAACAACATACTCAACTCTGTTGGTAGAAACAGTAAATTTAAACAAATTAACATGCTTATTTTTAGCAAAGCCTTTTATATGAATCTCTACTCCATGCCTGATCTCTTCATCTGAAAATGTCAACTCTTTTACAGCTTTATAAGGTTTAGAATCGTGTGTTTTACTAACGTTTCTATTGGCTTTAATAGGGGCATAATAATATTTCCCCAGAGAGTCAACATGTTGCATAATTTTGTGTGTAGAATACCATGTGTCAAAAAGTACTGTTTGAAAAGGAATCTTCTTGCTATAAACAGCATTATTTAACATGTTTAATAGGTGTTCTAGTTTTGTTGCTCCATCATGATCAGGTGCAAAAATTCGATAATCTATTACCCAAAACTTATTAATATCAGGGTTATAATATACCAGACTCACTACTCCTATACCTTTAGTAACTCTACCTGTAGCTCCACTGTACTGCGATCTTGCAATTTCTATTTGCTTCGTATTCCTTTTATTTAAAACCGTATCATCAAATATTGTATATCCATTAGATGAAAAAATAACATCATTCTTGATGTGTTCCCATAACAAAGAAGGTGTATATTTTTTATTCCTTAAAAATCTATTAATAACATCATGACTACATTTCTTTGCATGTTCAGCGTAGTAGGTTAAACTATAATTCTTTTGGCTAACTATTAAAAATTGACAATAATCTGTCCTATTAATTGGTATTGCTTGCAACTTTATCCTCTTTGACATGTTTAATTATTTTTACAATAATTTATCACTTTTTTACTCATAGCGTAAGTTTTGACATAAGATCTTAGCGGATAAAAAACTATTGCTTATTTTTGTTCTGTAATTTATATTGATTAACAAATCGTACACCATTCTACGTCAAACCTAACTAAATCAGTTTTAAATAATTATAATAGTTCTGCAAGCAGACTATTATAGTCAATTCAGTGAATTTTGTGACAGGCGTGAGGAACGACGTCTATAATAATAGGCGAGACGACGAACAACGAAGCACAAATTTCAAATCAATTGACTATAGGTAAGGGATTATGCCTAATTTCAGTATGTTCAAAAGCATATTACCTGATCATCATGATCAATTTGCTGAAATTTTTGATCAAATTAATGATTTATTAGAAGATCATAATTATAATGCTGCAGCTAGTAGGCTTGCAGAACTTCATTATGCCGATTTAGCAGATTTTTTAGATAATTTAAGCCCAAAAATCTATAAAATCATTATTCCACTATTACAAGACAAACTTAAACCTGAAACTTTATTTTCACTAAATGCTTATAGCAAACCTTTAATAATAGAAACACTTGGTATTAAAAAATCGGCAGAATTAATTGATAAGCTTGATATAGAAGACGCTATTGAAGTTGTAATTGACTTAGATGATGATATTAAAGATTTAATATTAAGCAATCTTTCTAAAGAAAAAAAACATCAAATCACTATTGGGTGTACATATCCAGAAAATACAGTAGGAAGAGTAATAGAGAGAGACTTTGTTAATCTTAAAGAAAATTGGACTGTTAAAGAGTCGTTAAATTTTATAAAAACTGTCAAAAATGACTTCCACGCTGCTATTGTTACAGACAATAAACTACGTCCTATCGGTATCATCTCGCTTAGTACTTTAATTAAGCATGAAAAAAATGAATTGGTAAAAAATTTAATGAGTAAAGATTTTAAACTGGCTGATAGTTTCACCGATTTAAATGAACTTAGTTTCATTTTTAAACAATATGCTTTAACTATAGTACCAGTGGTCAATAAAAATGGTAAATTAATTGGTAGCGTATCTATTGACAATATAATCTATATTATTGAAGAACAAGCCGAAAAAGATATATTATCGCTAAGTGGTGTGCATACACAAGATACCTTTTTTAATTTCTTTTACACTGTTAAACATCGCTTTCCTTGGCTATTTGTTAATTTGATTACCGCTTGCATGACTTCGCTTATTATTAATCATTTTAACGATACTATCACAAAACTAGTAACGCTTGCAGCTACCATGCCTATTGTAGCTTCTATGGGTGGCAATGCAGGTACGCAAGTTATGACAGTTACGGTTAGAGCACTTGCCAATAAAGACATTCATTATAGCAACGTAAGTAAAATAATCTTGAAAGAAATAGCTGTATCGGGTTTTAACGGCTTCGTACTGGCAATTATCGGTGCAGGACTTAGTTTTGTGATGTTGACGGACCTTAATCTTAGCGTAATTTTTGCTATTGCTGTAATCTTAAACTTTCTGGTAGCAGGGTCGTTTGGTTCTGCTATTCCCATATTACTGCACTATTTCGATATTGACCCAGCTGCCGGCTCTGGCGTCTTCCTAACAACCCTAACCGATGCTTTAGGTTTCCTCACCTTTTTAAGTCTTGCCCATGTCTTTCTGGTCTAGTATAAATTAAAATTTCTAGATTTTGTGCAGAGTAGAATTTGCTTTTGTTTTGGATTTAGCTTGTTTAACTTTCGACGGCAATATTGGATTTTTTAATTTTTTTAATTCTTTAAAATTTTCCTTTAATTCATCTAGGCTTTTCTGCTTATCTTTATCAATTGAAGATATTACTGTACCTGATTTATGTAACTCTTTTGAAAGCTGTTCTAACTGTTTTCTTACTTCCGGTTTCATAGTAAAATAACAAATTTTACTACCTATTACTTCTTTTATATTTTTAAGGTTTTCTTTTGAAATCTTGTAATATTTTATACCGAAATAATTAACTATTTTTGACCATATAGATCGTTTTTGATAAAGCTCTTGATGAATTATATCTATTAACTTTCTTTTGTTAGAAGTTAGTGCTTCAATTGAAAATTCTTCTAAAAATCTAGATAGACGTCTTTTAATTTTTTCTCGCTGCTGACTTTCAATAGTTATTTTTTTGTTTTGTTCTAACTTTTTTATTGATGTTTCAATTATTGAAGATATTTCAGCTTCTTTTTCCTCATTTTTTTTATTCTCATATATTTCTTGAATATTAGCATGCTTTTCTATATGTGCTGCTAATTTTTTCTCTACCAAATTTTGAACATATTTGCCGTTAGGGTTTCGTATTTCACCTTCTGCGGTCAGTTTATCCATATCAGATAGCTTTTCATACTCTTTTGTTTCTCGAAAAAGAGGAGCATATAGTAAAAAATTAATACTTTGAGCAATCCTACTATAGATTGAGTCTTTAGAATCTCTTTGGGGATAAAATTTTTGTTTGAGAATGAAATAATGATTTAATATTTCTTGAGGTATATTTTTGATACTAAGAGGCTGTAACTCTGACTTAGAGTTAAACTCAGCTTTCATACCATGACGTCTTGCTTCTAATAATAATAATTCTCCCCAAATTTTATTATCAGTAGTACGACAAACAAAATGTGGATCATTAGTTGGCATTAGCTCGCCTGCATGTTCCATTACTGCCCTATTTAATTTATGTAACTGCTCATTTTTAAGATTTGTATCTATAATAGATATAAAAGCTTCTCTTTGCTTTTGCTTACTTGCAGTACTAAATGCTTGCTGTATTTTTTCTAAAACTTTTAAATCAAAATCCTTATTTTCTAACTCTTCAATAACTAAATCTGCTAGATTTTTATTTGTAATAAAATTTTGATTCTTTTTTGATTCTTTTAGCATATATGGTAATAACTTAATGACACAATTATATTAAATATGTAATAAACTAATTACCATGAATTTTTACTGACTATATCACTAAAATTTTAGGATAGTAGCTCGTAAGTCATAATTCTGTTTCAATAGTTCCTAAAACTTTTACTGTAATTATTTCATCATCTAATCTACTATACATTACTGATTATAAAATATCTGAAAATGCTAGATTATTAATATAAATACCTTTACATCATTTAATATATTACTAACTATGAATGTTTTAGTATCTTCATTATCTGGATACCCTAATTCTAATGAATTATCTAATTTGCGTTTAAATATAGGCAACTTAAATACTTTATTTAGATCATGCTCATTAATATATTTACTTATAAATAAACACATTGTACTTTCTGCTAAGCTCTGTTTAACATAATGATTTTCTAACTCATCTTTACTTTCATCTTTTAAATTTTTTTGATGTAAATTATACAAAACTTACGCTATGTTTGATATAATGCCCATGAATTAAGGGATATTATGAAGTGCTTCACTATAAAACATTGCTGTGTAATAAGAGTTTTTAGCATATTTGCTATAACATAGCGTAAGTTTTGTATATATTTTTTCCTGAGTTTTATCATCTTTAAACTTTTTTAAATAAAAATTATTCACCAGTAGTTTATAAAGCTGCAATATTGAATTAGGAAAATTAATTGTTAGATCTCCTTCTTCATTAAGTTCAGCAGTAAAATTATTTCTTATTGCCTCTAAATAAAGTAAGTTACGTAATATAGAATCATCTGATTTGCGTAGAAAAAAACTTAGATCTTCAGAATCAGATAGACTTATAGCATGCTCCATTATTTTTTCATTAAGACTATGTAACCCTTCATCAGATATTTTACTTTCTAAATTCAATAGAAATAATTGTTTTATATGTTTCGGTAAATTTGATAGTTTTTGTAGTTCTTGTAAAACTTTTAATATATTTAATATAATTTTCTTGTTTTTAATATTATAAATTATATATTCTGCAATATAATTTATATCATACTCATTATCATCATTCTCAACTGTTATACAAAAAAATTTAGTAAATTTCATTTATCCTCCTTGAATATCAAAAAGGCGTATTATGCATAGTTAAAAAATATTAGCAAGAATTTTATACAATGGTTAAGTATTTTAATTTTTACTGAGGGGATGATGTAACAATGCTTTTTTAAGATGGTTGGTTTGAAGATGAGTATATATTTGAGTAGTAGAGATATCAGCATGACCTAATAGCTCTTGAATAACACGTAAATCCGCTCCGCCCTCAAGCAAATGGCTTGCAAAGCTATGACGCAATACGTGCGGGGAAATATGCTCAGGCTTAAGCCCAGCATAAAGAGCAGCCGATTTTAAGAGAATAGTAAAATTTTGCCTAGTCATATAACCAGCAGCAGCTGAAGAGGGAAATAAATAAATCAAATTTTTTGGTTTTGTTTTATTTACAAAATTATCTCTAACAGCTAAATACTTAACAAGACTATTAACAGCCTGCTCATTTATTACTATAATTCTTTCTTTATTACCTTTACCAAGCACAGAAAATACTTTTTTTACTTCTCTTGACATTTTATTAGTTAGAATATCACTAAGCTTAAGACTAACCAGCTCCGAGACTCTAAGACCGCTAGCATACAGCAAGTGGATCATTGCATTAAGCCGGATACCTTCAGGTGAACTATCTTGCGAACAATATTCAAGTAGTTTTTTAATATCATCTATCGCTAATATTTCAGGAAGTTTATTTTGATATTTTGGTAAATCTACATTTAGTAGCGGATTTAAATTAGTATGATTTTCACTAATTAAAAATTCATAATAACTTTTTATGGTTGATATTTTTCGGTTAATAGAACGAGCTTGCAAACCATTTTCTGCTAGATATTCAATCCAATTTCTAACATTTTCTGTAGTAATATTTAATTCTGATAATTTTTGTTTGGTAAGATAATTATGAAAATCTAATAAATCACGCTTATAACTAAGTATGGAATTTTTTGATAATGCTCGCTCAGCGAGTAACATTTCTAGGAATTGTGAAATAAATTCCATAAAATTTTTAATTTTAGATGGAGGCTAGGGTCGGAATCGAACCGACGAATAGAGGATTTGCAGTCCACGGCATTACCACTTTGCTACCCAGCCAGTATAATCGCAGTAATACTAACAATATTCAGAGAAAAAAGCAAATAATATATTTATACAAACTCGCTAATCTGCGATTTTGCAAATAGTTTAATTTGGAAATCAATAAACTCTGCATCGCCCTTTGCTCCTATTTCAGCAAACTTATTAGCTTTAAGTAACAGGTCATAATCTCTTGCTAAATCAGCGAAGAAAAAATCCATCTCACCGCTTTGCTTTACACCTAAAATCTCACCACTACCACGAAGTTTTAAGTCCTGCTCGGCAATATAAAACCCATCATTAGTTTGTTTCATTATCTCAAATCTACCACGCCCAACTTTACCAAGTCTTTTAGGATTATATAGCAATATACAATATGATTGCAAACTACCACGCCCTACTCTACCTCTCAGCTGATGGAGCTGAGCAAGCCCGAAACGCTCGGCATTTTCGATAATAATTAATGTTGCTTCAGGTACATCTATCCCAACTTCAATAACGGTTGTTGCAACTAATATCTTAATTTCACCATCCTTAAATTGCTTCATTACAGCATCTTTTTGCTCATTGTTCATTTTACCATGAATATAATACCGCTGCATTCTGCATAAACATTCTCAATCGAATTAAAACGATTCATTACATCCATTAATAGTCTATCTTCTTCCGTTTTTTCTTTATCGTCCTGCTCTATCAATGGACATATCCAATATATTCGCTCGCCTGCAACAAGCTTCTTATTTATCGCTTCTAAAATATGTTCGATTTTATTGATAGACATAGTGTTTGTAGCAATAGGCAGACGATTTTTGGGCTTTCCTTGGAGCTTAGATATAGTCATATCCCCAAACATAGTGAGGGCAAGGCTTCTTGGAATTGGTGTTGCGGTCATAACTAAAACATCAGGATTTTTACCTTTATTTATTAGATCAAGTCTTTGCTGTACGCCAAATCTATGCTGCTCATCTATCACTATATAACCGAGTTTCTTAAAACTTACCTTTTCCTGAAATAAAGCGTGAGTGCCAA
This sequence comes from Rickettsia endosymbiont of Gonocerus acuteangulatus, assembly GCF_964026435.1. Taxonomy (NCBI): domain Bacteria; kingdom Pseudomonadati; phylum Pseudomonadota; class Alphaproteobacteria; order Rickettsiales; family Rickettsiaceae; genus Rickettsia; species Rickettsia endosymbiont of Gonocerus acuteangulatus. Next base: position 1,090,666 of record NZ_OZ032147.1, read on the forward strand.
TTAATATATCAATTTCACCATTTTCAAGCTGCATCATAATATTTTTTCTAGTCGAGCCGAGTATTTTACCCGTAAGTAATCCAATTTTTATACCAGTATTTTTCAAAGCTCTAACAAAAAACTCATAATGCTGATTGGCAAGTAGATCAGTCGGTGCCATTAATGTTGCCTGAAACTCTGCAACTGCTACATTCGTCATAGTAAGCAGTGCTATTAAAGTTTTACCTGATCCAACATCACCTTGTAGTAATCTCATCATCTCAATGCCGCTAGCCTGATCTTTCTCTATCTCTTCTATTACTTGCTGCTGATAAGAAGTTAACTCAAACCCAAGACTATTTAGTATACTAGCTTGAACCTGCTCTGCTTATATTACCATGTTTTCCTACTATTTGCGTACGTGCCTTAAAAAGAGATATTTGATTGGCAATGAGTTCTTTAGCTGCTAGGTTACTCTTTATTTCATTCCCGCTTCCTTTTATGTCATTCCAGCAACGGCGGGAATCCAGTACTTTTTTTTCTGGATCCCCGCTTTTGCGGGGATGACACTGAGAGCCACAGAATGACAAATCTTCGCAATGATGAAGAGCATGCAACCCCTTTAAACTCTCTAGCACTTCATCCAAATATTCCTTTACCTCTTTATCCTGCACATTCTTACATTTCTCTTCAAACATATCTATTGCTTTTATGATATATGAATATAACTGTTTATTACTAATTAAATATGTCAAAGAATAAATAGGCTCTAGTTCCTTTGTAAGCTTAGGATTAACAATAAATTCAGGATGAGAAATTTGTAAGTGATGATCAAAAAACTGTACTTTACCACTAATAATATGCTTAGTTCCAACTTTCAGTTTATTAAAAATAAATGGTGGTGGTTTATGAAAAAATACTAATAGAAATGAACCTGTATCATTACTTGCTGTAATTCTTAGCGGCTGATGGCTTTTATTAGGTAGATTAACGCTTTCAATTATTACTTCTACTTGGATTAAATCCCCCTCTTTAACCTCTGTTAGATTAGGTGATAATGTTTTTGTTTGATAAGAAACAGGAGAATAAAATAGCAAATCACGAATATTACTAATACCAAGCCTTTTAAGGGCAGCTGCAGTATCTTCACGAATATTAATAAAAGCTTTGATGGGGGAAAATAAAAATTTCTCTAGAATAGTTAGCATATATAATTATATATCATTATTTAATATTATGATTATATATACCACTTAAGAATAATAAAAAATAATTATTTAATTTGTACCAGAGATGGAAACCGCTTTTCATCTCTGGTACTCATTATTTTAATCTTCTTTTAAAAGGAGTATGTAATACTACTTTTAAAAGAAAAGGCTTATAAATCCAGTTTTAGACCTGCTCTAACTATAGCTGAAGATTTTAAAGGCATACCCTCTATAAATCCTGCTGTTTTATAACCGCCTGAACCAACTGAAAATACTATAAGTAAGTAGAACAAAACTTATTTAAAATAATCAAAACTTACGCTATGAGTAAAAAAGTGATAAATTATTGTAAAAATAATTAAACATGTCAAAGAGGATAAAGTTGCAAGCAATACCAATTAATAGGACAGATTATTGTCAATTTTTAATAGTTAGCCAAAAGAATTATAGTTTAACCTACTACGCTGAACATGCAAAGAAATGTAGTCATGATGTTATTAATAGATTTTTAAGGAATGAAAAATATACACCTTCTTTGTTATGGGAACACATCAAGAATGATGTTATTTTTTCATCTAATGGATATACAATATTTGATGATACGGTTTTAAATAAAAGGAATACGAAGCAAATAGAAATTGCAAGATCGCAGTACAGTGGAGCTACAGGTAGAGTTACTAAAGGTATAGGAGTAGTGAGTCTGGTATATTATAACCCTGATATTAATAAGTTTTGGGTAATAGATTATCGAATTTTTGCACCTGATCATGATGGAGCAACAAAACTAGAACACCTATTAAACATGTTAAATAATGCTGTTTATAGCAAGAAGATTCCTTTTCAAACAGTACTTTTTGACACATGGTATTCTACACACAAAATTATGCAACATGTTGACTCTCTGGGGAAATATTATTATGCCCCTATTAAAGCCAATAGAAACGTTAGTAAAACACACGATTCTAAACCTTATAAAGCTGTAAAAGAGTTGACATTTTCAGATGAAGAGATCAGGCATGGAGTAGAGATTCATATAAAAGGCTTTGCTAAAAATAAGCATGTTAATTTGTTTAAATTTACTGTTTCTACCAACAGAGTTGAGTATGTTGTTACCAATAACAAAACTCACAAATCTTCTAAAGCTGCACAAGATGAGTGTGGCTTTCGATGGGTAATTGAGAGCATGCACAGAGAAATTAAGCAACTTACTGGGATAGAACGTTGTCAATGCAGGAAACAGCGTATTCAACGTAATCATATTAGTTGGGCATTTTTAGTTTGGGCATTTCTCAAAAGGACTGCAAATACAATCGGTAAAACGGTTTACCAAATAAAGTTAGGGCTTTTAGATGACTATATGCAACAACAGCTGCGTTCTCCATCTTTACGATATTTAGAACCAAACATAGCGTAAGTTTTGGTTATAATGGAACATAATGCCAAAAATGGCGGTGCTAAATTATTAAAAGAATGTAACTTTCCGTTAACAGGTGCTAGAGTAGTTAATAGAGTAATTACCGATCTTGGAATTTTTGATATTGATAAAGAGATGATACTTTCTAAAAAAGCTGAAGACGTTACTGTTGAAGAAATAAGATCCAAAACGGAAGCCGAATTTGTAGTGAATTTATAGAACGTCCATTGTTACCCCGTGGCTTGTTGCATGGGTCAAGGAGCGTTTTCGGTGTCATTCCCGCGTAGGCGGGAATCCAGGCATAAAGCGATATAGAATCGAGCTTTTAATTCTAAAAACTTGTCGTATTTATGTTTTTTTCTGGATTCCCGCTTTTAGCTAGGAATGACATAGGAGTCACGCAACAACGCTAGACAAGCCACGGAATGACACATCGGAGTCATTAACACTTAAAGGAGAATAGAATGGTTAAAGTAGCTATCGTATATTATAGCGGATATGGTCATACTGTTAAAGTAGCCGAAGAAATAAATAAAAGCGTAAAAGAAGCAGGAGCAGAAACCTCTTTAATTCAAATAAGCAAAGATAAACCCGATAATGTAGATTGGAGTTTATTAGATAATGCAGATGCTATTATTTTTGGAGCTCCGACTTATATGGGAAGCTTTGAAAATTCAAGGACTAAGTAGAACAAAACCTATAAATTTTCTGCCCAAATTTCATTGGGGGTTTTATAACCAAAAATCTTTCTTGGCATGTTATTTAAAATCTCAGCAATATTGTCAAGACCTCTTTGTGTAACGGTTGTAATATCTGTATTTTTAGGTAAAATTCTATGAATCATAGAATTCATTTTCTCCACTAGTGCTTTTTGTCTAGGGCGGTATGGATCACAAAAGAAAGTTTGAAACCCAGATAGTCTATAAGCAAGATGCCCTACAAACTCTTTGCCATTATCCATAGTAATAGTCTTTCTAACACTACTTGGCAGCGTTTTGATCTTTTTTAAAAACCCAGTGATAACTGTTTTAGCTCTCTTGGAGTTATTCAGCACTAAAATAATCTTTTGACTCTTTTTATCCACCAGCACACCGATATTCATACTTTGATTACCTTTATGAAATGTAAGATCTGCCTCAAAATGCCCTACTTCTAGCTTTTGCATTGCTATTGCATCACGCTGATGTATTGAGATCCTTTGTGGTATAATGATCCTTTGATGCCTTGTCCCCCTTTCTTGCCTTTTATATCTTTTAGACGGTAAATAGCTATATAACTTTAATTTAGCTGCTACTGCAGAAGTGTAGACGAATCTATATATACTTTCTGTACTGATACAACAAGCTGTATTTTTGTCCAGTTTTAACTTTCCGACTATAGCATCCGGTGACCATTTCTTGTGAATCATAGCATTTTTGATATAATTTAACAAAATAGGTAACTTCTCTATTTTTAATAACTCTTGCTGATGCATCCTTTTTTTATATTGTTCCTGAGCAACACAAGGCATATACTTACCTTTTACTTTATTTCTTTTTAGCTCCATACTAATAGTGCTTTTAGACCTCGTAAGATGTTGTGCTATCTTGTTAATACTGACTCCTAGGTCATACATTCTTTTTATTTCATATCTCTCTTCGCGAGATAAGTGTCTATATTTTCTGTTCATCATTACCTATTTAAAATCTTATTATTTTAAATAAGTTTTGTTCTACTTACTTATAGTATTTTCACTTAACAGGTCCGTTTAAAACATTTATGGATTCTACTTCGATAAAATGGAACGATAAAAAATGGAAAAACAAAATAGCAGCAGGCTTTACTAATTCTGCTTCTTATTCAGGCGATAAACTTTGCAGTATCCAGCAGCTATTTCATTTTGCAATGCAACATTGTATGATTTGGGTTGGACAAGCTGAATCTGCCCCACAATTTGCTGATCATGAGATGCCTGACCATGATAAAACTAACCGATTAGGTAGCTGGTCCGGTCTTATGACACAATCAAATCATAAATCCACCCCTAATATCGCTCCTACAAAAGGTGATTTACTAACTGCTAATTTATTTGGAAAAAGAATAGTTGAAGTGACTAAGAGATTAAAAGGATTGTGAAGACTTAAGTAGCTTCCAAATCGTCATTGCGAGGAGTCATAGACGACGTGGCAATCTCATGAAACAGTACTAATTACTCCTGAGATTGCTTCGTCGAACTTTCAGTTTCTTCTTACAATGACGATAAGGAAATAATACGTTTCTTATAATCGCTGAGCTTAAACAGCGATTATAAGATTACTATATTGTTATTATACGTTATACTCAAGCATACCATTACCAACTAATTCTAGTGCATTACTGTCTATTACATATGCTATAGTAGATACTTCACTGTGGCTTGGTAAGTTTTCGTAAACAAGATTACATATTCCTGCTACTCCGTTTGCTATATAGCATAAATCATTAAGATACTGACAATTTAATAGTATTAAAAACAGCATCATAAAATGTTTCAAAATCTCCTACAACTTTCCTAATTTCATTTTTTATCTTAAACCAGTAATGCTCTATAGGATTTAAATCAGGAGAGTAAGTTGGTAAATACAATATGGTACAACCAACGGATTCAATGAACTCTTTAACTTTAGAATTTTTATGAAAATTAATGTTATCCATAATAACGGTTTGCCCAGGTTGTAATTCTGTAATTAATACATCCCTAATATAAGTTTTAAAGACTTCTGTATTACAATTACCTTCAAATATTACAGGAGCAATAAGATTACCATTACAAAGACCAGCTATCATACTTATTCTAAATTTATGTTGATACACCTTTTCTCCATAACACCTTTGTCCTATAATGCTCCATCCATACTCTTTGCAAGCATTATCCTCTATTCCAGATTCATCAAGATATACTAATTTGTCTTTTGTGATGGTTTGTATCTTTGCTATAAATTCATTTCTTAAATAAAAGTAATCCCCGCCGCAAGCAGCGGGGTATTTTAGAAGAAAGCTAGCTGATGATCCTCATGCAGTTTCTGATATTCCTTGCCTTGGTTTTTTACGTATTTTCCTATCATATTCTCATTTCAATGCTTACCTACCGTACTCGTAAAATATCCATCAGTCCAAAATTCTCCACCCCATAATTGTTTCTTTACCTGTGGACACTGTCTAAATATTTGACGAGCTGTAACACTTTTAATTGTTGTTACTATTTTTGTTACGCTATAGGTTGGTACAGATTGTACCAAAAAATGGACATGATCTTCATCAACCCCTATTTCTAAAAATTTTATTTGATATCTCTTTTCTATCTCTAAACATATTTCTCGTAATACTTGATCAACTGATACGTCAAACACTGCTCGGCGATATTTTGCTGGAAATACCATGTGATACAGCAGTACCGTAACATTATGACTTTTATGTATATATTTGCTCATTCCGCCATATTACGCCGCAAGCGGCGGGGAATATACCCAAAAGAGATTTAATATCTCTTTTCGGATGAAAATGAGTTTTGTTTATAGCTATAGCCAAGTTTTCTGATTTGTCTTAAAATAGTTACAGATGCAATATTACCCCATTGCTTTGCTAACTCCTTTGATGTTTTATTCATATTAGCTTTAAAAAATTCTTTAAAAGATTCTGAATCTTTTATCTTATGACTATGTCCTTTCTGATAACCAGTTGCTGCTTCTAAAGTACCTTGCTTATCTTTTAATTTTTTCCATTTATATATAGTATCACGACTTACATTAAATAATTTACTTACCTTACTTATTCGTATCCCTGCTTCTACAGCTTTTATAACTCTTAGTCTTAGTTCTATTGCATATGCTCGTGCCATATCTCTTTACATGCTTGTTAATATTTGCTTACTATAACATGATACTCTCGCTCTGTCAGTACCTTAATGACTTATGCTATACCTGCAGTATTTCGTATACGAAATGTGCTGCTTCTAAACCTGTAAATGCTGCATTTTTTACAGTTTCGTATGCATTTTCTGGTGAAGTTAAAATTGCTGCTGTAACAAAAGTTGCCATAACAAGCTGTTGGGTGATGGTAAATTGCCCCAGCAACACCTGCTACTAATCCACTTAAAACTTTAGGCATAGCAAAACCAAAAGCATGACCGGTCATTACTTCACCAGCAAATTCTTTATAAGCACAAAGCCCAAGTACACCTTGAAACATTGCTTTACCACCATAAGTAGCTGTTAAACCAGCGTAAATACCACAATTTGCTGCAGCTTGACCAGCATTTGCAAAATGTTTTGAAGCACTAGAGAAGTATAGCTTAATGCGATAAGGTAGTGACTTATAGTATGAGTTGGATTATACTAAATGAAAAACTTATGGCAAAGGCATATTCATACGATTTAAGAATACGAGTAATAAAAAGTTTAACAGATGGTAAAACAATAAAAGAGACTTCAGAGATATACTCTATTAGTAGGAAGACTATAATAGAGTGGAAAAAATTAAAGAAACAAACTGGGGATGTCAAAGCAAAAAGTGGTTATCATACAGGACATCGTAGAATATAAGAGACATAGAGGGATTTAAAAAATTTATAGAATTAAATTTTGATAAAACCACCATGGAGCTAGCTAATAACTGGAGTCAAAAAGTATCTGCAAGTACGATATCAAGATTGCTTAATAAATTAGGTTATAGTTATAATACTCCCTCTATTCATGGATTTTTGCATTTCTTTTGTTTTGGTAAAATTACTTGTTGGGCTGTTTAAAACTTGCTTAATATTAGCACTTTGAGAACTTGGACTTTGAACACTAGGAGTTTGAGAGCTAATAATGCTAGAAAGTCTCTTATTCAATATTTCATCTATTTTATTGTTTAGATATACTTCTTGATCTTTTCCGGTAACCATGGTGTAAATTTTTTCAGCAAATCCAAGTTTGGTTTTACTTGTTTCATTTATCGTATTTACCAATGTATCTTTATGCTGGGTTAAATTTTTGGTGTCTAATTTAGATAAAGCTTTTTCAAATTGCTCAATCTGAGTATCGGTAAGATCAGGATTTTGTGCCTTAACGTTATCCATTAATTTTTCTGTCGCCATTAACTTATCATTGACTTTTTCAAGTTTATCATTTAATGAGTTTTTAAAATTTGTTATATTTTCTGGCGTTAATTTGGAATTATCTAAAGTGGTTATTTCATAATCATAACCATCTTGAGTAAAATTAAATTTAGGATTACCAAAAGCTTTTTCTACTTCAGGTCTAATTATTTGATATATTAATTTTGATCTAAGTTGTTCATTACCTTTCATGATTTTTTCATAAAGCTCTTCAGGTATTTTTACTTCATTAGATATTTGATTAGTAAGTATTTTATTGGCTTCTTTATCTAATGGTATATATTGATCATTTTTCAATTCTTTAAAATCCAAAGATTCATTTATAATTTCATATTCAACACGATTTTTTACTGCGGCATTCACTTTTTCATTAGTTGAAAACTTTTCTCTAAATTCTTTATCATAATTATTTATTCTTTCTTTTATTGCAGGAAATTCTTCAAAATCTTTTCCATCAGAAACCGCTGGAAGAACGCCTTTTTCTACTAAATACTCCCTCAAATCTGTTAAAGTTGCTTTAAGGCTTATTACCGCATTTACCCCTCCAGTTTTACTTTGCTGATTCTTTTCCTTTTCTATTGTTGCGTTTAATTCCTTTTGAAACTCTTCATCCTTTACGTCGATTGGTTTTTTGTTAGCTTTAACTTTATTTGCAAATTGACCTGCTGCAAAATTTTCTAAATTTTTTATATCTTTTTCAACATATTCTAATCTTTCTAAGATAATTTTTTCTTTTTGTTCCTTAGTAAGCGTATTTCCTTTTCCATCACTATCTTTTGACATATCAAAATTCCTTATTAAGTTTATTTAATTAAATCATTATTTAAAAATGCTAACAAGTTAATTAAAATTAATTTAAGTTAAAATATATTATAAATATAAAATTATTAACTAAATGACACTCTTGAATATTGACAATTTACTTAATATATACCAAACTGCGTGGTTTAATGGCTTTTGAAATTAATAATATGACTTTTATAGAAGAATTTATAAATAAAGGATATTTCCACCAATGTACCGATTTAGAGCGTTTAACCAGTATAACTAAAGAAAGTAAGATCGCTGCTTATATTGGCTTTGACTGCACTGCAACATCGCTACATATTGGTAATTTAATGCAGATAATGATACTGCGATTACTTCAGAAACACGGGCATAAGCCAATAGTGATTATAGGCGGTGGTACGAGTAAAATCGGTGATCCATCAGGCAAAGATGAAGCACGTAAAACTATAACTAAAGAAGATATAGCAAAAAATGCTGAAGGTATCAAAAAATCCTTGTCAAAATTTATTAGATTTGGTGATGGTGAAAGCGATGCTATCATGCTAGATAATGCAGAGTGGTTAGATTCACTTCATTATCTAGATTTCCTGCGAGATTTCGGCAGCCATTTTTCTGTCAACCGCATGCTAACTATGGATTCAGTAAAGTTAAGGCTAGAGCGGGAGCAACATTTAAGTTTTTTGGAGTTTAACTATATGTTGCTGCAAGCCTATGATTTTTACTATTTAAGCAAACATTATAATTGTAGTCTGCAACTTGGTGGTAGTGATCAGTGGGGTAATATCGTAATGGGGGCGGATTTAACTCGCAAAATAAGTAGCAAAGAAGTGTTTGGTATGACAACGCCGTTACTTACAACCGCTTCAGGTACTAAAATGGGTAAGACGGCTGCAGGTGCTGTATGGCTTAACGAAGATATGCTAAGCCCATATGATTATTACCAATATTGGCGTAATTGCGAAGATGCTGACGTGGTTAGATTTGCTAAATTATATAGTGAGCTAACAAGTGAAGAGCTTACAGCATTTGAAAATTTAGCAAATACGGATATTAATGCCGCTAAAAAGCAACTTGCTTATGAATTGACTAAACTTTGTCATGGAGAGCAAGAAGCCAAGACCACTTTAGAGACTGCAGTAAAAATATTTGAACAAGGACAAATTGACGAAAATTTAACTACAATAGTTTTAGAGCCGGAAATGTTACAAGCAGGCATTACTGCATTTGAGCTATTTCATGAAGCTGGGCTTGCTACCTCTAAATCTGAAGCACGTAAGCTTATAAGAGGAAAAGGAGCTAAGATAAACGATGAATTAGTTACAGATGAAAATATGGTAATTAATACTACTTTCTTACTTGAGAATAATATTATTAAACTCTCCGCTGGTAAGAAAAGACATATATTGGTTAAGGTTTAGAAAGAGGTCATTCTCGCATAGATTGAGAAGTATATCGGTGTCATTTAGTTGCTTGTACCCAGGTTGTTGCAGCTCTAATGTCATTCCCGCGTAGGCGGGAATCCAGCATAAAGCGAGATACCTAAGCTTTTAATTTTTAAAACTTGCTGTATTTATGTTTTTTATTTCTGGATTCCCGCCTACGCGGGAATGACATTAGAATCTAGTTTCCAAGCCATGGCATGACACTGATAACACTTTACACAACTATACTTTCATGCCCCATTGTCATTGCTAAAATAAAAGGGACCAGTAAATTGCACGAAAAAGGGACCAGAGAAGTTGGTGTGACCTAATAAGGTTAATGTGCAATATTCACTAGATAATTAAGCAAGTAAATATCTAGTGATACAATGATAAGAATAAATATGTATACAACAATTATCACCCTTTATAAACAAGGCAATAGTCAAAGGAATATTGCCAAACTAACAAGAACAGACCGCAAAACAGTACGAAAAATAATAAACCGCTATGTAGAGGCTGGTACAGAATCCCCAGCAATCTATGAACGATCTTCAGTTTTGGATTTTTGGCACGAAAAAATAATTGAGTTATTAGAAAAAAATCTGAGTTACATAAGAATTTTTGAGGAGTTAAAAAATCAAGGTTATACAAGCAGTTATACTTCTTTGACCCGTTATATCAAAAAATATAAAATTAAGGATAACAGTTGCATTCGTTTTCATACTTTAGCAGGAGAGGAAGCACAAGTAGATTTTGGTGACATAGGCTTACAGTATAATTCTAAAGGGCGTAGAGTTAAAGCATATGTATTTAATATGCGTTTAAGCTATAGTCGCCTTGATTATTATGAAGTAGTGTTTGATCAAAGTTGTCAAACATGGATTCAATGTCATATCAATGCATTTAATTATTTTGCTGGTAGTCCAAAAGTAATAAAACTTGATAATCTTAAAGCTGGAGTAGTAGATGCCAATTTTTATGAGCCAGTATATCAGAAGGAATATAAGTGCTTAGCCGATCATTATGGAATTTTACTTTCTCCTTGTCGAGTGTATCAACCGCAAGAAAAAGGCAAAGTTGAGTCGGGAATAAAATACGTTAAAAATAATTTTTTTGCTGGTCGTAAATTTGATAGATATGAAGAATTAACAAATGGTCTTGCAAATTGGTTAAATAAGGCCAATAGCCGAATACATGGTACTACTAAGAGAATACCTAGAGAACTGTTTGAGCAAGAGGAAAGAAGTAGTTTGATTCCTTTACCATTAGAAACTTTTGATTTGTCATCTTGGCATAATCGAAAAGTAGCAAAAGATTGTCATATTACCATAGATAATAATTATTACTCTGTACCAGCAAAATATATATACAGTGAGGTAATGGTACAATTGTCCCCAAAACTTGTTCAAATATTTTCTATACAAAATGATTTAATAGCAAGACACGTTAGAACAGAGGGCAAGGGGATATTTACCACTAATCCGTCTCATTATGCTAAATACAAACGTCTATGCCCAGGTTTTATAGAATATAGTGAACATTATCAACAACAAATGCAGCAGATAGGGAATAATTGCAGTTTATTATTAGAATCATTACAACAAACAAGAGTGAATGATTGGCAACGTTGTGCACGAGGTATCATTTCTTTACGTAAGGTTTACAATGATGACTTAATAGATAAAGCCTGTCATAGAGCACTACATTATGGTATAAGTTCTTACTCTAAAATTAAGAATATTTTAAATAGTAATGCAGTAAACTTACCATTACCAGAGTTTGGAGGTAATAATGCAGAACTTATTTAATGACCTACGAAGCTTTAGATTATCAGGTATAGTCAATAGTTTAAATGAAAGGATTATTTATGCTCAAAATAATAAACTAGGATTTAAAGAATTTCTATCACTATTATGTGAAGATGAAAAATCTAACCGTAAGGATAATAATTACCGTCGCCGTAAAAGTGCTGCTAAATTGCCGGTAACTAAAAATTTAGAAGACTTTGATTTTAATTTCCAACCAAGTGTTGATGCCAAAGTAATAAGTGATTTATCAACTTGTGATTATATTAATACTAAGGGAAATGTAATATTCATAGGTGATTCAGGAACTGGGAAAACTCATCTTGCCATTGGGCTAGCATTAAAAGCTTTAACACGAGAATACTCTGTATATTTTACTACGGTATCGGATATGCTTTATAATTTACATATTGCAAGAGCAGATAATAGTTATCACAAAAAGGTTAAATTACTCCTATCGTTTGATTTATTAATTCTTGATGAGCTCGGGTTTAAGCAATTGCCAAAACATTCAGTAGAAGACTTTTTTAATATTATTGCTAAACGATATGAAAATAAATCTACCATTATTACCACAAACAAGGATTTTGAAAAATGGAATGAAATATTTGCTGATGAAGTATTAACTCATGCAATTATTGATCGAGTGGTACATCATGCTCATATACTAAACATAAAAGGTAAAAGTTATCGTATTAATAACTATAAATCTGGAGGTAATATGGCATAAAAATTTTTAAATATAGTGGTTCCTTTTTCGTGCAATTTACTGGTCCCTTTTTAATTGACAATGACACCCCATTAAATGCATTACATCTTCAGCAGTAACTTCAGATAACCCAGAATAGACCATCCCCTCAAGCATATTTACAACAAAACTTACGCTATGTTTGGTTCTAAATATCGTAAAGATGGAGAACGCAGCTGTTGTTGCATATAGTCATCTAAAAGCCCTAACTTTATTTGGTAAACCGTTTTACCGATTGTATTTGCAGTCCTTTTGAGAAATGCCCAAACTAAAAATGCCCAACTAATATGATTACGTTGAATACGCTGTTTCCTGCATTGACAACGTTCTATCCCAGTAAGTTGCTTAATTTCTCTGTGCATGCTCTCAATTACCCATCGAAAGCCACACTCATCTTGTGCAGCTTTAGAAGATTTTTGAGTTTTGTTATTGGTAACAACATACTCAACTCTGTTGGTAGGAACAGTAAATTTAAACAAATTAACATGCTTATTTTTAGCAAAGCCTTTTATATGAATCTCTACTCCATGCCTGATCTCTTCATCTGAAAATGTCAACTCTTTTACAGCTTTATAAGGTTTAGAATCGTGTGTTTTACTAACGTTTCTATTGGCTTTAATAGGGGCATAATAATATTTCCCCAGAGAGTCAACATGTTGCATAATTTTGTGTGTAGAATACCATGTGTCAAAAAGTACTGTTTGAAAAGGAATCTTCTTGCTATAAACAGCATTATTTAACATGTTTAATAGGTGTTCTAGTTTTGTTGCTCCATCATGATCAGGTGCAAAAATTCGATAATCTATTACCCAAAACTTATTAATATCAGGGTTATAATATACCAGACTCACTACTCCTATACCTTTAGTAACTCTACCTGTAGCTCCACTGTACTGCGATCTTGCAATTTCTATTTGCTTCGTATTCCTTTTATTTAAAACCGTATCATCAAATATTGTATATCCATTAGATGAAAAAATAACATCATTCTTGATGTGTTCCCATAACAAAGAAGGTGTATATTTTTTATTCTTTAAAAATCTATTAATAACATCATGACTACATTTCTTTGCATGTTCAGCGTAGTAGGTTAAACTATAATTCTTTTGGCTAACTATTAAAAATTGACAATAATCTGTCCTATTAATTGGTATTGCTTGCAACTTTATCCTCTTTGACATGTTTAATTATTTTTACAATAATTTATCACTTTTTTACTCATAGCGTAAGTTTTGAGTTATTAAAAATAGAAAAGAACCCTATGTTATTAGATTATATTAAAAATGCTATGATTCGCAAGAAATGGTCGCCGGATGCTATAGCCGGAAAGTTAAAACTAGACAAAAATACAGCTTTGTGTATCAGTACAGAAAGTATATATAGATTTGTTTACACTTCTGCAGTAGCAGCTAAATTAAAGTTATATAGCTATTTACCTTCTAAAAGATATAAAAGGCAAGAAAGAGGGAAGAGGCGTCAAAGGATCATTATACCACAAAGGATCTCAATACATCAGCGTGATGCAATAGCTACGAAAAAGGTAGAAGTAGGGAATTTTGAGGCAGATCTTACATTTCATAAAGGTAATCAAAGTATGAATATTGGTGCACTGGTGGATAAAAAGAGTCAAAAGATTATTTTAGTGCTGAATAACTCCAAGAGAGCTACAACAGTTACCAATGGTTTTTTAAGAAAGATAAAAACTCTTCCAAATAGTGTGAGAAAGACTATTACTATGGATAATGGCAAAGAGTTTGTGGGGCATGTTGCCTATAGACTATCTGGGTTTCAAACTTTCTTTTGTGATCCATACCGCCCTAGACAAAAAGCATTAGTAGAAAAAATGAATTCTATGATTCATAGAATTTTACCTAAAAATACAGATATTACTACCGTTACACAAAGAGGTCTTGACAATGTTGCTGAGATTTTAAATAACATGCCAAGAAAGATTTTTGGTTATAAAACCCCCAATGAAATTTGGGCAGAAAATTTATAGGTTTTGTTCTACTTAGTCCTTGCATTTTCATAGAAAGAGCATTGAATAATTCTTTTTTATATGCCTCTTTAGCTTTCCCTATAGCCAAAACAGAACCAAGCATTAATGATCCCACCATTACAGTTCCGAAAAACGAAATTAATCCTAAAGTTCCAACAGTTATACCAAATGTGCCAACCTCTATTAATGCATCTTTGGTTATAATATAGTTCTTATAAGCTTTTTTAAGTTCTTCAATAACAGGGCTATAATCAGTATTTTGATTTTGCATAAATATGAACCTCTAAAAAATGTTTATTAGACTCGGCTTCAGTTTCCCCGTCATTGCGAGAGGGCATTGCCTGCGTGTATCGAAAAACGCTCTCGGTATCATCTAGTTGCTTGGGAACTAGATCCAGAAAATAATAAAAAATACTAATCTTATTAGTATTTTTTAGCTGGCTCCCGTGAATAAATCTATAGTATCGGACATTTTTAAAAAAATGTTATATTTTTTTCAGGTATAGGTGACCTTATATGTCATTCCCGCGTAGGCGGGAATCCAGCATAAAGCGAGATAAATCGAGCTTTTTATTTAAAAAACTTGCTGCTTTTATGTTTATTTTTCTGGATTCCCGCTTCTAGCTAAGAATGAGATAGAATAATAACTGTCCAGCACTATTGAATAAATCACGGGATGACAGGAGAAAATGATCCACGCGAGCAATGCCTCCTCGCAATGACGATTCCCGATCCACGCCACAACAATGCCGCCACGGGGCAATATATTACTTTACTCCACTACCTCCCCTATTTGCTCTATTGGCTCTAAGCCGTACAGTGATATCATGCGTTCAAGCACTCTTCCAGCGGTGGGTGCAGCAGTCCAACCAGCTGTTGCAAAGCCAAATGTTTCTTTAGTAGGTTTTGGCTCATCAATCATAATATAGATAACATATTCAGGCTTTGAAGCTGGCAGTAATCCCAAAAATGAAGTATTACGGCTATTTTTAAGATATTTCTTTTTACCAGCATTACTTGATAATTTCTCAGCAGTACCGGTTTTTCCGCCAATCAAATATCCTTTCACTTCTGCCCTTTTACCTGTCCCATCTTTTACCACAGTTCTAAATAGCTGCCTCATTTGCTTTGAAGTATTCTCGCTAAATACTCTTGTCCCCTCAACTTTTTCATCATTATTTCTTTTTAATAAAGTAAGATCATATAAAATACCGCCATTTACAACAGGTAGCATTGCCCTAACAAAATGTAAAGGGCTAATTGAAATACCATAACCATAAGACATAGTAGCACTAGTTAATTCATTCCACCTTTTTTCTGAAGGAAAAAGAGGAGTACCTCGCTCCGGCAATTCAATTTGCAATTGATCTAGCAAACCTAATTTCTTTAAATATTTTCTGAAATTATTTTTACCTACTTCAAGCATAATCTGACTTACACCGATATTTGAAGAATGCAGAAAAATATCCGGCACACTATGCCACCCTTGTCTTGGGGTATAATCCTTAATCTGAAAACCACCGACTTTCATATAGCTTATATCATAAGCATCATTCATATTTATCGCACCGGTATCAAAACCAACTGCCATAGTCAAAGACTTAAACACCGAACCTATTTCATAAATCCCAAGACTTGCCATATTAAAAAGCTGTTGAGGCTTTGCAGCACTTGGATAATGAGGATCAAAATCCGGTTTACTAACTAAAGCTAGAATCTCACCATTATTAGGATTCGCAATAATACCCACCGCTCCTATAGCACTAAATTGCTTTAAGGTCTTGTCGATCTCTTCGCTCAAAATACTTTGTAACCTAATATCAATCGATAATTTAAGCGGCTCTTTCTGCTTTCCTGGCTTATTCAAATCAAGATCGGAATTTGTTAAATATTTATCATAAGCAAGTTCGAGTCCACTAAGCCCCACCATATCCCTACCAACATAACCCACAATATGAGATGATAAGTTAGAAAATGTGTAAATACGCTTTTGTTCTTCTTCAAAATCAAAACCAAGCAACCCAAGGCTCATTATTCTTTCTTGCTGACTAGGCAATAAATCCCTTTTAACCCATATAAAACTTTTATTGGATTTAAGATCAGCAAGTAGCTTAGCCTTGTTGATATCGGGCAGAATCTCAGCTATTTTTTTTACGGAATTTTCGGGATCAATTACTATTTGCGGATTGGCAAATAATGACGCAGATGGCAAGTTTACAGCAAGCAAATTATCGTTACGGTCGACTATTTCTTTTCTAAACTGGCTATTTTTTTTTAGAGCGTGGAGATTTTTATCATAAACATTAGTAGCAACTATTATAAGCCTGTAAGATAAAGTACAGAAAAGAACAGAAAAAGCACCAATAACTATCAATAATCGGATTTTTGTATTTTTACTACAAACATTCCAAAATATTAAACTTTTAATATCAGGGTTCCACTTTTCTAAAATCTGTTTCATATTAATTTGTTTTGTTTCAAGCACCTTGTCATCCCGTGATTTATTCACGGGATGACATAGGAAAAATTGATCCATGCGGGCAAAGCCTTTGTGGGAATGACATATGACGCTTATTTTTCTCTACTTGAAACTGTCTGTATATATTTATTATTTGTAATTCTCTTATGTCTCCGATTATTATTGCTTTTAAAAATATTAATATCTTGATCAAATCTAATATTTGAGGTAGTAATCGGTGATAATGGATCTCTTACCATTTGACAAGGTTTCACCGTTTGTAATTCTAAATAAGCAGTTGCAAGAATTTTTAACCTTGCTGGCGAGATAAGATAAGCTTTTTCTGCTTTCAAAATATGAATATTATTATTTTCACTATTTATTTGTTTTAAAACACTACTTAATTGATAATCAAGGGTTGAAACTCGTTCCTTAATAGTAAACAAGCTGCAAACTGCTACAATTATCACTGGCAATACTAAATAATGAAATTTCTTAATACTCATAATTATATTTTTTTGCTGCTCTTAGCTTTGCTGATCTTGCCCTTACATTTAAAGATATCTCTTTATCTGATGGTATTTCCGCTTTATTAGTAATAATCTTAAGCCATTTATCTGGGTTAAATATAATATCTTCTTTAGCATATTTTGATCTTGCTACTGGCTTTTCTGAATTTTCTTTAAAAAAATTCTTAACTATTCTGTCTTCTAACGAATGAAACGAAACAATAACTAAACGACCATCTTTTTTTAGTATATTTTTTACATTCGCTAAGAACTGCTCAAGCTCTCCAAGTTCGTTATTTATATAAATCCTGATGGCTTGAAAAGTCTTAGTTGCAGGGTCAATTTTACCTTTTCTAAAACCTATGCAGCTACGCACTATATCAGCTAATTTTCCAGTACTATCAATTCTTGCGGCTTTTCTTACTTCTACAATTTTCTTAGCAATCCTTCGGGCAAAAGTCTCATCGCCATATTTATAAATTACATCCGCAAGCTCTTTTTCTTCTGCGGTATTTATAAACTCTTCGGCACTAAGCCCCTGCCCGCTCATACGCATATCTAAAGGTCCGTCATGTAAAAACGAAAATCCACGATCTGGTATATCAAGTTGCATAGAAGAAACACCTAAATCAAGCACTATGCCGTCAAATTTTTTTGATTCGAGCTTTGCAAAACAATTACCAAAATTTGTTTCTACAAAATCAAATCTATCTTTATAATTATGTCTTATCTCTTCTGCTTTCTTAATGACATTTGGATCACGATCCAAAGCTGTGACATAACAATCACGGTTTTCTAATATTGCTTTACTATAACCGCCTGCTCCAAACGTACAATCTAAGTAGGATTCACCAGCTTTTGGTGCTAAAAACTTCAGCATTTCGTTTAACATTACGGGTATATGAGGCTGTTGCATCAATTCGTATTCCTTAAAGTTAAACGTTTCTCGTGAGCAAGTTTTTGAGCAGAAGCTAAATAATCTTTGAAATTCTGCGGTTGCCAAATCTCAAAAATCACTCCTTTACCTACAAAACATACTTGATCTTCAATACCTGCATGCTGCATTAAAGATGCAGGCAATATTACTCTGCCCTCCCCATCAAATGAAAGCTGTACAGCTTCACCAAATATTATAGTCTCAAAAGCATCTCGCTCCTCAGAGTATGGATCAAGTGACTCAATCATCTGTCTTAGCTTCTCGATATGCGAGATACCGCAAGCTTCTATACAATTATTTCTAATGGACGGATAAGCAATTATCCCATTAAATGCTTCTTTCCCTAATACCGCTCTGTAATTCGCCGGTACTGATACCCTACCCTTTTTATCAATATTATTATTGATAAATTTCGATAAAAATATATTCATTGGTATTATTTGGGTTATCTTGGGATTTAATGGTAAATTACAGGATATTATAGGAATTAAACGTAGTCAAGGGATTTTTAGTGTATAGATCTGTTAATATTTTTATAAAAAAGGTTTTTCTAATTTGCCTAAAGATTTTTTGAATAAATATATAATCGGCTTCTATATACCTACTTATATTATTGTTGTGAATTATTTTATATTATAAGTTGTTGACATAAAAGTTTTTTCTACTATTATTAATTAATATAGCTTTATGCTTTATTAATTTTTAAGTTATTAAAACAAAAAGCTATGTTATTATTTTATCAACAAAATAAAAGGTAAAAGTTATGAGTACTAATATAATAGTTTCTAAACTAGAAGAAGAAACAGAAACAAATTTTATAGAAGAAATAGAAGTAGAAGCAGCCCTCCTACAAAATATGTAAAAAACACATGCTTTATACTTCTCCTTTTATAAGAATAGTTACAATAGCCAAGGGACAAAAATATATGTGTTATTTTGTCCCTTCATATCAACATTATTTTATTGATAAATTTACTGCATCATTATTAATTTTATTAGTTACAAAGACAAGCAAAGATGAATTAGTTAAAATTATTTCCCAAAACTCGGCAAAAAATATTGATGAAATAAATTTAATAATAGATACATTAATACAAAAAAATTTTTTATATTCTTCTCAATTAAGCGATGAAGAAGAAAAATTATTACAAAAAATTAATGATTTAAAATTGATGGGATAGGATAATAGTTTATCATATCATTTCAGCACCCTTGACTATCCTTTTATAGATTATAGTACAATGGAAGGTCATTATCTTGATCAACAAAGAATGCAAAAATATTATCTAAAAGAAAAAGAAATTTCTCGTTATACAAAGAATATCCAAATGAAAATGCAAGGACTAAGTAGAACAAAACCTATAAATTTTCTACCCAAATTTCATTGGGGGTTTTATAACCAAAAATCTTTCTTGGCATGTTATTTAAAATCTCAGCAACATTGTCAAGACCTCTTTGTGTAACGGTAGTAATATCTGTATTTTTAGGTAAAATTCTATGAATCATAGAATTCATTTTTTCCACTAATGCTTTTTGTCTAGGGCGGTATGGATCACAAAAGAAAGTTTGAAACCCAGATAGTCTATAGGCAACATGCCCCACAAACTCTTTGCCATTATCCATAGTAATAGTCTTTCTCACACTATTTGGAAGAGTTTTTATCTTTCTTAAAAAACCATTGGTAACTGTTGTAGCTCTCTTGGAGTTATTCAGCACTAAAATAATCTTTTGACTCTTCAAAACTTACGCTATGTTATAGCAAATATGCTAAAAACTTTTATTACACAGCAATGTTTTATAGTGAAGCACTTCATAATATCCCTTAATTCATGGGCATTATATCAAACATAGCGTAAGTTTTGTCTTTTTATCCACCAGTGCACCAATATTCATACTTTGATTACCTTTATGAAATGTAAGATCTGCCTCAAAATGCCCTACTTCTACCTTTTTCGTAGCTATTGCATCACGCTGATGTATTGAGATCCTTTGTGGTATAATGATCCTTTGACGCCTCTTCCCTCTTTCTTGCCTTTTATATCTTTTAGAAGGTAAATAGCTATATAACTTTAATTTAGCTGCTACTGCAGAAGTGTAAACAAATCTATATATACTTTCTGTACTGATACACAAAGCTGTATTTTTGTCTAGTTTTAACTTTCCGGCTATAGCATCCGGCGACCATTTCTTGCGAATCATAGCATTTTTAATATAATCTAACAACATAGGGTTCTTTTCTATTTTTAATAACTCTTGCTGATACATCCTGTTTTCATATTTTTCCTGAGCAACACAAGGCATATACTTATCTTTTACCTTATTTCTTTTTAGCTCCATACTAATAGCGCTTTTAGACCTCGTAAGATGTTGTGCTATCTTATTAATACTGACTCCTAGGTCATACATTCTTTTTATCTCATATCTCTCTTCTCGAGATAAGTGTCTATATTTTCTGTTCATCATTACCTATTTAAAATCTTATTATTTTAAATAGGTTCTGTTCTACTTACTTATAGTATTTTCACCTTCAGGAGCTTCAAGACATCCTACAGAAGCTTATTTAGCTATTTCTGATGTTAGTGGTATAGAGCCTGGTGTTTACCATTATAATTGTAATGATTATACTTTAAATCATCTGAATATTCCTTACAAGGTTGAAAATGTTAACAACGGAAGTAAAATGATACAGAGCAACAGATAAAAATTGATACAGTATTAAAGTAATATCTTCTGAATAAGGAGGTAATGAATAATGATAATACTGGAGCAAATAATGGAAATAAAAATATTGAATAAACATGGTAAAAGCTTAAGAAGTATAGCAAGAGAAGTAGGTGCATCAGTAAATACAGTACGTAAATATTTAAAATATGATGGTTCCCCTAAATATAAGGATAGGCCAAAGTTGGTAACAAAGCTTGCCCCATATAAAGACTACTTGAGTGACAGAATAAAATCAGCCCATCCTGTATCACTATCTGGTACTGTTTCAAGAGATAAAGGAGTTGGGTTATACAGGCGGGATGACCCAACTCAGGGATTATTTAAGGAGTATAAAGCCTGCAGCTAAACAGGAGGATATGATAAGATTTGAGACTGCTTCTGGCAAACAGATGCAAGTTGACTGGATAGAATTTCGTAAGGGGAAAAGTCCTCTATCAGCTTTTGTGGCTACATTAGGATTTAGTCGAGCAAGCTATGTAGAATTTGTTACTAATGAGAAGCTTGTAACATTAATAGAATGCCATAAGCGGGCATTTGAATATTTTGGCGGAGTGCCAGAAGAAGTACTGTATGACAACATGAAGACAGTAATACTGGATAGGGATACATATGGTCCTGGCATACACCGCTTTAATAAAGGTATGCTGGATTTTGCCAAACATTACAGTTTCCGATTAAAAGTGTGTAGGCCTTATAGAGCAAAAACTAAGGGCAAGGTTGAGCGATTTAACAGATATATAAGAGAAAGCTTTTATAATCCATTAGCAACAAAATTAAAAATTGCAGAGTTAGTGTTGGATGTGGATACTGCAAATTCAGAGGTGCTAAAATGGTTGCGTGATACTGCGAATCGGTGTGTGCATGGAACAACAGGCGAAATACCTGCAGAAAGATTAAAGTTTGAAAGGAGCAATCTTCCGCCACTACCATTGGATTATAGTGGTAGTCATCCTGCAGCACTAGAGATTATGGAAGATAAAAGGGAACGATTTTCTACAGTTTCCTTACAACATTCCCTCTGCATATACCAAAGTATACTGGAGGCATTATGAACCTACAGCACCAACGTATAGAAGAGCTATGCCGCTCTTTAAACCTTATTCAGATAGCTGAAAATTATTTTGATATTGCACAATCTTCTAGTAAAGAAGACTCAAGTTATACGGATTTCCTTGAGTCAATATTAAAAACAGAGCTGTTGGCACGACAGAATAGAAGTAAATCAATACTCACCAGAATGGCAGGTTTTCCTGCTATTAAAACGCTGGATAATTTTGACAAAACTTACGCTATGAGTAAAAAAGTGATAAATTATTGTAAAAATAATTAAACATGTCAAAGAGGATAAAGTTGCAAGCAATACCAATTAATAGGACAGATTATTGTCAATTTTTAATAGTTAGCCAAAAGAATTATAGCAAAACTTACGCTATGTTTGATATAATGCCCATGAATTAAGGGATATTATGAAGTGCTTCACTATAAAACATTGCTGTGTAATAAGAGTTTTTAGCATATTTGCTATAACATAGCGTAAGTTTTGATAGTTTAACCTACTACGCTGAACATGCAAAGAAATGTAGTCATGATGTTATTAATAGATTTTTAAGGAATGAAAAATATACACCTTCTTTGTTATGGGAACACATCAAGGGCTCTGTCCAAATAAGTGTGGGAATTTCTCAAAGGTTATATAAAAATATAATATAACAAAAGGAGAAATTATATGCACCAAAAACAAAATGAAGCAATGAATCAAGCGATAGATTTATTAATAAATAATGATACAGATATATCAACATTACTTAAAGAGGATGGTTTATTAAAGCAATTAACCAAACGGCTTGTAGAGAAGGCATTGCAGTCAGAGATGAATAATCACTTAGGATATGATAAATATTGTCATACTGATAGTGATAATGTTCGTAATGGTAAGAATGTAAAGAATCTAGTAACAAATAATGGAGTTATAGAGATTGAGGTTCCAAGGGATAGAAGTAGTACATTTGAACCTGCATTAATTCCAAAGCGTCAAAGACGTATTGAAGGATTTGATGATAAAATAATATCGTTATACGCTAAAGGAATGAGCTTATCTGATATTAAGATTCAAATGCAAGAATTGTATGGAGCTGACGTTAGCGAAAGTTTGATAAGTCAAATTACTGATGATGTAATTGAGGATGTCAAGATATGGCAAAGCCGACCATTGGATCGAGTATATGCTATAGTATTTTTTGACTGTTTAGTAGTAAAAGTACGTCAAGATAAACGAATTATCAATAAGTCTGTATATGTAGCATTAGGTATTGATTTATCTGGCAGGAAGGATATTTTAGGATTGTGGATCAGTGAAAATGAAGGAGCAAAATTTTGGCTTGGTAATTTTACTGAGATGAAGAACAGAGGTATGCAAGACATGCTTATTGCTTGCAGTGATAATTTAACCGGTATGTCTGAGGCGATAGAGGCAGTTTTTCCGAAAACCGAACATCAATTATGTATTGTACATCAGATTAGAAATAGTTTAAAATATGTATCATATAAAGACCGAAAAGAATTAGCGGCTGATTTAAAGCCTATTTATACTGCTAGCACAGAGGAAGAAGCACATCTTGCTTTAGAATCTTTTGAAGCTAAATGGAGTAAACAGTATCCACAAATTGCTAAATCTTGGTATGTTCATTGGGAAAATTTAATGGTTTTTCTAGGATACCCTGAGGCGATAAGGAAAGTAATATACACAACAAATAGTGTAGAATCTGTCAATAGCCAATTACGTAAGGTTACCAAGAATAAACGGGTTTTTCCAAATGATAATGCCGTTTTTAAGACCTTATATTTGGCAATTGATTATATGACCAAGAAATGGGCTATGCCGATTCCAAACTGGAACGCAGCTATGGCTCACTTTTTGATAAAATTTGAAGGTAGAATTTAAGCCCTATGAAAAATTTACACACTTAATTAGAAAGACTCACATCAAGAATGATGTTATTTTTTCATCTAATGGATATATAGCATAAATCATTAAGATACTGACAATTTAATAGTATTAAAAACAACATCATAAAATGTTTCAAAATCTCCTACAACTTTCCTAATTTCATTTTTTATCTTAAACCAGTAATGCTCTATAGGATTTAAATCAGGAGAG
This sequence comes from Rickettsia endosymbiont of Gonocerus acuteangulatus, assembly GCF_964026435.1. Taxonomy (NCBI): domain Bacteria; kingdom Pseudomonadati; phylum Pseudomonadota; class Alphaproteobacteria; order Rickettsiales; family Rickettsiaceae; genus Rickettsia; species Rickettsia endosymbiont of Gonocerus acuteangulatus. The sequence goes on from NZ_OZ032147.1 coordinate 1,114,933, forward strand.
TAAGTTGGTAAATACAATATGGTACAACCAACGGATTCAATTAACTCTTTAACTTTAGAATTTTTATGAAAATTAATGTTATCCATAATAACGGTTTGCCCAGGTTGTAATTCTGTAATTAATACATCCCTAATATAAGTTTTAAAGACCTCTGTATTACAATTACCTTCAAATATTACAGGAGCAATAAGATTACCATTACAAAGACCAGCTATCATACTTATTCTAAATTTATGTTGATACACCTTTTCTCCATAACACCTTTGTCCTATAATGCTCCATCCATACTCTTTGCAAGCATTATCCTCTATTCCAGATTCATCAAGATATACTAATTTGTCTTTTGTGATGGTTTGTATCTTTGCTATAAATTCATTTCTTAATTTAATATCTCTTTTCGGATGAAAATGAGTTTTTTTTATAGCTATAGCCAAGTTTTCTGATTTGTCTTAAAATAGTTACAGATGCAATATTACCCCATTGCTTTGCTAACTACTTTGATGTTTTATTCATATTAGCTTTAAAAAATTCTGAATCTTTTATCTTATGACTATGTCCTTTCTGATAACCAGTTGCTGCTTCTAAAGTACCTTGCTTATCTTTTAATTTTTTCCATTTATATATAGTATCACGACTTACATTAAATAATTTACTTACCTTACTTATTCGTATCCCTGCTTCTACAGCTTTTATAACTCTTAGTCTTAGTTCTATTGCATATGCTCGTGCCATATCTCTTTACATGCTTGTTAATATTTGCTTACTATAACATGATACTCTCGCTCTGTCAGTACCTTAATGACTTATGCTATAGCATAATTCTTACAAGTAATCTTCCATTTGGACAATGGCACAATAGTCTTGCTCAGGATAGTGCTCTTACAGCTGCTATCTTAGATCGTCTGCTTCATCACTCCACTATACTCAATATTAAAGGTGATAGTTTCAGGCTTAAGGATAAAAAGAAAGCTGGTCTTGTGCCAATAGAAATTACTAATAAACAGGAGGATAATTTTATGACTTAAATATCAGATAATTTTTTTATGATACTGTATCAATTTTCAGTCGTTGCATATTAAAAATCTGTATCATTTTTCGACCGCTGTTGACAGCTAGCTCCATGGTGGTTTTATCAAAATTTAATTCTATAAATTTTTTAAATCCCTCTATGTCTCTTATTATTCTACGATGTCCTGTATGATAACCACTTTTTGCTTTGACATCCCCAGTTTGTTTCTTTAATCTCTTTTGGGTATATTCCCCGCCGCTTGCGGCGTAATATGGCGGAATGAGCAAATATATACATAAAAGTCATAATGTTACGGTACTGCTGTATCACATGGTATTTCCAGCAAAATATCGCCGAGCAGTGTTTGACGTATCAGTTGATCAAGTATTACGAGAAATATGTTTAGAGATAGAAAAGAGATATCAAATAAAATTTTTAGAAATAGGGGTTGATGAAGATCATGTCCATTTTTTGGTACAATCTGTACCAACCTATAGCGTAACAAAAATAGTAACAACAATTAAAAGTGTTACAGCTCGTCAAATATTTAGACAGTGTCCACAGGTAAAGAAACAATTATGGGGTGGAGAATTTTGGACTGATGGATATTTTACGAGTACGGTAGGTAAGCATGGAAATGAGAATATGATAGGAAAATACGTAAAAAACCAAGGCAAGGAATATCAGAAACTGCATGAGGATCATCAGCTAGCTTTCTTCTAAAATACCCCGCTGCTTGCGGCGGGGATTACTTTTATTTTTTTCCACTCTATTATAGTCTTCCTACTAATAGAGTATATCTCTGAAGTCTCTTTTATTGTTTTACCATCTGTTAAACTTTTTATTACTCGTATTCTTAAATCGTATGAATATGCCTTTGCCATAAGTTTTTCATTTAGTATAATCCAACTCATACTATAAGTCACTACCTTATCGCATTAAGCTATAAGTATAAATCTGATTATGCTGAAAGTTATTTTGAAAAAGGCATTGTTTTAGTTAATTTAGGTAAACACAAAGAAGCTACAAAGAACTTTAACTTGGCTCTTAAATATAGGCCTAATCTTATAGAGGAATATGAAAAAATAATTAAAGGTTTAAGAAAACTAGGTAATAGTAGTATGGCCGATTATTTGGAAGAAAAATTACAAATACTCAAAAATAATTTATAAACTTGAAGTTATGTAATATGGATCTCATGAGTGTAAACCTAAAACACAAATAATTTATTTATGAGCTACCAAAATCAAAATAATTTTACTCGTGGTTCACAAATTTTTGCTCATCAGATGAGAATGCTTGGGCAAGGCAGTATTAATGCTATAATAGCTGGATTAATATTTTCTGTAATTTAGCTGATATTACGAATATCTCAGCAATTATCTTTAATAAGCCTATATTATTTTATCATAGAGCGATACGTACAATTAAAACTTGCTATAGGAGAATATTTTTATTCTATAGATCAAATAGGTATTAAATTCTATTATTTAGAGCAAAAAGCTTGGGTTTACCGTAATGCTGAAGAATTTGTGCATAAATTTTGGCATGTTACACCACATTCGCAAAATATCAATCAATTTAGGCAATTTTTATTGCATTCAGCTTGGCAAGAAGAAGGTATTGAAAATACTATAAGTAAGTAGAACAGAACCTATTTAAAATAATAAGATTTTAAATAGGTAATGATGAACAGAAAATATAGACACTTATCTCGAGAAGAGAGATATGAGATAAAAAGAATGTATGACCTAGGAGTCAGTATTAATAAGATAGCACAACATCTTACGAGGTCTAAAAGCACTATTAGTATGGAGCTAAAAAGAAATAAGGTAAAAGATAAGTATATGCCTTGTATTGCTCAGGAAAAATATGAAAACAGGATGTATCAGCAAGAGTTATTAAAAATAGAAAAGAACCCTATGTTGTTAGATTATATTAAAAATGCTATGATTCGCAAGAAATGGTCGCCGGATGCTATAGCCGGAAAGTTAAAACTAGACAAAAATACAGCTTTGTGTATCAGTACAGAAAGTATATATAGATTTGTTTACACTTCTGCAGTAGCAGCTAAATTAAAGTTATATAGCTATTTACCTTCTAAAAGATATAAAAGGCAAAAAAGAGGGAAGAGGCGTCAAAGGATCATTATACCACAAAGGATCTCAATACATCAGCGTGATGCAATAGCTACGAAAAAGGTAGAAGTAGGGCATTTTGAGGCAGATCTTACATTTCATAAAGGTAATCAAAGTATGAATATTGGTGCACTGGTGGATAAAAAGAGTCAAAAGATTATTTTAGTGCTGAATAACTCCAAGAGAGCTACAACAGTTACCAATGGTTTTTTAAGAAAGATAAAAACTCTTCCAAATAGTGTGAGAAAGACTATTACTATGGATAATGGCAAAGAGTTTGTGGGGCATGTTGCCTATAGACTATCTGGGTTTCAAACTTTCTTTTGTGATCCATACCGCCCTAGACAAAAAGCATTAGTGGAAAAAATGAATTCTATGATTCATAGAATTTTACCTAAAAATACAGATATTACTACCGTTACACAAAGAGCTCTTGACAATGTTGCTGAGATTTTAAATAACATGCCAAGAAAGATTTTTGGTTATAAAACCCCCAATGAAATTTGGGCAGAAAATTTATAGGTTTTGTTCTACTTAGTCCTTGAATTTTCATATTATTACTTTTACTATTGGTCTGTTTACTGCTATCATCTTTTTTATGTATCGAGGTAAAAAAGCTGTTATTCAAGATAAGATCCGGGGAGCAGATTTTGTCGAAGCAGGTATTTTAGCAAAAATGCTTTATAAAAACAACCAAGCTGCTAATATTTGCTTTTCTGGATTGCCATTAGTTAAAAATAGTGAGAGAAGGCATATTCTTATTACCGGTACTACAGGTAGCGGTAAAACTAATATGTTAAATGAGCTATTACCTCAGATTAGAAAAGAACGAGGTAGAGCAATCATTGTTGATTTAACAGGTAGCTTTACTGATAGATTTTTTGATCCAAAATGTGATAAGATACTTAATCCTTTGCAAGAGAATAGTTCAGCATGGCTACCGTGGAATGATTGTCATGAAGTTTGGGATTATAATGATATAGCCAGTAGTTTTAGTAATTATAATCCAAAATTAGATGATTTTTTTGCTAAAACTGCTGAGTTAGTGTTAGCTGAAGGATTAAGATTATATCAGGATAGCAAAGACATCAAAAAGCTTGTAAATACTATTCTTTATGCAAATAATAAAGAATTTGTTAGGATCTTTAAAAACAGTGCAGTAGCCGGTATCATTAGCAGTAGTGCACCTGAGACATCTTCAGGTATTCAAGCAACTATTAGTAAAATATTGAAGTGTTGCAACATTTAAAGCCTGATGGTAGTTTTAGTATTAGAAAGTGGTTTACTGTGGACAAAGGTTGGTTATTTATAACTAGTACTCCTAATCAAAGAGTAATGCTTCGACCACTTATTGCTGCCTGGATTAGCATAGCGATAAAAGCATTAATGAATAGGAACATCAATAATACTCATAGTAATATGTGGTTTGTGATTGATGAGCTGCCAGCTTTACAAAAGATATCTTCACTCCCTATAGCTTTAGCTGAAAGCAGAAAATATGGTGGCTGCGTTGTTGCAGGCATGCAGAATATCCATCAATTAGAGGAAATATATGGTCATGCAGGAGCAGCTTCAATACTTGAATAAAAGTAATCCCCGCCGCAAGCAGCGGGGTATTTTAGAAGAAAGCTAGCTGATGATCCTCATGCAGTTTCTGATATTCCTTGCCTTGGTTTTTTACGTATTTTCCTATCATATTCTCATTTCCATGCTTACCTACCGTACTCGTAAAATATCCATCAGTCCAAAATTCTCCACCCCATAATTGTTTCTTTACCTGTGGACACTGTCTAAATATTTGACGAGCTGTAACACTTTTAATTGTTGTTACTATTTTTGTTACGCTATAGGTTGGTACAGATTGTACCAAAAAATGGACATGATCTTCATCAACCCCTATTTCTAAAAATTTTATTTGATATCTCTTTTCTATCTCTAAACATATTTCTCGTAATACTTGATCAACTGATACGTCAAACACTGCTCGGCGATATTTTGCTGGAAATACCATGTGATACAGCAGTACCGTAACATTATGACTTTTATGTATATATTTGCTCATTCCGCCATATTACGCCGCAAGCGGCGGGGAATATACCCAAAAGAGATTTAAATCTAAAAATATCAAACCATTTTAATGGCATTTTTAAAAGATTTCAATTATTTGAGTGGGGGGATTACCTTATAAAGAAAAATCCTATTATAATGCCCCTTTAAATCGCTAATTTAGTATTACAAGTTTTAGAGGTAAGCTGCGTATAAAAAACTTTTTTGTTATTTCAGAATTTTTATAAATGATTTTTCAAACAACAAAGTAAATTTTACAAGAAATATGTTTATTCTAAAGAACTAATAAAAGCTTCATCAAGACCGGTTACACTAGAGATTAAAGCAATATTGCAACCCTGAGATAGCATTCTTTTTGCTATCTCAACTCTTTCTTCAGCTTTTCCTCTAGCTTCACCTCTAGCTTCACCTCTAGCTTCACCAATTTGGATACCTTTAGCTTCACCAACTTGTAAACCTTCAAAAATACCTAATTCTTTTCCTTCTTGTTGCCAATGCTGTGCTAAACTTCTCATAAGCCTTGTTCCTATTTCCGGATTCAACTTTGTTGATAATAAATTCTCTAGTTTTATTTTATCATCTTGCTCTATCTTCGTCAATGTATAATATAATATCATTTCTAGATAATCATAGCCTATCGTTATTTTTGTTAATTCCGGTAATATATCTGATATTTCTTGCCATCTCTTTAATAATTCCCGCTCATGTATATGCTTGAGAAAAAATTCTAATATCCCCGACCATATTCTTTGTTTAAACTCCTCATCAGGAATCTCATGGACATTCACTAACTGGTAATCATTAATCCATAATTCTCTTGCTAATTTGTTATTGGCAAATAAATCCCACAAATTCCTTGCAACATTATATTTCTCCTGACCATTATAAAATATCATCGGGTATATTAATGGCAAAGTCTTAGCTTTAGGATTTTGTATTAAATGTCGCTCACAAATATTAATCATATATTTAAATAGCCTAAAAGCCATGAAATGATCTGCTTTTGATTGATGCTCGACAAGTAAAAATAAGTAGCCATCTTGTTTATCAAATTTGCATGAGAATAAAACATCAGAGATAGAATCTTTTAAAGAGTTTTCTACAAATGTGGTGTTTTCCATTGCTAAACTAGGAAAATCTATTAAACTTTTAATATTTGGGGGCAAATGTGCATTAAAGAACTCATGGGCAACTAGAGGATTCTCCAGTGCCTTACGAAATATCTTATCATGCTTAGCTTTCTTCTTATCCTTATCTGGATCACCCAGCAGGTTTCCTTGTTCACTCATATATTTACATTTTTTAAACTTGATAAATATTATTACACTACACTCTAAACTCTTATTCCTTGATTTAGTTTGATCTCAGATACTTGCTTTACTGCACTTCTTATTTCTTTAGCTATTTCTGAGCTTGGACTTACATATTGCATTACTTGTTTATCTTTTCCTATGGCATTTAAGTAATCTTCAAGGATAAGATGAGATGGCTTTTGCCTTGAAAATCATATATTACTATATCAGAAAATTTTTTATCACCAAGATTATAATTAGGATCAAATTTATTCTTCATAATTTGTAAATTTTTCTGTATCTTCTGCTCTATTGCTGCTATGCAAATCTTGTTACTGTAGAGCATACAAGAATCTATACCTTTTGCTCTGTAGATTTGTAAAGCAGTATCAATATTTTCTGCTGTGCCAAACTTTGCTAGAGCTTTTATTTGCTGTTGCTGCAAATTATTTAGTTCGTTATTATCGTTATTTGCAAATTTTGAACATAGTAATTTTATAGATTTAATGTGTGATTTTCTATTATCATTTATTTTCAATGATGATTTAAGTTCAGCTACATTACTAGCTGCTGTTAATTTTGCTATTTCAGGCTCTATAAGCTTGTTTATAGATTCTGCTCCTTGGGATTTTAACATATCATTAAAATCACCTTTTTCTGGTGGTTGTATTATTATTACCGTCGCTCCTTGTCTAATTAATTCTTCCTGAGCCTTAATTATGGTACGCACTGATACTGCGTCTTTGCCATCATTATCAGCAGCAATTATTATTCTTTCTCCTTTGATAGGCTCATAGTTCCTAATGTTACTTACACCTAAACTACAAAGAATTTTGCCTTTAATACCAGCTTCCGCAATGCTTAAAGCCGTCTCTACTCCTTCTGCTATAATCGTTATATTACTAACTGAATTATTGTCATCTTTACTGATTTGTACGTTCTGCTGTTCATTATTTTTACTAATCTCAACAAAAGAACCTCTGATTCTGCCAAAAGAACGTTTATTAACCTCAATATCAGCTTTATTATTTGTGTCTTTGTTTAAATAAATTGATTGTCCACCGGTAATATTACCATCTTTATTTCTAGCAAAAGCAATTAATGCAGGATAATATTGTTTGCTATTACTGTCCCACATCATATTGGTTTTAAGATCATTATTTAGTTGATATCCTGTTAATATTTTTTTAATTCCACGATGTTCTGATAAATATCTTTTTGCTATATTATTTGGCGTCATATAGATTATAGAATCTGATTTTTCATATAATTCTTCAGCTCTCTTTATCTTAGATATTTCGCTTGTTGATCTTGATTCTTAACTTTTTGGTCAAATTGCTCTTTTATCTTATCTTCTAATAACTTGCTATTGTTTGATATACCAACCATATCTTGTAAATATTTCTTAGCTTCTACAAAATCACAATTTTTTTCTCTTTGTACTAAGGTAAATAAATCTCCTCCCTCTCCTTTACTAAAATCATACCATCTGCCAGCTTTACTGCCACCTATCCTCATCACTATTTTGCCATCTTTCTCCCAGCGTAACACTTGACTATTTGATAAATGCTTGTTTGGACTGCCTAGCAAATTTCTACCTATTTCTTCCGCTTTAAATCTCTTTTGGGTATATTCCCCGCCGCTTGCGGCGTAATATGGCGGAATGAGCAAATATATACATAAAAGTCATAATGTTACGGTACTGCTGTATCACATGGTATTTCCAGCAAAATATCGCCGAGCAGTGTTTGACGTATCAGTTGATCAAGTATTACGAGAAATATGTTTAGAGATAGAAAAGAGATATCAAATAAAATTTTTAGAAATAGGGGTTGATGAAGATCATGTCCATTTTTTGGTACAATCTGTACCAACCTATAGCGTAACAAAAATAGTAACAACAATTAAAAGTGTTACAGCTCGTCAAATATTTAGACAGTGTCCACAGGTAAAGAAACAATTATGGGGTGGAGAATTTTGGACTGATGGATATTTTACGAGTACGGTAGGTAAGCATGGAAATGAGAATATGATAGGAAAATACGTAAAAAACCAAGGCAAGGAATATCAGAAACTGCATGAGGATCATCAGCTAGCTTTCTTCTAAAATACCCCGCTGCTTGCGGCGGGGATTACTTTTATTCTTGGCCATAATATCCTCTTGTAACTTAACACTTATTGTTGTATCTTGTTTATTACAATTCGTAAGGTTATAAGAAGAGCTTTTTGGCTCTTCTTGGGCTTTATGGCTTGTGGCAAGATTTGTGCTAGTGTTTCTTAGGATTTCTGCTACTTTAGCAGGTGGTCTTGAGCTTATTCTTAAGTGGTAATAATTATCATTACTGTGTAATCTATCCTTAATATCTTCTACTACCCCTTTAAACCAATTACCTACTTTATCTATAATATTAGGACTCTTATTTTTTTGACCTTGAATCGCTACCAATTCTTCTAAAGTTTTAAAATTAATGCTAGATAGCCTATTATCTATTTTGCTAAGTTGCGATATTAAACTGGCCATATTCCTGATAGCCTTCCTATTATAGTAAAGTTTTACCTCTTCTATATGTCTAGTCATGGCTACATAAGAATTTCTACTATTTCCTGCTAGATTATGTAATACATAGACATCTTTAATTGAGGCCGATTGTGCTTTATACACTGTAGAAGCATAGCCATGTTTAAAGCTTACATCTTGAGGATTAAATTCTATTTCTTTCCCGCTATCTGTTTTAGCAACAAACTTATCGTTGCTTATTGAAGTAATTGTTGCAAATTCCCCATTTTCTATTTGTAAATCTTTATTAGTACTTTTAAACAAAATACGATCTCCTGCCATATAATCTTCATACTGCTGAGATGGTAGATAGCGTCTATATTCTTTACCGGTAAGCAAGCCTTTAGCTTTTAGTAACTCCCTGACCCTTGATTAATACTATCTACTTCAGCATTACGCATGGTAATTATTAAACGCTCATTTAGAGCAAATTTGCTATTGCTCCAATCATTAATTAATCTTGCCATTGATTCTTCTAGCGTATGATCAATCTTTAAACCATTATGCTGTTCTAATAACTGCAGGCCACCGGCAATATCTAATTTTGCAAAACGCATGGCCATTTCTTTTGAAAATACTATAAGTAAGTAGAACAAAACTTACGCTATGTTATAGCAAATATGCTAAAAACCCTTACTACAAAGCTATGTTTTTACAGTGCATCACTTTATAATATCCTTTAATTTATAGGAATTATATCAAACATAGCGTAAGTTTTGTTAAAATAATAAGATTTTAAATAGGTAATGATGAACAGAAAATATAGACACTTATCTCGCGAAGAGAGATATGAAATAAAAAGAATGTATGACCTAGGAGTCAGTATTAACAAGATAGCACAACATCTTACGAGGTCTAAAAGCACTATTAGTATGGAGCTAAAAAGAAATAAAGTAAAAGGTAAGTATATGCCTTGTGTTGCTCAGGAACAATATAAAAAAAGGATGCATCAGCAAGAGTTATTAAAAATAGAGAAGTTACCTATTTTGTTAAATTATATCAAAAATGCTATGATTCACAAGAAATGGTCACCGGATGCTATAGCCGGAAAGTTAAAACTGGACAAAAATACAGCTTGTTGTATCAGTACAGATAAGTATACAAAACTTACGCTATGTTTGATATAATGCCCATGAATTAAGGGATATTATGAAGTGCTTCACTATAAAACATTGCTGTGTAATAAGAGTTTTTAGCATATTTGCTATAACATAGCGTAAGTTTTGGCTATTTACCGTCTAAAAGATATAAAAGGCAAGAAAGGGGGACAAGGCATCAAAGGATCATTATACCACAAAGGATCTCAATACATCAGCGTGATGCAATAGCAATGCAAAAGCTAGAAGTAGGGCATTTTGAGGCAGATCTTACATTTCATAAAGGTAATCAAAGTATGAATATCGGTGTGCTGGTGGATAAAAAGAGTCAAAAGATTATTTTAGTGCTGAATAACTCCAAGAGAGCTAAAACAGTTACCACTGGGTTTTTAAAAAAGATCAAAACGCTGCCAAGTAGTGTTAGAAAGACTATTACTATGGATAATGGCAAAGAGTTTGTAGGGCATCTTGCTTATAGACTATCTGGGTTTCAAACTTTCTTTTGTGATCCATACCGCCCTAGACAAAAAGCACTAGTGGAGAAAATGAATTCTATGATTCATAGAATTTTACCTAAAAATACAGATATTACAACCGTTACACAAAGAGGTCTTGACAATATTGCTGAGATTTTATGAAAATTCAAGGACTAAGTAGAACAAAACCTATAAATTTTCTGCCCAAATTTCATTGGGGGTTTTATAACCAAAAAGCTTTCTTGGCATGTTATTTAAAATCTCAGCAACATTGTCAAGACCTCTTTGTGTAACGGTAGTAATATCTGTATTTTTAGGTAAAATTCTATGAATCATAGAATTCATTTTCTCCACTAGTGCTTTTTGTCTAGGGCGGTATGGATCACAAAAGAAAGTTTGAAACCCAGATAGTCTATAAGCAAGATGCCCTACAAACTCTTTGCCATTATCCATAGTAATAGTCTTTCTAACACTACTTGGCAGCGTTTTGATCTTTTTTAAAAACCCAGTGGTAACTGTTTTAGCTCTCTTGGAGTTATTCAGCACTAAAATAATCTTTTGACTCTTTTTATCCACCAGTGCACCAATATTCATACTTTGATTACCTTTATGAAATGTAAGATCTGCCTCAAAATTCCCTATTTCTACCTTTTTCGTAGCTATTGCATCACGCTGATGTATTGAGATCCTTTGTGGTATAATGATCCTTTGACGCCTGTTCCCTCTTTCTTGCTTTTATATCTTTTAGAAGGTAAATTGTCATTGTCAATTAAAAAGGGACCAGTAAATTGCACGAAAAAGGAACCACTATATTTAAAAATTTTTATGCCATATTACCTCCAGATTTATAGTTATTAATACGATAACTTTTACCTTTTATGTTTAGTATATGAGCATGATGTACCACTCGATCAATAATTGCATGAGTTAATACTTCATCAGCAAATATTTCATTCCATTTTTCAAAATCCTTGTTTGTGGTAATAATGGTAGATTTATTTTCATATCGTTTAGCAATAATATTAAAAAAGTCTTCTACTGAATGTTTTGGCAATTGCTTAAACCCGAGCTCATCAAGAATTAATAAATCAAACGATAGGAGTAATTTAACCTTTTTGTGATAACTATTATCTGCTCTTGCAATATGTAAATTATAAAGCATATCCGATACCGTAGTAAAATATACAGAGTATTCTCGTGTTAAAGCTTTTAATGCTAGCCCAATGGCAAGATGAGTTTTCCCAGTTCCTGAATCACCTATGAATATTACATTTCCCTTAGTATTAATATAATCACAAGTTGATAAATCACTTATTACTTTGGCATCAACACTTGGTTGGAAATTAAAATCAAAGTCTTCTAAATTTTTAGTTACCGGCAATTTAGCAGCACTTTTACGGCGACGGTAATTATTATCCTTACGGTTAGATTTTTCATCTTCACATAATAGTGATAGAAATTCTTTAAATCCTAGTTTATTATTTTGAGCATAAATAATCCTTTCATTTAAACTATTGACTATACCTGATAATCTAAAGCTTCGTAGGTCATTAAATAAGTTCTGCATTATTACCTCCAAACTCTGGTAATGGTAAGTTTACTGCATTACTATTTAAAATATTCTTAATTTTAGAGTAAGAACTTATACCATAATGTAGTGCTCTATGACAGGCTTTATCTATTAAGTCATCATTGTAAACCTTACGTAAAGAAATGATACCTCGTGCACAACGTTGCCAATCATTCACTCTTGTTTGTTGTAATGATTCTAATAATAAACTGCAATTATTCCCTATCTGCTGCATTTGTTGTTGATAATGTTCACTATATTCTATAAAACCTGGGCATAGACGTTTGTATTTAGCATAATGAGACGGATTAGTGGTAAATATCCCCTTGCCCTCTGTTCTAACGTGTCTTGCTATTAAATCATTTTGTATAGAAAATATTTGAACAAGTTTTGGGGACAATTGTACCATTACCTCACTGTATATATATTTTGCTGGTACAGAGTAATAATTATTATCTATGGTAATATGACAATCTTTTGCTACTTTTCGATTATGCCAAGATGACAAATCAAAAGTTTCTAATGGTAAAGGAATCAAACTACTTCTTTCCTCTTGCTCAAACAGTTCTCTAGGTATTCTCTTAGTAGTACCATGTATTCGGCTATTGGCCTTATTTAACCAATTTGCAAGACCATTTGTTAATTCTTCATATCTATCAAATTTACGACCAGCAAAAAAATTATTTTTAACGTATTTTATTCCCGACTCAACTTTGCCTTTTTCTTGCGGTTGATACACTCGACAAGGAGAAAGTAAAATTCCATAATGATCGGCTAAGCACTTATATTCCTTCTGATATACTGGCTCATAAAAATTGGCATCTACTACTCCAGCTTTAAGATTATCAAGTTTTATTACTTTTGGACTACCAGCAAAATAATTAAATGCATTGATATGACATTGAATCCATGTTTGACAACTTTGATCAAACACTACTTCATAATAATCAAGGCGACTATAGCTTAAACGCATATTAAATACATATGCTTTAACTCTACGCCCTTTAGAATTATACTGTAAGCCTATGTCACCAAAATCTACTTGTGCTTCCTCTCCTGCTAAAGTATGAAAACGAATGCAACTGTTATCCTTAATTTTATATTTTTTGATATAACGGGTCAAAGAAGTATAACTGCTTGTATAACCTTGATTTTTTAACTCCTCAAAAATTCTTATGTAACTCAGATTTTTTTCTAATAACTCAATTATTTTTTCGTGCCAAAAATCCAAAACTGAAGATCGTTCATAGATTGCTGGGGATTCTGTACCAGCCTCTACATAGCGGTTTATTATTTTTCGTACTGTTTTGCGGTCTGTTCTTGTTAGTTTGGCAATATTCCTTTGACTATTGCCTTGTTTATAAAGGGTGATAATTGTTGTATACATATTTATTCTTATCATTGTATCACTAGATATTTACTTGCTTAATTATCTAGTGAATATTGCACATTAACCTTATTAGGTCACACCAACTTCTCTGGTCCCTTTTTCGTGCAATTTACTGGTCCCTTTTATTTTAGCAATGACAGTAAATAGCTATATAACTTTAATTTAGCTGCTACTGCAGAAGTGTAAACAAATCTATATATACTTTCTGTACTGATACACAAAGCTGTATTTTTGTCTAGTTTTAACTTTCCGGCTATAGCATCCGGCGACCATTTCTTGCGAATCATAGCATTTTTAATATACAAAACTTACGCTATGAGTAAAAAAGTGATAAATTATTGTAAAAATAATTAAACATGTCAAAGAGGATAAAGTTGCAAGCAATACCAATTAATAGGACAGATTATTGTCAATTTTTAATAGTTAGCCAAAAGAATTATAGTTTAACCTACTACGCTGAACATGCAAAGAAATGTAGTCATGATGTTATTAATAGATTTTTAAGGAATGAAAAATATACACCTTCTTTGTTATGGGAACACATCAAGAATGATGTTATTTTTTCATCTAATGGATATACAATATTTGATGATACGGTTTTAAATAAAAGGAATACGAAGCAAATAGAAATTGCAAGATCGCAGTACAGTGGAGCTACAGGTAGAGTTACTAAAGGTATAGGAGTAGTGAGTCTGGTATATTATAACCCTGATATTAATAAGTTTTGGGTAATAGATTATCGAATTTTTGCACCTGATCATGATGGAGCAACAAAACTAGAACACCTATTAAACATGTTAAATAATGCTGTTTATAGCAAGAAGATTCCTTTTCAAACAGTACTTTTTGACACATGGTATTCTACACACAAAATTATGCAACATGTTGACTCTCTGGGGAAATATTATTATGCCCCTATTAAAGCCAATAGAAACGTTAGTAAAACACACGATTCTAAACCTTATAAAGCTGTAAAAGAGTTGACATTTTCAGATGAAGAGATCAGGCATGGAGTAGAGATTCATATAAAAGGCTTTGCTAAAAATAAGCATGTTAATTTGTTTAAATTTACTGTTTCTACCAACAGAGTTGAGTATGTTGTTACCAATAACAAAACTCAAAAATCTTCTAAAGCTGCACAAGATGAGTATGGCTTTCGATGGGTAATTGAGAGCATGCATAGAGAAATTAAGCAACTTACTGGGATAGAACGTTGTCAATGCAGGAAACAGCGTCTTCAACGTAATCATATTAGTTGTGCATTTTTAGTTTGGGCATTTCTCAAAAGGACTGCAAATACAATCGGTAAAACGGTTTACCAAATAAAGTTAGGGCTTTTAGATGACTATATGCAACAACAGCTGCGTTCTCCATCTTTACGATATTTAGAACCAAACATAGCGTAAGTTTTGTATAATCTAACAACATAGGGTTCTTTTCTATTTTTAATAACTCTTGCTGATACATCCTGTTTTCATATTTTTCCTGAGCAACACAAGGCATATACTTATCTTTTACCTTATTTCTTTTTAGCTCCATACTAATAGCGCTTTTAGACCTCGTAAGATGTTGTGCTATCTTATTAATACTGACTCCTAGGTCATACATTCTTTTTATCTCATATCTCTCTTCTCGAGATAAGTGTCTATATTTTCTGTTCATCATTACCTATTTAAAATCTTATTATTTTAAATAGGTTCTGTTCTACTTACTTATAGTATTTTCAGTAGAAAGACTATTACTATGGATAATGGCAAAGAGTTTGTAGGGCATCTTGCTTATAGACTATCTGGGTTTCAAACTTTCTTTTGTAATCCATACCGCCCTAGACAAAAAGCACTAGTGGAGAAAATAAATTCTATGATTCATAGAATTTTACCTAAAAATACAGATATTACAACCGTTACACAAAGAGGTCTTGACAATATTGCTGAGATTTTAAATAACATGCCAAGAAAGATTTTTGGTTATAAAACCCCCAATGAAATTTGGGCAGAAAATTTATAGGTTTTGTTCTACTTAGTCCTTGAATTTTCAACCAACTTACTCTCCTGATTTAAATCCTATAGAGCATTACTGGTTTAAGATAAAAAATGAAATTAGGAAAGTTGTAGGAGATTTTGAAACATTTTATGATGCTGTTTTTAATACTATTAAATTGTCAATATCTGGCTCTGTCCAAATAAGTGTGGGAATTTCTCAAAGGTTATATAAAAATATAATATAACAAAAGGAGAAATTATATGCACCAAAAACAAAATGAAGCAATGAATCAAGCGATAGATTTATTAATAAATAATGATACAGATATATCAACATTACTTAAAGAGGATGGTTTATTAAAGCAATTAACCAAACGGCTTGTAGAGAAGGCATTGCATTCAGAGATGAATAATCACTTAGGATATGATAAATATTGTCATACTGATAGTGATAATGTTCGTAATGGTAAGAATGTAAAGAATCTAGTAACAAATAATGGAGTTATAGAGATTGAGGTTCCAAGGGATAGAAGTAGTACATTTGAACCTGCATTAATTCCAAAGCGTCAAAGACGTATTGAAGGATTTGATGATAAAATAATATCGTTATACGCTAAAGGAATGAGCTTATCTGATATTAAGATTCAAATGCAAGAATTGTATGGAGCTGACGTTAGCGAAAGTTTGATAAGTCAAATTACTGATGATGTAATTGAGGATGTCAAGATATGGCAAAGCCGACCATTGGATCGAGTATATGCTATAGTATTTTTTGACTGTTTAGTAGTAAAAGTACGTCAAGATAAACGAATTATCAATAAGTCTGTATATGTAGCATTAGGTATTGATTTATCTGGCAGGAAGGATATTTTAGGATTGTGGATCAGTGAAAATGAAGGAGCAAAATTTTGGCTTGGTAATTTTACTGAGATGAAGAACAGAGGTATGCAAGACATGCTTATTGCTTGCAGTGATAATTTAACCGGTATGTCTGAGGCGATAGAGGCAGTTTTTCCGAAAACCGAACATCAATTATGTATTGTACATCAGATTAGAAATAGTTTAAAATATGTATCATATAAAGACCGAAAAGAATTAGCGGCTGATTTAAAGCCTATTTATACTGCTAGCACAGAGGAAGAAGCACATCTTGCTTTAGAATCTTTTGAAGCTAAATGGAGTAAACAGTATCCACAAATTGCTAAATCTTGGTATGTTCATTGGGAAAATTTAATGGTTTTTCTAGGATACCCTGAGGCGATAAGGAAAGTAATATACACAACAAATAGTGTAGAATCTGTCAATAGCCAATTACGTAAGGTTACCAAGAATAAACGGGTTTTTCCAAATGATAATGCCGTTTTTAAGACCTTATATTTGGCAATTGATTATATGACCAAGAAATGGGCTATGCCGATTCCAAACTGGAACGCAGCTATGGCTCACTTTTTGATAAAATTTGAAGGTAGAATTTAAGCCCTATGAAAAATTTACACACTTAATTAGAAAGACTCCAATATCTTAATGATTTATGCTATACTACAAAACCCCATTAAAATAATGTTGATTATAAGAAATAAGACAATATTAGGAACGTTATAAATAAAATCAATTATCTGGTCAGGCATAAATAAGATACATCTTTGAATTTAAAGTATTACCCATGTCCTGCTGAGTATTTATGGAGTATACTAGCAATAAGAGTTTGATAAGGTAGACCTTCGTAAGCAGCTTTTTGTTTTATTCTTGTTAAATCACTACTGGAAATACGAATATTTATGCGTATATCCTTTTTTAAATAATTAGCAGCTGCATTTTGTGCTATACTTTTTTCTTGCTCAAAATCTTCAACGCTCTGCCATTCATCATTTTCAAAAGAATCTAATAATTCTTTTTCCTCCGCATCAAGTACTATATTTCTATCCCTCATTCTTTTTGCCTGTTTTTAAATATTTTTGGTTAGCTTTTCTGCTTGGTATAATAGTCTTTAGAAAAGTTGTTCCATCAACTTCAGTAATAAAAGGAACTAGATAAGCATATTCATTAAATTTAACTATATACATTTTTTGACTAGAATATTTATCAGAATTTGGATATTTTATTATATCCGATATATATTAGACCTCCACCTCCTCCAAGGTTATTGTAGAATCGGCAAGCTTAGTAATTTTCTCAATCTTCAAACGAGCTTCTTTGAGTTTCTTTTCACAGTGATTTTTAAGCAAAATACCACGCTCAAAACTATTAACTGCTACTTCTAAAGTTTCTTGCCCGTTATCTATTTTTTTTACAATTTCTTCAAGTTCGCTTAAAGCTTCTTCAAAACTAATATTTTCGTCTAAATTTTTATTGGTAGTCATATGTTTTTATTTTTAATGGTTAACTAAATCAGTTGCCTCTGTAGTTGTTGGTGATATTAGCAATTTTTTTAATTCACTACTATCAAAGGTCTTTTTGGGAGCAGACATATTTCCTTGTACTCTCAAACTAAGATTGCTTAAAACACTTTTATCTGCATTGGAACTAGTGTTTTTTGTATCAGATTTAACAAGGCTAGACGGAATATAAAAAGATAGAACATTAGATGAATCCATATTAAAATTATATATATTAACTGCAAAAGATGCAGCCCCTGTACTATACTGGGTAACAAAATTTATATCTTTTAAAAGAGCAATGCCTTTTTGTAAGTCAATATTACCACTTATACCCGTAATTCTTTGTTGTCCTGTCGTTATAGCACTATTTATATCTTTATCAAGATTCGATGCATTATAATCATAATTATTAATTTTCTGTATGAAAGAATCAATATTAAAGTTATTAACCGTGATAATATTTATAGCAAATTGTGATTTACTAGTAAGGTTGTATAATTGATTTTGCAGGGTATTGCCGTTAGTGGAAAAACTACCACTGATACTTATTTCACCTTCTGAAACAGCAAATATTTTAGGTAAGAGTGCTGAAGCTTTATCTAAATCTATTGTATTTAATGCATATACAAAATTAAGAAAGTAAGGATCTAACAAAATATTACCACTACCTTGCAATTTACCACCTAATAAATTTGCTTCAATATTATTGAATTGTAGTAAATTATTATTATTTACTGCATAGAATTTAACATTTTTTAATACTAAATCATTTTGCAACAAGCTAGATAGATTACCATATATTTGTAGCGTAACTTTATCTAAACTATAATCATTTACTAATTTATTCCTTAAATCAAGTAACTTTGCAGGTGATAATAAATCAGTACTTAAACTACCATCTTTAATTTTGACAGTTAAAGATGGTAATACGCTAGAAGCATCCAAATTCCAGCTAGTTGATAAGTAGTTATTATTTGTTTTAAAATCTAAATTACTAATTTTTACATTAGCTGGTGAAATTTTAGCAAGTAGATTCATCTTATCAAAGATTTGATCATTATATTTAACACCATCTACTAAAATATCTAAATTAATTGTATAAGGATTTGTTCTAATAGGGATAAATTTACTTGGATAATCTAGGCTCTTCATATCCTTAGTCAAGCTTTGTACAAATTCAATAAAAGGTGAAATTATTGGATAACTATTTTTTGTTAAATCAAGTGAAGATATACTAAGTGTAGCATTTAAATGAGCTGTTTGAGCAATAAATTTACCAGAAAAATTTCCTGATAGACTTAAATTATCTGTTTTTAGCGATAAATCTTTAAAAAACAAATCTATCAAGGTTAATTTTAATCCAGACGATAGAGTAAATGGTATAGCATCTTTAACTGTGATATCAGCAAATCCTAATATATTTAGTAATGAATTAAAATCGTTATGCTTTAAATATATTTGTCCATCAAACATACTTCTAATAAAATTTTGCGTTACATTCCCTAGAAGCTTAAACTCACCATCTGGTTTAATACTTCCTGAGTATTCATCTATTTTTAAAGTACCTTTTGATAAGCTAGAAGTAAACGTTACTTTCTCCAATGTATTATTATTACTTAAAATTACTTCATCAATTACAATATTGATCTTAAGCAACTTATCAGCAAAAATAAATCTAATATTCGATGGAGCAGTATTAAATGTTAACGGAGCATTTGAAGAAACTATTGAATTTAAATCTAATTTAGAAAAATTTAAATTAACAGTACCAGTAGTATTATCATTTTTAGCAATGTTAATAGCACCACCTCCCGTAATAAATGGTGATTCTACAACTATATCTTTTAGCTCTACTGCATCTTCTGAATTTAAAATATTAAACTTAACATTTACTACACTTGTTTGATTCAGCTTATTTAAAATATGGCTTAAATCCGGTAGTATGTTATACATTGCTAATGCTAGATTTTTGATATTATATTCACCACTACCGCTATCAAGTTTAGAATCCTTATAAACTTGCGACAATTTAAAATTATAATCTTTATTATCAATATCAAAGCTAAAATTTACTATATTCTCGCTCTTATTAATTGAGCCTGAAATTGTCCCTAATTCGCTACTTGTAATTTTAAATATATAATTAGATGATAAATGTTCCTTTTTTAATGAACAATTAGAAAAATTTAAAATGGAATAATCTTGTTTATTAATAATATTGAGATTTGTAATATTAAGATTTATATTTTGCAGCTTATATTTAAAAAATTTATCTATCAGCTCTTCATTATTATAAATATTGAGCATCTTAGAATCTGCATAAATCTTAGCGTCTAATATTTCTAATCTACTAATTTGAGGGCTAAATTTTATAAGGGACCAGAATGAGAAATAGACTTTAACTTCTTCTAAATATACTTTTCCCTCTTCCTTTACTGATTCAATGGCTAAATAAGGTATTGGGAATTTATTTATCTTTATTTTTCCGATATTCTCATTGGCAATTCCTAAACGGCTAGTGAAATTACTCGCAACAGAGTTATAATTAACTAGAGACAATGCACCAAAAAAAAGAAATAGTAATAAGGAGCAAGAAATTATTATGCCAACAATTATTTTTTTTATCATATCTATAAAAAATTATTTAAATATATTATTATATATAACTAGTAAAATTTAAAGGTAAATTAATGGATTCCTTGGAAAATTTAATTTTAGTCGGTGTAATAAAATCATGTCATGGGATTAAAGGACATGTAATTTTAAGATCTTTTACTGATCCTGCTATAAAAATAACTGAAAAAGAATTAGTAAACGAATCAGGTGAGAAAGTAAATATTAATCTAATTAAACAAAACTCTAAAGGTGAATTAATTTGCCAATTTAATGATATATCTACTCGCAATGAAGCAGAAAATTTAAAAGGCTATAAATTATTTTGTTTACGTTCAAGTTTACCAAAACTAGAAGAAGATGAATTTTATATAACTGATTTAAATAATTTACCAATATTAGATAATAATCATACTAAAATTGGCAAAATTAAACACATCCTAAATTTTGGTGCTGATGATATAATAGAAGTAGAATTTTTAGATAAAATAACTGAATTACTACCTTTTAACAAAGATTTTTTCCCTGTTATAACTAGGGATTATGCCATTTTAAATTATAAGAGGGATGAATGATACCGTCATTGCGACTTGGCATTGCCTGCGTAGATCGGGAAACGCCCTCGGTGTCATGCCGTGGCTTGGGAACTAGATCCAGCTTAAAATACTAAAATTATTAATATTGTATTAGAAGTTGTTTTTCTGGAGCCCGTGGCCAAGCCACGGCATGACACCGAGGGTGTTTTCTATCCACGCAACAATTCTAAAAATTTACATCATGGAAATGATTGTCCTTTTTTATTAGGAGCTTTGACACTGGATACTGTAGGATTTTCTAACTGTATAGCATTTTTTGCATCCGTCAATTTTGCCATAATTGCTACATTATCTTTAATATTAACTTTATCTTTTCCCACAATCATTTTAGCTTTTTCAATATCCGGCTCGTCTTTACTTACAGGTTTTAATTCAGACTTTCCTAATAAAGTTCTTACATCTTCTGTTTTATCTTGAGATTGTCCTGAAACAGCTGCCCCTCTTTTTTCCACCTGTTCTTGTAATAAATTATCTATAGCTTTTAAACGAGCATCTTTAGATAAATCTTTATTATCAATTAAATTAGCCTGTATGAAATCTAACTGATCTTTAGTAGAAGATTTTTCATTAAACTTTTCAGTTAAATCTTTAGCTTGCTTTTCCGATTCAGCTTTCTTTTCTTCATTAGTTTTAAGATTTCCGCGTTCATCAAGAAGGTTACGGAGGTTATTAACTTTTTTACTTATAAATTGATATATATCATTTAACTTACTCGAAGTTTCTTGTACAACTTTTTCTTCTTCAGAGACTATAGGTTTTTCTGTTTGTTCTTTTGACTGTTTTGATGTATCATCAACAGCTCCTTTTTCAAATCCTGTCTTAGCAGCATCATTAAACTCTGCTAAAGCTTTCATTGTTTTCCCTGCAGCTTTAATTGAATTTTCTTTTGTTTGATCTATCGGCGGCTTATCTTGTTCTAGATTTTGTTCTTTTAACCCTTGAGTTAAATTCTGTGTTTCTCTCTCTAATATTGCTTCATTTATTGCTGAGTTGGCTATGTTTTCAAGAGTAGATCTCTCTTCAGGTACAGCATTAGCTTTAATGCTTTTAACAACGCCTTGAGTTATTTCAGATGCTATTTCAGGACCTTGATTTCCTATACCTTTATGAATTCCATCTATCAAGCCTTTGGTCATTAGTTCTTTATCTTTCAGCTCAGCTGTGCTTTTTACAATTCCATCTTCTGCAAACGAAGCAACAATAGCTTTGTCTGGTATAGACATAGTTTTATGACTAGCTATATCCTCACCCACAACTTCAATAATACCTACTTTATCCTTAATATCTAAAGGACTTTGAGCAACTTCTTTTGTAATTCCTTGAATTATTTCACCTTTTATTTCCACTTTAGCTGGACCATCTAAAACATCTGTGGTGATAGTTTTTATTGTATCCGTCTTTTTTACAGCATCAGATAAAGGATCATATAAAATACCGTTTACTTTTTTTATTGTTTCTTCTGCTGCTTGCTTTTCTTTAATTTTATCTAAATTTTGTTGCATTAGGTGCAACTGCTCAGGGCTTAAAATTTCTGCATCCTTACCTTTATCTAGCACATCGCTTATTAATTGGCTTTTCTCTTGAAGTGGATGCTTCGAAGCTTCTATCCTATTGCTTACTATTTCAAATATTTCTCCTTTTTCACCTTTATTAAGGTTACTGTCTAGTACAGCATCAATTATGCCATTAATAGCCCATCTTACACCTGGCTCACTAAGCTCTAAAGCAGAGTCAGTTAACTTTCTTGCTAATTGTTTTTTAGAAGCTAACCCTATATCATCTGTATTTAAAATAGCAGTCATCATATCTTTTAGCAGAACTCCTTTTTGTGGTTCTGATAAAACATTATCTTTATTTATTGTGTCTAATATTTTACCTAAACCCTCTATCCTGACCTCTTCTGAAAGCTCTTTATTACCTAATACATTTTTAGCTAAAGTATTAATTCCTGCTTGTTTTTGGTCAACGTTTGCTTCTTTCTCTCCTAAGATTTTCTCTGCTACCTCACCGATTAAACCAGCTGGCTCATTTTCATTTTTTAAATCTTTATTTAACTGATTTAATAAATTCTGCATAGCTTGCGATAAGCCTGCTGCTGCATCAACTATTCCTTGTGGCTGTGGCTGTGAAACTTCAGCTTGTTGTGGTTGGGGCATTTGTGAAATCACAGGCTTTTGCCCTGAAATAAAAGGTGTTATAGGAGGCACTTGATTGGAAGCTATCCCCGATTGAGGTTCAGGTATCTCTGTATTTTTAGTTTCAATAGGCTTTTCATTTGCTGGATCTATTTGCTGCGAAGATACAGATTTTTCACCTCCTTGAACTCTATAAATA
The DNA here is from genome assembly GCF_964026435.1 of Rickettsia endosymbiont of Gonocerus acuteangulatus. Taxonomy (NCBI): domain Bacteria; kingdom Pseudomonadati; phylum Pseudomonadota; class Alphaproteobacteria; order Rickettsiales; family Rickettsiaceae; genus Rickettsia; species Rickettsia endosymbiont of Gonocerus acuteangulatus. The sequence continues at coordinate 1,138,432 of NZ_OZ032147.1, forward strand.
TCTTGGTCTATAGTTTGTGAGACATCAACACCCTGCCCTTTATTTACTGCAACCTCTTTCATCATGGCTTCATATTTGCCTCGTGTTACAGGCAGCGTATAAATTTCTCCACCATGCTCTATATAACCTACTGCATTTTCATCTTTCCCCATAAATTTTATAGGTTGCGGTGAGCTTATTTCTTTGAGTTTAGGAGTGCCATCAGGATGCGGATCTGCTTCATAGTGAGCAGTAAAACGGAGTGCATTATTAGATTTACCGTCTTTATTTTGTGCAACAAGCGATAAATGCATCGTACCACTTTTGCCCTCAAGATCTATAGGAAAGTCTATCGTTCTATATGAATTAACTGTAACTGCAGTACCATCTTGTTTATAGACAGTCATCGGGGCAGTTTTATGAGTTTTTTCGGCTAACGTACAAATTTCTTCACCGGCATCATTTTTAATTACTATTGATCTCAGATCGCCTGCACTTACTTGATTTTCCCATTGCATTGACCTAAATCCGCCAACATATTTATTGGCATATTCTTGTCTAATGTTTTCATACTGCCCTTTAAATTGCTCATTAGATAAAGCTTTATCATATAAGCGTTGTTTTTCTTCCGCATTAAGGTTTACTAGAAATTGTCTGAATTTTTCTTGATCTTTTGCTTCTTCTGAATAAGCAGGATCATTATTAAGATACTTTCTTAATAACTCTTCTTGTTCTTCTTTAATTTTATTTTCACGATAAACTTCTGCACTATGTGATGCATGAACGTTTTTATATCCTGCTATTTCTATATTCTCTAATCCCTTTTTAAGATCAGGATTTTCTAAAGCTTTATCGTATAATTCTCTTTTATTTGGATCTTCATTTAAAGTTTTTAAAAAATCTCTAAATTTTTCGTCATTTTCAAAATTAGGTTTTAGTTCAGGATTTTCTGCATTTTCTTTTAGTAACTGATTTCTTATTAAATCACGCTGCTTTTCCAGAATTTCTTTTCGAATAGCTTCAGTTATTGGATCTATAAAGCCATTTCCTGATATACCTCCTGCTAAAGCACTAGCTGAAAGCGAAGATATTGAAGTGGTAGTAGCAGGTGCAGTGTCAGTACTACTAATAAAAATACTATCTCCCTCAAACTCAAATAATTCTTGCTCTTGTCTTATTTGTTCTTGCTTTTCTGCTTCGGTGAACTCTTTATTTGCTATTGGATCAAGCTCCTTTATAATTTCTTCTAAATTAGGATCTTTACTCATAAAACCTCCAGACTATATTTTAAATTACATTAATTCTAATAATAGTTTGTTAGTAATAGCAAGAAAAAAATTGTTTTTTATTGAGAAAGTTTAACAGATTTTTTATATTCTTTGTTTAATTCTTTTACTGCCCAAAACCATATTAAACAGGTGATTATAAATATAAACATTAAACATACGGAAATAGATTGATAACTTGCAGAAGGCAAAATAATAAAAACTAAAGATTGTAAAAATGCACTTCCTGATTTTCCAAGTTTTGTACCGAGCACGTCAGCAGCAGCTTTTCCTTTTATCTTTATTTCCTTATCTAATGGCACATAAGCCATCTCTTTTGTTGAATCAAATAAGGTGTATTTACTTGATTTACTAAGCACATTTTGAATAGCCCCAATAGTTATAGCAATTAAAGCTGGATCGGTAAGAATAAAGCTTGCTACTATCAAACCAGCAGAGCTTTCAAAATTATTTACTGTAAAAAATAATATACCTGTAGTAAAAACTATTATAGGAGTAATAATAGCTGCCGTAAACCAACCGAGTTTTCTAACTATATTTGAGCCAAGTACAACAAAAAGAATGGTAAACGCTCCCGTATAACTTAAATAATTACCGATAAATGCAGCATATTCAGTCGGGGTTTTGTATATTTTAGTAGCTGCTGCTTTCCAAGGTCCTTCCACTAAATTTATAGCGATACCATAACAAATAAGTAAAGTTGCAATTAATCTAATATGTCTTGAAGAAAGGATCATCTGAAAGCTTTCAGCAATTGTCATGGTTTTTTTCTTTGCCTTAAAACGCAACAATGCCATATGTTCTTTATCTAGCACTTTATGATTAAGCAACCAAAAAGTTTTAATACCTACTATCCCTAGAATCAATACTATGGTTAATATAATCTGCACGGAAAGAGTATGAAAAGATGCCTGTAGTGAAAATTTTGCGGCTACATACTCATTAATATGGCTTAAATTTTCTAAAAACTGTCCTGCTAAATAAATCCCTGTTTGGCTGAGTAATCCAAATAAAGGATAAAACCTTTTCGATTCTTCAACAGTAGTTATATTATTTACAAATTGCCAAAAAAGCAGTGCAAAAGCTACATTTGGCCATAATTCAGCTATTATATAAAACAGTGAAAAACTCCATTTCGTTAAAAGCAAAATAAACCATTTTAAATTAGGCAGGCTTGCAATTAAATTTTGAGCAGTAATTGGACTTAAATGTAATATCTCATGATTTGGGAAAATAACATAAGCAAAAAGGGCAAAAAATGCTAAAAATATTGAAATGATCAGATAAAATATATTTTCTGCTTTCATTCTATTGACAAGCTTCACATAAATAGCCGTCATTAAAAAAGCACAAGGCATCACTCCCCAGAATTTTAGAAAGGAAATTGTTTCCGCTCCAATCATCGTAGTAACTATACTATCTTTTAAAGCTCTGATTAAATTTTGAATAAATAAAATACAAAACATTAACAAAGTAATGAATAAAAACTTAGAAAGCTCTTGGCGTTTTATTGGCCAAATATAGTCTGAAAATTTATTTATTAACTTGTTGATTTTACGAGGGGAATTATCTAAATTATGACTTGAAAAAGTATGGTTTGAATTATTTTGGTTAATTGTCATTGATTTTGGTCTAACCTAATTGGCTAGAATTATATATTAGAGATTTTTTAAACCCACGTCAAGTATATACTCGTTGAACTTGAAAAATTGGCTACGTCATCTTTGTAAGTCCTCCGGTCCTCACGTATTAAGTATACGCTTCGGTCCTCGGCTTACAGACTCCTTGCTCTTTTCCAAGTTGATCTTCGTATATAATTCTTTATTTCAGAAAAATTAATGTATGAATAGTTATTGGTTAAATGTTTATAAGCCAAAAGGAATAAGCTCAGCTAAACTTGTTAGTATAATAAAAAAAGTACTTGGTAAAGTTAAGATAGGACATAGCGGCACTCTAGACGTTGAAGCTGAAGGAGTACTGCCTCTTGCTGTAGGTGAAGCTACAAAATTAGTGCAAATACTGATTGACGCTAAAAAAACCTATATTTTTACTATAAAATTTGGCAAACAAACCGATAGTGGTGACTATGCCGGCAAAGTAATAACTACAACAGATTATATACCATCGAAAGAAAATGCATATGCTGTATGCTCTAAATTTATTGGTACTATAACACAAATCCCCCCTGCTTTCTCTGCTCTTAAAGTTAATGGAGTGCGAGCATATAAATTAGCACGAGATGGTAAAGAAGTAGAACTAAAACCACGTAATATAACAATTTATGATCTAAAATGTCTTAATTACGATGAACAAAATGCTACTGCTACTTACTATGCTGAATGCTCAAAAGGTACTTATATAAGGACTTTAGTAGAAGATTTGGCATTGTCCTTGCAAAGTTTAGGATTTGTGATAGAATTACGCCGTACTCAAGTTGGAATATTTAAAGAAGAAAATTCTATTCGAATTGACTCTTCTAATGATATTAGCAAACTTTCCCTTGAGGAAAAAAATATAAAGATAGAAGCAATACTGGACGACATCCTGGTTCTTGATGCTAACGACGAGCAAGCACAAAAAATTAAATATGGTCAAAAATGCCTATTTGATTATGACAAAAACGTAGATTTTATGTGGGTTCGCTATAAAGGCGTTCTGCTTGCGATCGGTAGCTTAAATAAGAATTGCTTCCATTCTTTACGAGTATTTAATTTAACGCAATAGACTAATAAGGAGAAATTATCGATGTCGATTACACAAGAACGTAAACAAGAATTAATTAAAAATTATGCTATAAATGATAATGATACAGGCTCAAGTGCAGTACAATGTGCTATTTTAACTGAGCGGATCAATAACTTAACTGAGCATTTCAAATCTAACCATAAAGATCATACCTCAAGAAGAGGGTTATTAATCTTAGTCGGACGTCGTCGTAGATTACTTAATTATATAAAGAAAAAAAATGTGAGCGAGTATTTAGATTTAATAAGTAAGCTCGGTATTAGAAAGATAAAATAATTACATAATCGTTATTGCGAAGAGCAATTGCTTATGTGCATTGATGTCATCCCGTGGCTTGACCACGGAATCCAGTTAAAAATACCAATAAAATTAGTTTTTTTGTTTATTCTCTGGATGTCTTAGTCAAGCAACTAGATAACATTGAGGTCATTTCCTGACCCACATAACAACGCCAGTCAAGTCGCGGGATGACAACTAAATAAAATACAAATTAAGAGATATATATAGATGTTTAATGAGATAATTAAAACAGTTGAATGGGGCGGAAAAACTCTTGAACTTAGTACCGGCAAGATAGCTCGCCAAGCTGATGGAGCAGTTACCGTTAAAATGGGTAATTCTGTATTACTATGTACAGCAGTAACTGCTGCCAAAGCAAAAGAAGGTATTGGCTTTTTTCCTCTAACAATTAATTACAGAGAAATGGCATATGCTGCTGGTAAAATACCAGGCGGCTTTTTTAAGCGTGAAGGTAAAGCATCAGATCGGGAAGTTTTAGTATCACGTCTGATAGATAGACCGATCAGACCATTGTTCCACCCTGCTTTTGTTAATGAAACATTTGTTACCTGTACTGTTCTTTCATATGACCCTGAAACACCAGTTGATATACTTGCTATTATTGGTGCTTCTGCTGCACTTAGCCTTTCACCTGCACCTTATCTAAAAATAGTTGCTGCAAGCAAAGTAGGGTTAATAAATGGGGAATTTGTTTTAAATCCAACTCTTGACTTATTAAAGACAAGCCAGCTTGATTTAGTTGTTGCAGGAACAAATGACTCTGTAATGATGGTTGAATCAGAAGCACATTTACTTTCCGAAGAGCAAATGCTTGCTGCTGTAAAATTTGGCTTTGATAGTTTCCAGCCAATAGTAAATATTATTAAAGAACTTGCAGCTGAAGCTAAAAAGCCAAAGCTTGAAATGCAAGATTTATACCCTGCTGAATTAAAGAATGAAATCAAAAAATTATTTGCAAAAGAAATTGAGCAAACTTTTGCGATTAAATCTAAACAAGAACGCAGTACTAATTTAGAACTAATACCTGAAAAAGTACTTAAGCATTTTGCGGATGATATAGAAAGTAAAAAATATAATAATTACCAAATTGAATCAGCTTTAAAATCTGTTGAATCAGATGTATTACGTGGTAATATTTTACAAAAAAATAAACGTATAGATGGACGTACTACAACAGATATAAGACAAATTACTTGTGAAGTTGGATTATTACCTTGTGCTCACGGCTCAGCTTTATTTACTAGAGGCGAAACACAGAGCTTGGTAAGTAGCACATTTGGAACTAGCTTAGATGAACAAATAATTGATAGCCTTGAGGGTGAATATAAAGAACGCTTTATGCTTAATTATATCTTTCCACCTTACTCTGTTAATGAAGCAATGCCGATGAAAGCTCCAGGAAGACGTGAAGTTGGACATGGTAAACTTGCTTGGCGTGCTGTTAATCCAGTATTACCTACTAAAACACAGTTCCCTTATTCTATTAGAGTAGTTGCAGAAACTACCGAATCTAATGGCTCTTCTTCAATGGCAACAGTTTGCGGTAGTTCACTTGCTTTAATGTATGCTGGTGTTCCAATAAAAGCACCGGTAGCAGGTATTGCTATGGGTCTTGTTAAGGAAAAAGAAAAGTTTGCAGTATTATCTGATATTCTTAGCGATGAAGATTATTTTGGCGATATGGACTTTAAGGTTGCAGGAACTAGTGAAGGTATCACCGCATTACAAATGGATATTAAAATATCTGGTGTAAATTTCGATATAATGAAAATAGCTTTAGAGCAAGCACGAGCAGGACATTTGCATATACTTGAGCAAATGAATAAAGTTATTAGTAAACCAAATAATGAGATGAGCAAAAACGCTCCATCTACTACTACTTTAAAAGTTGATAAGGATAAGATCAGAGATATTATCGGTCCTGGTGGTAAAGTAATAAAGGAAATTTGTGAAACTAGCGGTGCTAAAATTGATATAAGCGATGATGGCACAGTTTCTATTTATGCCCCGGATAAGGATAAGCTAAAAGTTGCTTTAGATAAAGTTAAGGCTATTGCTATCGAACCTGAAATAGGTGAAGTATTTAACGGCACTGTAATGAAAATATTAGATTCTGGTGCTTTTGTTAATTATTTAGGCAATAAAGATGGTTTTGTTCATATTAGCGAAATTGCCGAAGAAAGAATCGAATCAGTCGGCAGCGTTTTAAAGCAAGGTGATATAGTAAAAGTTAAGCTTATCGGGTTCGATAATAAAGGTAAAGCAAAACTAACTATAAAAAATGCTGATAAAGATAAATCTTCAGCAAGTGCAAAACCAAAAAATAGCCCTAAAGAACACCAAGAACCTGAAAAACGGGATAATGGTAAAAAAAGAGCTTGGAACGAAGACAATAATACTGAAACGACTGAAGTAGTTACAGAACGTAAATATTTTACCTAGTAATTTTGTTATATTGATGTCATTCCCGCTTAAGGCTTGCCCGCATGGATCGGTTTTCCAATTGTCATCCCGTGATTTATGAACTAGAGCCAGTTAAAAATACTAATAAAATTAGTATTTTATTATTTTCTGGACCCCATGGACAAGCCACGGGGTGAACACCTAGGGCGTTTTCCGATCCACACGGGTAAGCCTTAAGCGGGAATGACATAGGAGCCATATGACAAGGTCGGATAAATACAAGGTAACACTTTTTCAACCACTATAAAAGCAATGAACCCTATAAACAATTACCAGAATATTGCTAAAAGAGTAATTTCTAGTGAAGCTAGTGCTTTAAAAAAGCTATCTGAATATATCCCTGAAGATTTCAACCGAATTGTAGAGTTTTTACTATCTTTTAAAGGACGGGTAGTTTTAACTGGTATAGGTAAAAGTGGTTATATTGCAAAGAAAATAGCCGCAAGCTTTTCTTCAACTGGTATGCCAGCTTTTTATATACATCCAGCGGAAGCAAGTCACGGCGACCTTGGAATGATTACTAAAGATGATTTAGTAATTATGCTTTCTAATTCCGGTGAAACTAAGGAATTATTTAACATCATTAAATATTGCAAAGATTTTTCTGTAAAAATTGCTGCAATGACAATGAATAAAAATTCTACTTTAGCCGCAAATAGTGATTTCTTACTTATAGTGCCTGAATATTCAGAAGCTTCAATAATTGGAGCTCCTACAGTTTCATCTTTAATAATGCTATCACTTGGCGATGCATTAATGACTGTCATACATGAAGTAAAAGGTTTTACCAAAGATGATTTCAAGTCATATCATCCTGGCGGTAGTATAGGGGCTAATTTGACAGAAATTAAACATTTAATGCGTAGCGGTGACCAAATACCTTTAGTGTATGAAGACACACCTTTTGCTGAAACTATAATTGTTATGAATAAAAAACGCTTAGGTTGTACTCTAGTAATAGGTAAAACTGAGAATTTAGTAGGGATTATAACAGATGGTGATTTACGTCGTCACATTAACGATCAAATTCATTTAAAAACGGCTTCAGATATTATGACTAAAAATCCTGTATATATCTCATCTGCAATATTTGCAAAAGAAGTTTTAGATTTAATGAAAGCTAAAAATATTACTAATTTACCTATTGTTGACAATAATATCATTATAGGCATTACTCATATACATGATTTATTGCGAGCAGGAGTCAATTAGTATATGCCCTCTTCTTATAAAAGACGGAAAAAATTTTGGAAATTTACTAATTTCCTAATTATACTTGGAATTTTATATGCAGGATATATATTAGTTAAAAGTAGTTACCCTATCGAAGAAAATAATACTAATATTGTAGAAAAAGCTTCAGAAAAAAACCTTGACTTAAAATATAATATTATATTAAAAGATTCAATTTTTGAGGGGGTAGATAAAAATTTAAATAGCTATTTAGTTAAAGCTGAGCAAGCTATAAAAGATTCGGATAACAAGTATAAATTAGATATAATAAACGGCACATATAACGTAAATCAAAACCAATCAGTTACTGTTTATGCAAAAGAAGGGTTTTTAAACGAAGAGTCGCATATATTAGATTTAAAAAATGATGTAAAATTTTATTTTGAAGATATGATATTTGACACTAATAATGCAAGAATCAATTTAATAAATAAAAGCATAATTAGCAACTCTCCTGCTACATTATTTCATAAAAACTCTACTATTACTTCAGATAGTTTTAACACGCAAGACGACAATAATATTATAATTTTTAAAGGCAATGTCTACACAACTATTGATCTATCGAATTATTAAACTTGTAATATTCTTTACTATTAGTATCTCAACATATGCTGACGATAAGGAAGTTTCAAACTTACATATTACATCTGATACTTTAATCATTAACAGAGTGAAACAAAAGGCAGAATACCTTGGAAATGTCGTTGTTTATTTTGATAATGCGATACTTAGAACAGAAGAATTATATATTTTTTATAAAACTATAGATAATAAACAAACAATTGATTATATAGTTGTTCCAACTAAATTGAGTGTTGAGAAAAAAATTAATAATGAGTTATTACTTGCTGATTCAGGGAAATATTTTTTAGATAATAAACAACTCATTTTACTTGGTAATGTTGTATTAGAACGTAATAATAATATTTTAAAAACTAATAAACTTATTTATTATGTGGATATTATTAATAAAAATAGTAAGAAAATAAACTAAATGGACAGCTTACAAGTTAAAAATATATCAAAATCCTATAAAAAGAGAACCATATTAAGCGATATATCTCTTAATGTAAAACAAGGTGAAATAGTTGGGTTATTTGGTCCGAACGGGGCTGGTAAAACAACTTGTTTTAACATCATTATTGGCTTAATGAAAGCAGATTCCGGACAGTTATTGTTAAATGATATTAATATAACTAATTTGCCGATTTATTTAAGAGCAAGGCTTGGTATTGGTTACCTTCTTCAAGAACCTTCAATTTTTCGAGGCTTATCGGTTGAAGATAATATTAAAGCTATAATTGAAATATCTGAAAATGATAAAGAAATAATTGAGCAAAAAACTCATAATTTACTGGAAAAATTTTCTATAATACATTTAAAGGATCTATCGGCTGCTAGCCTATCGGGCGGTGAAAGACGCAGGCTTGAGATTGCAAGATCGCTTGCAATAGAGCCAAAATTTATCATGCTTGATGAACCACTTGCCGGTATTGATCCCCTAGCTATTTCCGATATCAAAAATCTAATTACTTACTTACGTGAATTCAATATCGGTATTCTAATTACTGATCATAACGTACGTGATACTTTAGATATAGTTGACCGAGCATATGTTATTTTTGAAGGGAAAGTGTTATTGGAAGGAAGTAGCAAAGAAATAGCAAATAGCAAGAAAGTTAAAGAGGTTTATCTGGGCGAGAGCTTTAGCCTTTAAGATATAATGACATAGAAGCCATACAACAAAGCTTGCTCAATTAACAAAATATATACTACTAATAAACGAATAGTTAGTAGACGCAGTTTTATTTGGAAAAGAGCAAGGTGTCTTGAAGCTGATAACCGCAGCGTATACTTAATACGTGAGGATTATCAGCAAAAGACTTTGTCGCCAATTTTTCAAATAAAACGAGTATACATTTATGAACATTAACAAAGACATTTTTAGGGCTTATGACATAAGAGGTAATAGCCTTACCGATCTAACAGCAGAAGTAGCTTATAAGGTTGGTTTTTGCTTTGCAAAGATGACCATAAAGGATAACAATAACAAAATCTGCGTTGGTATGGATGGGCGGCTTAGCTCCCCTACCCTTTATAAAGCTTTAGAAATGGGTTTAATTGATGCAGGAGCTGAGGTTATAAATATTGGCGTTGTCCCAAGTCCAGTTCTATATTTCGCTGATAAAAAATTTACCCCAGCTGGTAGTATTATGGTTACCGGTTCACATAACCCTCGTGATGATAACGGCTTTAAAATAATACAACATGGCAAATCTTTTTTTGGTTCTCAAATACAGGATTTATTAACAGAGATTTTAAATACTGACTTCAATGTCATTCCTGCGGAAGCAGGAATCCAGCTTAATATGAATATGGATTCCCGCTTTTGCGGGAATGACACGAAAGGCGGGAATGACATAAAATTAAAATACCTAAATCGTATTCTAGAAAAAATAACAGTAAATTTCAACCTAAAAGTAGCTTGGGACCCTGGTAACGGAGCAACCGGAAACATTATTGAAGAGCTAAAAAATCATTTAAATAATGAAAACATAATTATTAATAGTAAGATTGATGGAAACTTTCCAAGTCATCATCCTGATCCTACTAAGGCTGATAATTTACAAGAATTAATTAAACTAGTTAAAGAACAAAATTGCGATCTTGGTATAGCTTTTGATGGCGATGGCGATAGAATTGGCATTGTAAGCTCAAGCGGTAAGATGTTATTTGGTGATCAAATTTTATGTATTTTTGCTGAGGATATTTTAAAAGAAAACCCAAATGCTACTATAATACTTGATGTAAAAGCTAGCCAGCTTATAGCCGATAGAATCAAATTATATGGTGGGCAAGCTATAATATGGCGAACCGGTCATCCATTTATTAAAAGTAAAATGGCTGAATCAAAGGCTTTACTAGCTGGTGAGATGAGCGGGCATATATTCTTTGCTGATAAATATTTCGGTTTTGACGACGCAATCTATGCAGCATTAAGATTTTTGGATTTACTCACTAGATCAAGCAAAACTTTAGACGAAATAATAGATGAGCTACCAAAAAGCTATAATACACCTGAAATTAAAATTTTTGTTTCTTCTGAGTTAAAACTACAAATTATTGAAGAAATCAAAGAAAAATTACTAAAGGATAAAATAGAGTTTAATGATATTGATGGAGTACGAGTAAATACGGAAGATGGTTGGTGGTTATTGCGTAGCTCTAATACTGAATCTGCCATTATCGCAAGAGCTGAATCAAAAAGTGCTGAAAAACTAGAAGAGTTAAAAACGATGATTAATCAATTATTTAAGCAAGTACGGGCCTAATATTTAAGTGCAAAAAAAAGAAATAATCATCTTATGTGGTCCTACTGCTAGTGGAAAATCTTACTTAGGTCACACACTTGCTAAAGCGTACGGCGGGGAAATAATAAATATCGACTCAATGCAGGTTTATAAAGAAATTCTAATTATTACCGCTTCCCCTCCGGAAAGCTATAAAAGCGAAGTTCCTTATCATTTATATAACTTCTTATCTATCACTGAAGATTTTTCGGTAGTAAAATATCTAAAACTTGCTGCCGAAAAAATAAATCAGGTAACTGCTAGCGGTAAGCTTCCTATATTAATAGGTGGCACGGGATTATATATTAACTCCTTAGTTTTTGGATATAATAATATTCCTGATATATCCGATGATTTACGACAACAGGTAAGAAAGCTGCATAATGAAATAGGCAATATAGAGCTACATAATAGTCTTACAAAGCTTGATCCGCTAGCTTCATCTAAAATTAATCAATCAGACACTCAAAGGCTAATTAGAGCTTATGAAGTAGTACTGCAAACCGGTAAGTCTATTTTCTCTTTCCAAACTTTGCCAAAAGAACAAATCTTATCTGAATTTAATTTTAAAATTATCTTCTTAAACCCTGAGAGAAAATTTTTATATAAAATATGTGATGAACGTTTAGCTAATATATTTAAATATGGTGCAATAGACGAAATTGCTTTAATGAAAAAACAATTCAATCCTGATTATCTAAATTTAAAAGCTGTAGGTATAAAAGAAATTTTGGCTTATCTAGAAAACAAACTAACTTTGGGTGAAGCTTTAAACCTAGCTCAAACACGAACACGCAGATATGCTAAAAGACAAATCACTTGGTTTAAGCATCAGATAAAAGAAAAAATAACTTTAGACTATTCTAACGAAGAAGAGTTTTTACAAGTAACTCGAAAACTTTCTATTCTTATTAATTTGCCAAATAGCAATAAATAATAGACCAGTAGTAAATATTTGAAGTATTTGCAATATTATACCTAATACCGGTACAAAAGGAACAACCGGCTGCAGTAATATCGGCACTCCACTTGAAAACATTACTAATCTTGTAGCATCTTGTACTGAGACTTTATTAAATAATAATTTGAATGTGACGCATACTAATAATATTATAATACTTCTTTCTAAAAAGAATGTTACAAACCAAAATAATATAATAGCTGGCATACCAAGATAAATAAATAAATTTGGTAAATGCATTAAATTATCGGCAAAATATTTTTTTATTATTTCAGGAGTTAAAGTTATCTGACTTTGATCGAATAAACTTGAGTAATTAATTGTACGAGGAAAGCTTTTTTTAGTATTATCTATTGCAAAATTTATTGTAAGTTTATCTGCCTCAATTACAAATGGTATCTTGCTTTTTTCTCTAATTGAAACCTGATTTTTTGTATCAATAACAGCTACTTTATCATTATTTTTATTATATAAATAAATAGGTTCTTCATCTTTTACAGAAATTCGTGAATTAGCATATTGCATTTCCGGTAATTGATTGATGATATATTCAATATTATCGGTCGTTTTTGTCTGTTTTGTTCCGTTAAAGCTATCTTTCAAGGTTATTAAATAATTTAATATAAAGATACAATAAATTATTGCCGGAATGAAAGACACAATAAATAAATACCTTATTCCATAACCATGATATTTTTGATATACGTCTTTATAGAACTCTATAGAGCTAATTGATAGACGTAATTGGCGGAGTAATGTATTCAATCCTCCTAATATATATGATAACAGATACATTATTTTATTAAACTTTTATACATAAACAGCAGTAATATAGCGTATTATTATAGAAAATTGCAAATTTTTAGTGTATTAAAGTCTAATTTATATATAAGTTTATTGATAAAAAATTATTTATTTACTAATATTTATATTTCGATAAACAATATTAATTTTATATGCTACTTCCTGAAATAACTTTAACTTTAACGGCACTTTTAAGCCAATTCTTTGCCGTAATGCTGCAAGGTAAAAATAGAATTGTTGCTAATATAACTATTTTACTTACCATATTAACAATTTTCATTATTCTAAAATATTCTTACTCTGAAAGTGTATTATACCTAGATTATGTAATGTTTACTACTAATGCAAATATTGCTAATTATAAGGCTATCATATTGATATTTACTATAATACCTATGATAATTTATCGAGATTATTCGGTGCGTAGCGGTGAGCAACTAAAATTTGAATTTATAACTTTGATATTATTATCTACAGTTGGGATTTTTGTGGCAATTTCAGCACAGAATTTTTTATTACTTTTCTGTGCTATGGAGCTTACTGCTCTAACTTCTTATATACTTGCTGGTTTTAAATTGAGCGATATTAAATCATCAGAGGGAGCATTAAAATATTTTATATTAGGCAGTTTAGTTAGCTGCTTATCATTATTCGGTATTTCTTTTATATATGGATTTGGCGGAAGCTTACAATTTTCAGATATATTTTATAAGCTAAATGATAGCTCTTCGGTAAATTTAGGTTTAGTAATTGGTGTAGTGCTATTTTTAAGCAGTATTTTCTTTAAGCTTTCAAGTGCCCCATTGCATTTCTGGGCACCAGATGTATATGAGGGATCGCCTATTGCTTCTGTTACTTATTTTACAGCGGCTTCAAAAATTGGAGCTGTTGCCATTTTATTAAATATCGAAAATTTAATTATTAAAAACTATCATCCTATTAGCTATAATCTGATAAAAATAATTGCTTTATTATCTATGATATTTGGTGCTCTTGGTGCTATTCGTCAAACTTCCTTAAAAAGATTAATGGCATATAGTACCATTCTAAATATCGGTTATGTATTAATCGGCGTATTGTTGCGTACTGAAGACGGCAATAAAGCTGCTATGCTCTATATGTTGATATATGCAGCAGCAAGTATAGGGTTCTTTACTTGCCTAATTATGTTACTCGGAAAACAGACAGATAAAGCTAATTTTGAAAGCATACAAGGAATTGCAGAAAATCATAAAGCTATAGCTGCTGCAATTTGTATAATTATGTTTTCTATGATAGGTATCCCTCCACTTGCTGGCTTCCTTGGAAAATATTATCTTTTTTACCAAGCAATTACCCAAGGAGAGTTTCTGCTTGCTTATTTTGGTATATTTACTAGCGTCATTGCAGCTTTTTACTATCTTAAAATAATTAAAACGATGTATTTTGCTGAAAAACCTAATCCAACAAAAATACCTATTTCCTACGGATTATTATTAATTAATTTTGTAGTAATAGGGTTTTTACTTTTCGGATCTTTCATTATTTCGTCTTAGGTTTAAATGAATTTAGATAGATATAAGCTATTTGTTTTTGATGAATTAGATAGCACAAACCTTGAAGCCATTAGAATAGCTAAAAGTAACAAACCTGATAGAGATTATATCATACTTGCTAAATCTCAAAATAAAGGACGTGGCAGAAGCGGTAAAAACTGGCAATCTACTTCCGGCAATTTACATGCTAGTTTACTAATTAAGCCAAATAAAGAGCTTGAATTACTACCACAATTGTCTTTCGTTACAGCCCTAGCGGTTTATGATAGTGTAAGCACTCTATGTCATTCCCGCGTAGGCGGGAATCCAGTAAAAAATCAAAGCCACTCTGATAAAGATTTATATAATAACTCTTCTAATATATTTCTGGATTCCCGCCTACGCGGGAATGACATAATACATCTCAAATGGCCAAATGATGTTCTAGTAGGTGGTAAAAAAATATCCGGTATACTTCTTGAATCGGTTAAAGTAGAAGATGCTTATTATCTTATTATAGGTGTTGGTATTAATATTACTTATCACCCAATAAATATCGACCAACCTACTACTAGCTTAGTAGCTGAAGAACTCCCCATTATCACCCCTCAAGCTTTACTTGAAATATTAATAGAAAATTTTGAAAAATATTATCAAATTTGGGAGAAAGAAGGCTTTTCATTTATTAGAGAAACATGGCTAAAACATGCTTATAAGTTACATAAAAATATTAGTGTTAAATATCAAAATGACATTGTTACAGGCACTTTTCAAGGTATCGATTCCATAGGTAGAATAATATTACAACTACCTTCCAAAAAAATACTCTCTTTTTCCACTGCCGAACTTTCCTTTTAGCAAAAATATTACTAAATTTAAATTATAAATTTAATTATTGTTAATTATTTTTCCGTCATTGCGAGAAGAAACTGCAAGTTTCAACGCAGCAATCTCATAAGGCAATATAACATTTCTGAGATTGCTTCGTCGCTGTGTCCCTCGCAAGGCATTGCCTGCGTGGATTAGTTATGTCATTCCCGCGGAAGCGGGAATCCAGAAAAATAAACATAAAAACAGCAAGTTTTTAAAATTAAAAGCTCGATGTTATCTCGCTTTACCCTAGATTCCCGCCTACGCGGGAATGACATTGCGAGCATTTTCTGATCCACGTAACAATGCCTCCTCGCAATAACAATAAAAGCTTAAGCCCTTTAATTAAAAAGTAATAACATATGCCTCAAAACAATAACCCTAATCTTATTTCACAAATATTTATGAATAAGGCTAACGATAACGAACAATTTAACAAAATAAAAAAACTGAACTTTAGCACAACTCCTAACATTGATGATATTAAAGAACTAAAAGCCATGTCATATAGCATAAATCATTAAGATACTGACAATTTAATAGTATTAAAAACAGCATCATAAAATGTTTCAAAATCTTCTACAACTTTCCTAATTTCATTTTTTATCTTAAACCAGTAATGCTCTATAGGATTTAAATCAGGAGAGTAAGTTGGTAAATACAATATGGTACAACCAACGGATTCAATGAACTCTTTAACTTTAGAATTTTTATGAAAATTAATGTTATCCATAATAACGGTTTGCCCAGGTTGTAATTCTGTAATTAATACATCCCTAATATAAGTTTTAAAGACCTCTGTATTACAATTACCTTCAAATATTACAGGAGCAATAAGATTACCATTACAAAGACCAGCTATCATACTTATTCTAAATTTATGTTGATACACCTTTTCTCCATAACACCTTTGTCCTATAATGCTCCATCCATACTCTTTGCAAGCATTATCCTCTATTCCAGATTCATCAAGATATACTAATTTGTCTTTTGTGATGGTTTGTATCTTTGCTATAAATTCATTTCTTAATTTAATATCTCTTTTCGGATGAAAATGAGTTTTTTTATAGCTATAGCCAAGTTTTCTGATTTGTCTTAAAATAGTTACAGATGCAATATTACCCCATTGCTTTGCTAACTCCTTTGATGTTTTATTCATATTAGCTTTAAAAAATTCCAAAACTTACGCTATGTTTGGTTCTAAATATCGTAAAGATGGAGAACGCAGCTGTTGTTGCATATAGTCATCTAAAAGCCCTAACTTTATTTGGTAAACCGTTTTACCGATTGTATTTGCAGTCCTTTTGAGAAATGCCCAAACTAAAAATGCCCAACTAATATGATTACGTTGAATACGCTGTTTCCTGCATTGACAACGTTCTATCCCAGTAAGTTGCTTAATTTCTCTGTGCATGCTCTCAATTACCCATCGAAAGCCACACTCATCTTGTGCAGCTTTAGAAGATTTTTGAGTTTTGTTATTGGTAACAACATACTCAACTCTATTGGTAGAAACAGTAAATTTAAACAAATTAACATGCTTATTTTTAGCAAAGCCTTTTATATGAATCTCTACTCCATGCCTGATCTCTTCATCTGAAAATGTCAACTCTTTTACAGCTTTATAAGGTTTAGAATCGTGCGTTTTACTAACGTTTCTATTGGCTTTAATAGGGGCATAATAATATTTCCCCAGAGAGTCAACATGTTGCATAATTTTGTGTGTAGAATACCATGTGTCAAAAAGTACTGTTTGAAAAGGAATCTTCTTGCTATAAACAGCATTATTTAACATGTTTAATAGGTGTTCTAGTTTTGTTGCTCCATCATGATCAGGTGCAAAAATTCGATAATCTATTACCCAAAACTTATTAATATCAGGGTTATAATATACCAGACTCACTACTCCTATACCTTTAGTAACTCTACCTGTAGCTCCACTGTACTGCGATCTTGCAATTTCTATTTGCTTCATATTCCTTTTATTTAAAACCGTATCATCAAATATTGTATATCCATTAGATGAAAAAAATAACATCATTCTTGATGTGTTCCCATAACAAAGAAGGTGTATATTTTTCATTCCTTAAAAATCTATTAATAACATCATGACTACATTTCTTTGCATGTTCAGCGTAGTAGGTTAAACTATAATTCTTTTGGCTAACTATTAAAAATTGACAATAATCTGTCCTATTAATTGGTATTGCTTGCAACTTTATCCTCTTTGACATGTTTAATTATTTTTACAATAATTTATCACTTTTTTACTCATAGCGTAAGTTTTGAAGAGTCAAAAGATTATTTTAGTGCTGAATAACTCCAAGAGAGCTAAAACAGTTACCACTGGGTTTTTCAAAAAGATCAAAACGCTGCCAAGTAGTGTTAGAAAGACTATTACTATGGATAATGGCAAAGAGTTTGTAGGGCATCTTGCTTATAGACTATCTGGGTTTCAAACTTTCTTTTGTGATCCATACCACCCTAGACAAAAAGCACTAGTGGAGAAAATGAATTCTATGATTCATAGAATTTTACCTAAAAATACAGATATTACAACCGTTACACAAAGAGGTCTTGACAATATTGCTGAGATTTTAAATAACATGCCAAGAAAGATTTTTGGTTATAAAACCCCTAATGAAATTTGGGCAGAAAATTTATAGGTTTTGTTCTACTTAGTCCTTGAATTTTCAGGTCGCCGGATGCTATAGCCGGAAAGTTAAAACTAGACAAAAATACAGCTTTGTGTATCAGTATAGAAAGTATATATAGATTTGTTTACACTTCTGCAGTAGCAGCTAAATTAAAGTTATATAGCTATTTACCTTCTAAAAGATATAAAAGGCAAGAAAGAGGGAAGAGGCGTCAAAGGATCATTATACCACAAAGGATCTCAATACATCAGCGTGATGCAATAGCTACGAAAAAGGTAGAAGTAGGGCATTTTGAGGCAGATCTTACATTTCATAAAGGTAATCAAAGTATGAATATTGGTGCACTGGTGGATAAAAAGAGTCAAAAGATTATTTTAGTGCTGAATAACTCCAAGAGAGCTACAACAGTTACCAATGGTTTTTTAAGAAAGATAAAAACTCTTCCAAATAGTGTGAGAAAGACTATTACTATGGATAATGGCAAAGAGTTTGTGGGGCATGTTGCCTATAGACTATCTGGGTTTCAAACTTTCTTTTGTGATCCATACCGCCCTAGACAAAAAGCATTAATGGAAAAAATGAATTCTATGATTCATAGAATTTTACCTAAAAATACAGATATTACTACCGTTACACAAAGAGGTCTTGACAATGTTGCTGAGATTTTAAATAACATGCCAAGAAAGATTTTTGGTTATAAAACCCCCAATGAAATTTGGGCAG
This sequence comes from Rickettsia endosymbiont of Gonocerus acuteangulatus, assembly GCF_964026435.1. Lineage (NCBI taxonomy): Bacteria > Pseudomonadati > Pseudomonadota > Alphaproteobacteria > Rickettsiales > Rickettsiaceae > Rickettsia > Rickettsia endosymbiont of Gonocerus acuteangulatus. The sequence continues at coordinate 1,157,320 of NZ_OZ032147.1, forward strand.
AAAATTTATAGGTTTTGTTCTACTTAGTCCTTGAATTTTCATAGAAACTTATTTTAAAGCCATAATATATTTTCAAGGAGCTATGCTTTTAGGAAGTAAAGATGCTTGTGCATTTGAATGCATTTTATAACAGAAATCATTTAGGAATCGACAATCAATATGCAAGTAATTTAACAAAAATGCTGAGTACTATAACAAAATATACGGATCATATAAATAGGACAAATTCCATATATTTAAAGAATTTTGGAATAACCAGTGATTCTGATCTTAAAGAGCTAGCTTTTATAGAAACAGGAATAATTAATATTGCATCCAAAAGCTGGGATAAAATCCCTGTTCCTGAGTACTTAATTCTTGCTAATATACAACCATTATAAGAGATTTTAATAATCCTTTACCTCCTGAAGGTCACTTAATTACTAATATAAGCGTTTTTGATGGTAGGGAGGAAGTATTTAAAAAAATAGAACGGAAGAAGAAGAAAAAGAGCAAAAGCTATTAAGTTCATTCACTATATTAAATCTCTTTTGGGTATATTCCCCGCCGCTTGCGGCGTAATATGGCGGAATGAGCAAATATATACATAAAAGTCATAATGTTACGGTACTGCTGTATCACATGGTATTTCCAGCAAAATATTGCCGAGCAGTGTTTGACGTATCAGTTGATCAAGTATTACGAGAAATATGTTTAGAGATAGAAAAGAGATATCAAATAAAATTTTTAGAAATAGGGGTTGATGAAGATCATGTCCATTTTTTGGTACAATCTGTACCAACCTATAGCGTAACAAAAATAGTAACAACAATTAAAAGTGTTACAGCTCGTCAAATATTTAGACAGTGTCCACAGGTAAAGAAACAATTATGGGGTGGAGAATTTTGGACTGATGGATATTTTACGAGTACGGTAGGTAAGCATGGAAATGAGAATATGATAGGAAAATACGTAAAAAACCAAGGCAAGGAATATCAGAAACTGCATGAGGATCATCAGCTAGCTTTCTTCTAAAATACCCCGCTGCTTGCGGCGGGGATTACTTTTATTAACGATACTGCTTCTGGGGTAGTGAAAAAACAAATATTTAATGACAAATCAACAAAATTAATGGGAGAAAATCTAGACTTACTAGATGGTGCAGTACTTTGCACTATATCTTAAAAAAGGAATGAAAACGATGAAAGAAAAATTACCTCATCTTTACGAAATAATAAAAAAGGCATTAAGCGATTATGATGAATATATTGAAATACCTCTTAGAACATCAAAGGATTTAGAAATAACACAACATAATGAAGCAGTTCTAATTGAGAAGATTAAAAGAAATATTCGTTTATGGCGAAGCAAAAGCAGCTTGGTATAGCTTAATGCGATAAGGTAGTGATTTTTTAAGAGCATAGTAAACAGCATCAAAAAAGTGCTCAAAATTAGAAATAGTTTTTCTTATTTCATTCTTGATTTTAAACCAGTAATGCTCAATAGGATTTAAGTCAGGAGAGTAAGTTGGTAAAAATAAAATACTGCAACCAACAGATTCAATTAACGTTTTCACTTTTGTACTTTTATGAAAATTAATATTATCCATTACTACTATCTGACCAGCCTTTAATTCCTTGATCAATATCTCTTGTACATAAGTTTCAAAAATGTCCTTATTACATGTCCCATCAAATATTATTGGGGCAATAATATCTTTGACACACAGCCCAGCAATCATACTAATCCGTGATTTATGTTGATAGACCTTTTCACCATAACATCTTTGACCGATAATGCTCCACCCGTGTTCTCTACAGCTATTATCTTCTATCCCAGACTCATCGATAAATACTAAATCTTGTTTATCTATAGTTTTTAGTTTCAATATAAACTCATTCCTTAGACCAATATCCCTTTTGGGATGAAGAAAAGTTTTTTTTATAACTATAACCTAATTTATTAAGCAATCTTGATATCGTACTTGCAGATACTTTTTGACTCCAGTTATTAGCTAGCTCCATGGTGGTTTTATCAAAATTTAATTCTATAAATTTTTTAAATCCCTCTATGTCTCTTATTATTCTACGATGTCCTGTATGATAACCACTTTTTGCTTTGACATCCCCAGTTTGTTTCTTTAATTTTTTCCACTCTATTATAGTCTTCCTACTAATAGAGTATATCTCTGAAGTCTCTTTTATTATTTTACCATCTGTTAAACTTTTTATTACTCGTATTCTTAAATCGTATGAATATGCCTTTGCCATAAGTTTTTCATTTAGTATAATCCAACTCATACTATAAGTCACTACCTTATCGCATTAAGCTATATCTCGCTCAATTCTATTATAATGGTTGGTTATTTGAAAAAGATTGTACGATAGGCAATTTTATTATTGCAATAGGAATAAAGCTTGGTTCCATAAGATGTGCAAATAATGGATTTAAAGGTGACATATCAAAAGATTTAAAAAATTTAGCCAAAGATTGTGCTAAAACTATTAAAAATACCAAAAATCAATATCAATTAGATATAAATAGTATTATTACTGACGAAATAAAGAAAAATGCCGAATCTAATTTTAAAAGAAATTTAGAAAATACTGAATTAAAAAATATATTTGAACCAAAATTTTTTCCTACTTCTTTAGACATATTACAAGAAGCACTACAATATTATTCTGAAAATATAAAATTACCTCTTACTCAATCAAAAGATAGCACATTAACAATAACACAAGATAATAAATATATTATTTCCAAAATATACGTAAAATTAAAAGAAGCTTTAGTTTGTGGTCAAGAAAATGCCGCTTGGTACTTAGCTCAATTTTATTATAACGGCTGGTTGGTCGGAAAAAATATTATTTATGGAGATTTTATACTTGCGATAGGAAAGCATTTTGAATCTAAAAAATGCTCTAATAGCGATTATAAAGGTGAAGATATTTTAGCAGATTGCCTCCAAAAATTAGTTACAGTTTGTGCTAATTCTATTTCTAATAATAGATATGTATACCGAACAGGTATTAATGATACAATGAAACTAAATGCAGAAAAAGCTATTAATATACATTTAAACAATACTGATTTAAAAGACATATTTAATAGTTCAGAATCAACTACAAAACTTACGCTATGTTTGATATAATGCCCATGAATTAAGGGATATTATGAAGTGCTTCACTATAAAACATTGCTGTGTAATAAGAGTTTTTAGCATATTTGCTATAACATAGCGTAAGTTTTGACTATTATTCCTACAATTTTAGCTCCTTTACCTAGTACCACGCACCAACCATCTAATACAGTAAGGCGAGCTACTCAAAGCGATATAAAAGATTTCAAAAATAAAAAAACTACTAATATAAAAAAAACAAAAAGTACAATAGATTATAATATTAACTTTGAAAAAGATGAAGAAACAAATTCAGTATTAACAAGCAACAAACTTACTAATATATTAAAAACACAAAGCGAAGTAAATTATAACTCTACTACTACTAAAAAGGTTGAAGAAAAAACTTTAGTATCAAGAGGCAATAATTATTATCATGAACAACTTGTTAATACACAAGAACTACGAAACACAATAAATATCGAAAATGATGATGATGAAACTTCAATATTAGGTCATAAACAAGGATGTACTTGTTTAATAATATAATAATTTTTATTAAGGTATATTTTGAAAATCGTAGAAATAAATAATAAAGAAATTTTCTATTTAATGCCTGAAAATCAGTTACTTAAAAAAGCTCTACGGCAAGTTGAGATATTATCTATTTTTGAGACAATTTGGGATTCTTATGCTGAAAAAGCGATAAATTTATTATTTGAGTCGGCTGTTGAAAATCTAACCTGTGCTATGCTGCTTGGCGAAGAAAAAGCTATTTTGCCACTTGCACAACTTTATTCTAAAGGTACTATTTATGGTATTTTGCCGGATTTGGTCTTCAGTGATTACATTATTTTGCTGGGTCGAAAACTTGAATATGAAATATGTAATGATATACCTTTGCAACTTATCACTAATACTAAATATTTTGATAAACAGTTAGAAGATCTAGCTATTATTATTACTTCTAATACCTTATTTTATTATTCTAATTTTAGATGTATAGGGGAAGATATTAAAAAAAATCATTAGGAATTGTAATAAGCAGTTTAAAGAAGAATGGAATTTTTGTAAATTTGAATATCCTGATTTAACGTTATCATCTTTTGAGATATTGGAGGAAGAACAGGATTTAGTAACTGTAACAGGTAAAAACACTGTAAGTGATAATAACTGTTTAATGTCTTGATTAAGTTCTCTTGCTGTTGCATGGCTTGATTTTTCTGTCATTGTGAGAAAGTTATGTAATAACCAACGAAGCAATCTTAAGAATTTTACTTCATAAGATTGCCACGCCACTTTCAGTGGCTCGCAATGACATCCATTTAATACAAAAACAACTTCTTTTGACTTTTTGACTCTTCGTTTACATTATTATTATTTTGCGGATAACCATGATCTAATGTTTTCAAATAATCCCCTATTGCTTTAGACAATTCTTCCATTTTGTAACGGAAGAAATGATCAGCACTGCTAATAATTTTACATCCAACCTTAATATGAGCTTGTTGTTTAGATAAATTACTTGCTAAATCTTTTACCGCTTCAGCTGAAACTATACTATCACTATCACCTTGTAATACAAATCCTGGAATAGGACAAGGCGAGAGGAATGAAAAATCATATTTATTTACTGGAGGTGAAATAGCAATAAAATTATTTATTTCAGGGCGTCTCATAACCAGCTGCATAGCTATCCATGCCCCGAATGAAAACCCTAATACTAAATTAGACTGAGCATTTGGATTATTTTGCTGTAACCAATCAAGAGCTGTTCCGGCATCTATAACCTCACCAACCCCATTATTAAAGTTACCCTCTGAATGCCCTACTCCTCTAAAGTTAATACGTAAAACTGTATAGCCATGCTCAGATAAAACTTTATAGGCGTTATACACTACTGTATTATTCATATCACCGCCATGCAAAGGATGAGGATGAAGAACCAATGCAACAGGAGCATTATATGCTTCTGCTTTTACATATATTCCTTCGATTCGCCCTTCAGGACCGTTAAAATAAATTCGCGACATAATTATTTGTAATATTTAATTTGTTTTTGTTAATAAATTTTGCGTCATTGCGAGGAAAAACTACAATTTTTGACGAAGCAATCCAGTAAAAAAATACTAAAATTATTAGTATTTTAAGCTGGATCTAGTTTCCAAGCCACGGGATGACAACATTCTTTTATTCACATAAGCAATGCCTCCTCGCAATGACGACTCATCAAGAGAACACTGCCCTCTCGACTGCCTCAGCATTATGCTGCACTAAATCTTTCGCTATTTCTTTAGTAATCATCTTTTTTAGACCATTTTTAAGCTCATGACGAACGCAACCGAGCATTTGCGGTTCAGCAACTATAATTAGTTCTTTATATTTAGCCTGATCTTGACATACTGCTTTTTCTAAATGTTTTATAACGCTTTTTGCTGCTTCTTTATGTTCTATATCTTTTAAAGAAGTATGAGGCTCAAACAATGAAGCAGGCGTAGATTTATTTTGGTATAAACTCTGTCTTTTTTCTCTATGGTGGTGATGCTCTTCCAAATCTAAAGGTAACTTTAAAGGCTTATTATTAGTAATTTTAACTCCTTGAGCATCGTAAAGCATCATTTGCTTACTATCGATAACTGCAATTAATTTTAATGCTGTTGTATTATTCATAATACCTCCATAAGAATTGTTGGTAATTGTATGATAATACTAATTATTTCTTAATCCAAGACTAATTTAATACAAATAGCAAATTACTAATGTAATTTTCTATTGAGTAAGTATTAATTTAATAATTTTTGCTTTTCGCTATTAATTATCTCTTCAATCTTATCGTTAAGAATACGTACTTCGGTCTGTTCTACTTCTTCCCTTTCTATTACTCCAATAATTTTTACCTTTATAGTTCCTGGCTGTTTAAACCAAAAGCCTCTAGGCCAAAATAAGCCGGCATTATGTGCCATCATTACTATCGGCACTTTAGTAATAGAAGCAAGCTTTACAGCACTTGGCTTAAATTTTACTGTTCTATCAGGCGGAACTTTTGTTGATTCAGGAAATATTATTAACCATAAACCTTCCTTGATTTTTTCTTCACCTTCTCTTAAAATTTGGGCAACTGAACTATTAGTGCCACGATTTACTGCAATCGGTTTAACCATACGAAGTCCCCAACCAAGTAGCGGTATATTAAATAACTCACGTTTTAATACCCATGAATGTTTAGGGATAATAAGTTGCATAAACATCTGATCCCAAAAGGATTGATGGTTAGAAACAACTATTGAAATGGTTTTAGGCAATTTCTCAAGCCCCTCTACCTCATATTTCAAACCACAACAAATTTTTGCAAGCCACACAAAAGCATAAGAAAAGATAACAGCGATCCTATATCTTATTTGATAGTTGACATTGAAAAACGTTACGGGTATGTAACATATAAGAAAAAATATAAAAGTAAATAACGATAATAATCCGTAAAATGATAAAATTCTTAAACGCCAAAGCATATAGTAAAAATTAAATATTAATTTGGTATACCTTTAATACTTCAAGATTTGGTAAATACTCAGATAGAACTTCAAAAATTGGTGACAATGTTCTATAAGTACGCAGGTAGCCACGTATTAAGTAACTGCTGCCGCTCCTCGTCTTATGAACCGATTACTCTTTATGAAGTTGATCTTCGTATAAGCCAAATTTCGGGATTCGTCTTTGCTCACGTAGTTTATCTACGTTCCGCAGACTCACCGCTTATTTGACTTACCAACTTTTGAAGTATTTGCGGTATATATAACATATATTTGTTAATGAATACAATAATAAAGGTATAAAATGAAAAAAACTGTTCTTTCAGGTGTGCAAGCCACTGGTTCTTTGCATCTTGGTAACTATTTAGGCTCGATTCGAAACTGGGTTAAAATGCAGGAAGAATATAATTGTTTTTTCTTTTTGGCTGATCTGCATTCTATTACTGTTGATATAGCACCTAGTGAACTTAAAAGATCGGTTATAGAGACGCTTGCGATTTATTTAGCAGCTGGGCTTGATCATAATAAAGTCACAATCTTTGCTCAGAGTATGGTAAAAGAGCATGCTGAACTTGCTTGGTTACTGAATTGCGTGACACCGCTCGGCTGGTTAAAACGCATGACGCAGTTTAAGGATAAGGCTGGAAAGGATCAAGAAAAAGCATGCCTTGGGCTTTTTTCCTATCCGGTACTTATGGCTGCTGATATACTGATATATAAGGCCGATATAGTGCCTGTTGGTGAGGACCAAAAGCAGCATTTGGAACTAACTAGAGATATCGCCGGCGTAATTAATAGGAAGTTTAATAAGGAAATTTTAAAAGTACCAGATGTTTTAATTAGCGGCTCAGGAACAAGAATTATGAGTCTTAGAGATGGCAGTAAAAAAATGAGCAAATCCGACTCCTCAGATTTTTCTCGTATTAATTTAAGAGATAATAATGATCTTATTCATCAAAAAATTAAAAAAGCCAAAACAGATCATTTAAGTTTTGTTAGTTATGATAAAGAAGCAAGACCAGAGATTAGTAATTTATTAGATATCTATACGAGCTTATCAGAAGAAAAACTTGAGAATATAATTCAGAACTATGAAAATCAAGGCTTTGTCAAATTTAAAGAAGATTTAGCAGAAATTATTATTACTAACCTGCAACCAATGCGTGATAAATATTTAGAGTTAATGAATGATCAGGAATATTTACTCAAAATACTTCACCAAGGTGCAGAGAAAGCAAGAATTAGAGCGTCTGAAACTGTAAACGAGCTGAAAGAACAATTTGGATTTGTGATATGAAGAGTGATACTGTCAATTCATGGCTGGCATGTCATTCCCGCGTAGGCGGGAATCCAGCGTAAAGCGAGATACCTAAGCTTTTAATTTTAAAAACTTGCTGCTTTTATGTTTATTTTTCTGGATTCCCGCCTACGCGGGAATGACATATAAGGTTACCTACACCTGAATAAAATATAACATTTTTTTAAAACTGTCCGGTACTATTGATTTATTCACGGGATCCAGAAAAAACGAACATAGTCAAAGATTTTTTACGATTTTTCTTGAATTATGCTATATTTTTTGCTATGAATCTTTTTGGATAGGTGGCCGAGCGGTTTAAGGCACTAGTCTTGAAAACTGGCGTACGGGCAACCGTACCGTGGGTTCGAATCCCACCCTATCCGCCAACCTAAAAACCCCTTTACTCCTTATAGTTTACAGGTAAAAGAAGCTAAAATATAATTACATATTTTTTCAAAAAATTCCCTGCTTATAAAATAATATTTAAATTTTTGGTAAATATTTAGAATATCTTTCTAAATAGTTTTCCTATTTTTTAGATTTATCTATATAAGCTTTGTTACTAATTAAACCTATACCGTAAGTTTTACAATATTCAAGCATTTCAATTGAATCAGGATAGCTATCCAAAGCTTCCTCAAGCTTACTACTTGCAAATAATATATCCCCTCTTATTGTGCATGTAATGGCTATTGCAGAGTTGAATACATCAGGCATTCTTCTACTCATAAAACTTTTATCATTATTCTTAAAGATCTCTAATGCCTTATTTGCATATTCTAAAGCTTTATCTTTTTCACCTAAACCGAATAATGCTATTGCTTTTTGAGTAAATATTCTACCAAATATTATATTCGTTTCTTTTTTTACACGCTTTTGCATGTTATATACTTGCTCTACTTGATTAAGAGCTTCTTGGTATCTACCAAGTTTACTTAATATTTCAGCTTTGGTTAAATAATTACCAGTGAGAAATAAAGCATCTGGAGATAATCCAACTGAAATAATAACTTGAATAGATTGATTGCTTTGTTCTAATGCTTCATTATATTTTCCTTCTAAAAAAAGTAATTTTGCTTTAGCACTATATAACATTGTTTTATCAGAATTGTCCTTTAAATCTCTTTTGGGTATATTCCCCGCCGCTTGCGGCGTAATATGGCGGAATGAGCAAATATATACATAAAAGTCATAATGTTACGGTACTGCTGTATCACATGGTATTTCCAGCAAAATATCGCCGAGCAGTGTTTGACGTATCAGTTGATCAAGTATTACGAGAAATATGTTTAGAGATAGAAAAGAGATATCAAATAAAATTTTTAGAAATAGGGGTTGATGAAGATCATGTCCATTTTTTGGTACAATCTGTACCAACCTATAGCGTAACAAAAATAGTAACAACAATTAAAAGTGTTACAGCTCGTCAAATATTTAGACAGTGTCCACAGGTAAAGAAACAATTATGGGGTGGAGAATTTTGGACTGATGGATATTTTACGAGTACGGTAGGTAAGCATGGAAATGAGAATATGATAGGAAAATACGTAAAAAACCAAGGCAAGGAATATCAGAAACTGCATGAGGATCATCAGCTAGCTTTCTTCTAAAATACCCCGCTGCTTGCGGCGGGGATTACTTTTATTAGCTTTCCTAAAATATTCTATAGACCTTTGATAATTAGGAGATTTTAAATAATACCATCCTATTAAGTTTAAATATTCAGCATATACTCGCTTTTCTTCATTATTCATTAACCATAATTTATATTTTCCATCTATATCGTCAAAACTTACGCTATGTTTGGTTCTAAATATCGTAAAGATGGAGAACGCAGCTATTGTTGCATATAGTCATCTAAAAGCCCTAACTTTATTTGGTAAACCGTTTTACCGATTGTATTTGTAGTCCTTTTGAGAAATGCCCAAACTAAAAATGCACAACTAATATGATTACGTTGAATACGCTGTTTCCTGCATTGACAACGTTCTATCCCAGTAAGTTGCTTAATTTCTCTGTGCATGCTCTCAATTACCCATCGAAAGCCACACTCATCTTGTGCAGCTTTAGAAGATTTTTGAGTTTTGTTATTGGTAACAACATACTCAACTCTGTTGGTAGAAACAGTAAATTTAAACAAATTAACATGCTTATTTTTAGCAAAGCCTTTTATATGAATCTCCACTCCATGCCTGATCTCTTCATCTGAAAATGTCAACTCTTTTACAGCTTTATAAGGTTTAGAATCGTGTGTTTTACTAACGTTTCTATTGGCTTTAATAGGGGCATAATAATATTTCCCCAGAGAGTCAACATGTTGTATAATTTTGTGTGTAGAATACCATGTGTCAAAAAGTACTGTTTGAAAAGGAATCTTCTTGCTATAAACAGCATTATTTAACATGTTTAATAGGTGTTCTAGTTTTGTTGCTCCATCATGATCAGGTGCAAAAATTCGATAATCTATTACCCAAAACTTATCAAAACTTACGCTATGTTATAGCAAATATGCTAAAAACTCTTATTACACAGCAATGTTTTATAGTGAAGCACTTCATAATATCCCTTAATTCATGGGCATTATATCAAACATAGCGTAAGTTTTGTTATTAATATCAGGGTTATAATATACCAGACTCACTACTCCTATACCTTTAGTAACTCTACCTGTAGCTCCACTGTACTGCGATCTTGCAATTTCTATTTGCTTCGTATTCCTTTTATTTAAAACCGTATCATCAAATATTGTATATCCATTAGATGAAAAAATAACATCATTCTTGATGTGTTCCCATAACAAAGAAGGTGTATATTTTTCATTCCTTAAAAATCTATTAATAACATCATGACTACATTTCTTTGCATGTTCAGCGTAGTAGGTTAAACTATAATTCTTTTGGCTAACTATTAAAAATTGACAATAATCTGTCCTATTAATTGGTATTGCTTGCAACTTTATCCTCTTTGACATGTTTAATTATTTTTACAATAATTTATCACTTTTTTACTCATAGCGTAAGTTTTGTCGTTTTTATCAAACCAATCGACTAATATTTTCCCACCTACTAGATCATGAAAATTCAAGGACTAAGTAGAACAAAACCTATAAATTTTCTGCCCAAATTTCATTGGGGGTTTTATAACCAAAAATCTTTCTTGGCATGTTATTTAAAATCTCAGCAACATTGTCAAGACCTCTTTGTGTAACGGTAGTAATATCTGTATTTTTAGGTAAAATTCTATGAATCATAGAATTCATTTTTTCCACTAATGCTTTTTGTCTAGGGCGGTATGGATCACAAAAGAAAGTTTGAAACCCAGATAGTCTATAGGCAACATGCCCCACAAACTCTTTGCCATTATCCATAGTAATAGTCTTTCTCACACTATTTGGAAGAGTTTTTATCTTTCTTAAAAAACCATTGGTAACTGTTTTAGCTCTCTTGGAGTTATTCAGCACTAAAATAATCTTTTGACTCTTTTTATCCACCAGTGCACCAATATTCATACTTTGATTACCTTTATGAAATGTAAGATCTGCCTTAAAATTCCCTACTTCTACCTTTTTCGTAGCTATTGCATCACGCTGATGTATTGAGATCCTTTGTGGTATAATGATCCTTTGACGCCTCTTCCCTCTTTCTTGCCTTTTATATCTTTTAGAAGGTAAATAGCTATATAACTTTAATTTAGCTGCTACTGCAGAAGTGTAAACAAATCTATATATACTTTCTGTACTGATACACAAAGCTGTATTTTTGTCTAGTTTTAACTTTCCGGCTATAGCATCCGGCGACCATTTCTTGCGAATCATAGCATTTTTAATATAATCTAACAACATAGGGTTCTTTTCTATTTTTAATAACTCTTGCTGATACATCCTGTTTTCATATTTTTCCTGAGCAACACAAGGCATATACTTATCTTTTACCTTATTTCTTTTTAGCTCCATACTAATAGCGCTTTTAGACCTCGTAAGATGTTGTGCTATCTTATTAATACTGACTCCTAGGTCATACATTCTTTTTATCTCATATCTCTCTTCTCGAGATAAGTGTCTATATTTTCTGTTCATCATTACCTATTTAAAATCTTATTATTTTAAATAGGTTCTGTTCTACTTACTTATAGTATTTTCAATTGAGAGCATGCACAGAGAAATTAAGCAACTTACTGGGATAGAACGTTGTCAATGCAGGAAACAACGTATTCAACGTAATCATATTAGTTGTGCATTTTTAGTTTGGGCATTTCTCAAAAGGACTGCAAATATAATCGGTAAAACGGTTTACCAAATAAAGTTAGGGCTTTTAGATGACTATATGCAACAACAGCTGCGTTCTCCATCTTTACGATATTTAGAACCAAGCGTAAGTTTTGAAGTAAAAGGTAAATGGGCATATTTGTATAGAGCTGTAGACAAATATGGGGATACAATTGATTTTTACCTATCATCTACTCGTAATGCTAACGCTGCTAAGCGTTGCCTAGGTAAAGCCTTGAAATCAATCCCAGAATATTCACATCCGGAAACAATTAATACTGATAAGAACCCAGCTTATAGTAAAGCAATTACTCTACTCAAATCAGAAGGCAAATGCTCACAAGAGTTAGAACATCGGCAGATTAAGTATCTGAATAATATAATAGAATCTGATCATGGTAAGCTGAAACGACTGATTAAACCTACTCTTGGTTTTAAATCAATGAAAACAGCTTATGCAACTATTAAAGGATTTGAGATAATGCGAATGTTTAAAAAAGGAAGATTTGAATTATGGAAATATGGTCAAGGTATTCACGGCGAAATCAGAATTATTACTGAAAATCTATTAGCCTTTTAATACATAACATATTTCACTCCCTTCACAAAATACACCCACAATACCTATTTGCAACAGTGCCAGTCAGCATTATAAAAGTATCCTCCTCCATTATAATAAACACTTATATTAGGGAAGTCATTATCATCAGGCATATTTAATTTTAGTAGTGCCGTTCTAGCTCCGCTGTTTGTTTTATAGTCATATTTAGCAAGAATAGGACCGACAGATTTATCAGGAAAAAATGCTAACTACCTTTCACCTAAAATCTCTAATTTACCATTTTTATCAAACTCAACAAAATTAGAACCATAATATGCTCCTGCACAAAATCCTAAATAACTTCCCCAACATTTTCTACATATTCTTTAATAATTTTATTTCTCTCACCATTAAGTTTTTTAGTATAAGGTATATCTGCACCACCGGGCATTACTAATAAAACAGCATTTTTAATCCATTCTTTAGCTAAAATATCTTGGGCATTTATAAAATTAATTTTATATGCAGTAGCGATTTTTGTTAAGGTATCAAGAATATACTTGACGGAATTTTCACCTGCCCCCTCATCATTATATATGTATATAATATTTGGCGTAGATTCTATATTATTTAAAACCGCTTGTTCTTGCTGCCTTGTGGCTTCTGGTTCTAACATAATTTATCATATTTGTGGGTACACTCATAAAATATAAAATTCTGCCCAATAATTCAATTTGAATAAAATTTATAGTTATAAAAAAATACGAATTAGAGTAAAAGAAAATTTAGAAAATCGTTTAAGTGAATAAGCAAAACAATCTCAAGGTCTTTAAATAGTTATATATGTTTTTTGTTTATATAAATATATAAAGTAAAATAATTTATTAAAATTTTATAGACAATTTAATTTTGTCATCTTAGAGTAGAAATAATAAATATAAAAATTATTGAAAAAGCAAATTAAAAGTATAATATTTATTGTCAAAACTTACGCTATGTTTGATATAATGCCCATGAATTAAGGGATATTATGAAGTGCTTCACTATAAAACATTGCTGTGTAATAAGAGTTTTTAGCATATTTGCTATAACATAGCGTAAGTTTTGTTGTATTATTTTGTTTTACCTGTTTAAATATAAAAGCCGATGGTTTAAAGCAAGAAAATTTTGATAAATTACCAGGTTTATAGTTAAGTTCGATTATGAGGGATATCCTGAAGAAAGAGAAATGGTTTACAAATACTTAATTGATTATTATGGAAATGATGAACCAATACTTGAAAAACATCAGATAGGGATTGTCCAATATAATTATTGCTGGTACTTTAATGGGTGAATAACATACACCGACTATAGACTTAGAATAATAGTAAACTTTACTATATGACTCTTATGTTATTTCCGCGGCGGCTTACCCGCGTGGATCAATTTTTCTTCTGTCATTCCGTGATTTATGAACTAGAGCCAGTTAAAAATACTAATAAAATTAGTATTTTTTATTTTTTTCTGGATCTAGTTCCCAAGCCATGGTATGACATCGATCACGTTTTTCGATCTACGCAAGCAAGCCTCATGCGGGAATGACATAAGAGCTATGCAACAACCTATTTACAGTCATGGAATGCATCACTTATTCAAAAATTTCTCTGCTTCAAGGGCAGCCATACAGCCAGTGCCTGCTGCGGTTATAGCCTGCCTATAGATTTTATCTTGAACATCACCAGCAGCAAAAACACCATCTATATTAGTTTTAGTGCTTCCAGGGGTAGTAATAATATAATTATCGCTATCCATTGTAACTTGCCCTGCAAATAAAGCAGTATTTGGTTTATGCCCGATAGCTACAAATACGCCACTACAATTTACTAAGCTTGTTTCTTTAGTATGAACATTTTGAATTTTAACTCCGGTAACAGATTTTGGGTTATTATTACCAACTATCTCTTCTACTACATGATCCCAAATCACAGTTATTTTAGGATTTTTAAATAGCCGCTCTTGTAATATTTTCTCAGCTCTAAAACTATCTCGTCTATGTACTATAGTAACCTTACTTGCATGATTAGTTAGATATAGAGCCTCTTCAACAGCACTATTACCGCCACCAACTACTACTACTTCCTGATTTTTGAAAAAGAAACCATCACAAGTAGCACAAGCTGACACCCCAAAGCCCATAAATTCTTGCTCTGTAGGGATGCCAAGCCACCTTGCTTCCGCACCAGTACAAATAATTATACTTTCAGCTTCGTATTCTGTCCCAGAACCTGTAAATACTTTAAAAGGTCTTTGTGACAAATCCACTTTCTCAACATAATCGTTAACAATTTTAGTGCCGACATTTTCAGCTTGCATCCGCATCTGTTCCATTAGCCAAGGTCCTTGTACACTTTCTGCAAATCCTGGATAATTCTCAACATCGGTAGTAATAGTAAGCTGACCACCAGGCTGAATACCATTAATTAATATTGGATTTAAAGATGCCCTTGCTGCATAAATAGCAGCACTTAAACCGGCAGGACCTGAGCCGATTATTAGTACTTTAGTAGTAATTTTCATAATTTATTTTCTTTTTATAATTTTTCTAACCAAGATTTTATATGTTCAATTTCATTAGAATTTGTTAAGGAGGGAGTATGACCTGCATATTTAATGTCGTAAAGATCAAAATCCTTTGTTTTTTGCATTTTTTCAACAGTGGATTTTGTTAGAACTTGAGATTTAACACCGTGAATCAGTAATATTTTACATTTTATTTTATTCCATACAGACCATAAGTCTACATCTTTTTGGCTTTTGACATTTTTTATACCTTTCGTTATAGCAGGATCATAATTCATTTTATATTTTCCGCCGAACGTAGAAATGACGCTATATTTTGTTAAATAATCCCAATCTTCTTCATTTTTAATTCCTGACTGACCATAAATAAGCTTTAAATGTTCTTTTGCACTTTCTAAATCTTCTAATATGACAGTTTTTTTAGCATAAGCAGCAATTTTTACTAAAGGAGCAGAATCGATAAATGCTCCTATATCGTTTAATATTAAACCTTTAAAAATATTTTTAAATTTACTGGCAAGAACCATACCTATAATTCCGCCCATTGAAGTACCAAGCCAAATAGTTTTTTTTATCTTTAACTTATTTAAAAACAGTAACGTATCTTTAATATAAGTAGTATAGTTATAATGGCTGGGTTTTTTTAAATTTTCACTATCCCCACGTCCAGGATAGCTTAGAGAGATTACTCTATAATCTTTACTTAATTCTCTAGCTATTTTATCAAAATCATGAGCATTTCTTGTTAAGCCATGAGCACATATTATTACGTTTTTATTTTGGGGATCGCCAAATTCTACATAAGAAATTTTATGTTCTGGTATATATTGAAGAGGAAGAAAGTTAATATATGGACCAACTTTAATTGAGTTAATTTTCATATAAACCTACTAATTTAAATCACTTAAAAATATACTGACCATTGTCGGCATATACACCACTACAAAAAGTAGTGATAAAAACACAGTGGCAGCGACCTTTTCAGGATAAAATTTTTGTAAATTTGCTATAACTATAGTATTTGCAGCTAAGGGTGCTGTAGAAAGAAGCTTTAACGCATTATAATAATCATTATTATACCATTTTGTTACAAAATGATCAAACATGATAAATAGCCCTACCCCTAAAGGATAAAATAAGAATTTAGCAGCAAAAGTAGCTAGAGTAAATTTTATATCCACTTCGAATTTTTGAAGTGATGAAAGAGCAAGACCTACCATAACCATACCTAGTATAGAAAAAGAACCTTTCATATTATATATAAAATCATCTAAGAAATCAGGTAAAGTAAAACCACAAAAACTAAATAAACAACCTAGAAAAAATGCATTCAAAATTGGCAATTTTACTACTTTCAATATACTATCAGTAGTATTTGTAAAGCTTCGCATACAAATATAAAAGCCTACTGAACATTCGTAAATATTAACGCCTATCACTGCCATCATGTAAATACTTAGCGTATAATCATCAAAAAGTGCAGCAGCTATAGGCAACATGAAATATCCACCATTTGCCGTACCTGCAGATAAAGCTATAATATTACGTGTGTGATCTTGCCAAAATTTACCAAAAAAATAGTAAGAAAATAATGACAACAATGTCGCAATTACAAAGGTTACAACCGTAACACTTAATGCTGAAAATGTCAAAGTTGTGCTAGCAGGAATAGTAAAGAATACTATAGGCGATATAAAATAGAATAATAAAGAAGAGATACTGTCCCTTTCAACATTTGAGTATTTACCCGCTAAAAACCCGATTACTACACTTAATAACACTGAAACGGTTTTAAAAAAAACTATACTAAAAATTACCATGTAATGAGCTAAAGATATAATTATCTATAATATATTAGATTTTATCTTTTTTCACTAAATTTTGTAAAGATTTTTAATATTAAGCTTTAAGAAGATTTTATTTAACTTTTAATTGAAAAATTAGAAATATTGTGATATTAATAATATATGGATATCAATTTATAAAAAATAGTCTTACTCTTCCTTAATTTAATTCCCTAAGGTTTTCATATGTTTATAAAAAATTTATTATACTTTATTATCATATTTGGGCACTGTTGCAAATAGGTATTGTGGGTGTATTTTGTGAAGGGAGTGAAATATGTTATGTATTAAAAGGCTAATAGATTTTCAGTAATAATTCTGATTTCGCCGTGAATACCTTGACCATATTTCCATAATTCAAATCTTCCTTTTTTAAACATTCGCATTATCTCAAATCCTTTAATAGTTGCATAAGCTGTTTTCATTGATTTAAAACCAAGAGTAGGTTTAATCAGTCGTTTCAGCTTACCATGATCAGATTCTATTATATTATTCAGATACTTAATCTGCCGATGTTCTAACTCTTGTGAGCATTTGCCTTCTGATTTGAGTAGAGTAATTGCTTTACTATAAGCTGGGTTCTTATCAGTATTAATTGTTTCCGGATGTGAATATTCTGGGATTGATTTCAAGGCTTTACCTAGGAAACGCTTAGCAGCGTTAGCATTACGAGTAGATGATAGGTAAAAATCAATTGTATCCCCATATTTGTCTACAGCTCTATACAAATATGCCCATTTACCTTTTACTTTAATGTATGTCTCATCTACTCTCCAACTAAACCCTGACTTAGGCTTCCAGCACCATTTTAATTTATCTAATATCTTTGGGGCATAATACTGAACCCAACGGTAAATTGTAGAGTGATCTACCTCTACACCTCTTTCCTCTAACATCTCTTCTAAATCTCGATAGCTAATACCGTACTTACAGTACCACCTTACTGCCCATATTATTATATCGTATTTAAAATGACGTCTCTTAAAAAAATTCATAAAGCTTATCTATAACAATTTATTCCCTATTCTTATATACTATAGCATAAGTCATTAAGGTACTGACAGAGCGAGAGTATCATGTTATAGTAAGCAAATATTAACAAGCATGTAAAGAGATATGGCACGAGCATATGCAATAGAACTAAGACTAAGAGTTATAAAAGCTGTAGAAGCAGGGATACGAATAAGTAAGGTAAGTAAATTAATAAAAGTAATCCCCGCCGCAAGCAGCGGGGTATTTTAGAAGAAAGCTAGCTGATGATCCTCATGCAGTTTCTGATATTCCTTGCCTTGGTTTTTTACGTATTTTCCTATCATATTCTCATTTCCATGCTTACCTACCGTACTCGTAAAATATCCATCAGTCCAAAATTCTCCACCCCATAATTGTTTCTTTACCTGTGGACACTGTCTAAATATTTGACGAGCTGTAACACTTTTAATTGTTGTTACTATTTTTGTTACGCTATAGGTTGGTACAGATTATACCAAAAAATGGACATGATCTTCATCAACCCCTATTTCTAAAAATTTTATTTGATATCTCTTTTCTATCTCTAAACATATTTCTCGTAATACTTGATCAACTGATACGTCAAACACTGCTCGGCGATATTTTGCTGGAAATACCATGTGATACAGCAGTACCGTAACATTATGACTTTTATGTATATATTTGCTCATTCCGCCATATTACGCCGCAAGCGGCGGGGAATATACCCAAAAGAGATTTAATGTAAGTCGTGATACTATACAAAACTTACGCTATGTTTGATATAATGCCCATGAATTAAGGGATATTATGAAGTGCTTCACTATAAAACATTGCTGTGTAATAAGAGTTTTTAGCATATTTGCTATAACATAGCGTAAGTTTTGTATATATAAATGGAAAAAATTAAAAGATAAGCAAGGTACTTTAGAAGCAGCAACTGGTTATCAGAAAGGACATAGTCATAAGATAAAAGATTCAGAATCTTTTAAAGAATTTTTTAAAGCTAATATGAATAAAACATCAAAGGAGTTAGCAAAGCAATGGGGTAATATTGCATCTGTAACTATTTTAAGACAAATCAGAAAACTTGGCTATAGCTATAAAAAAACTCATTTTCATCCGAAAAGAGATATTAAATTAAGAAATGAATTTATAGCAAAGATACAAACCATCACAAAAGACAAATTAGTATATCTTGATGAATCTGGAATAGAGGATAATGCTTGCAAAGAGTATGGATGGAGCATTATAGGACAAAGGTGTTATGGAGAAAAGGTGTATCAACATAAATTTAGAATAAGTATGATAGCTGGTCTTTGTAATGGTAATCTTATTGCTCCTGTAATATTTGAAGGTAATTGTAATACAGAGGTCTTTAAAACTTATATTAGGGATGTATTAATTACAGAATTACAACCTGGGCAAACCGTTATTATGGATAACATTAATTTTCATAAAAATTCTAAAGTTAAAGAGTTCATTGAATCCGTTGGTTGTACCATATTGTATTTACCAACTTACTCTCCTGATTTAAATCCTATAGAGCATTACTGGTTTAAGATAAAAAATGAAATTAGGAAAGTTGTAGAAGATTTTGAAACATTTTATGATGCTGTTTTTAATACTATTAAATTGTCAGTATCTTAATGATTTATGCTATAATATTTCCTATTTGCAACAGGGCCTGCTGACTCTTATAAAGATGTAAATGTATTAGCATATTATCATATTGAAAAAGTAATAATTATCTACCGGCAATGGTGGAAATTAAGTGCAATAAAGGGATAGCTATTCTTTCGGGGGTGCATTTTGAATGTTCTTCTAAATTATTAGATGTTAATGATCCATAAGAATCAAAATTATTACCGATATTAGAAAAAGAGGAAGAAAATAGGATCAAATTTAATATTTCAATATTTAAAAGATTAGGCGTTAGAATTAATTCTTGAGCTGCTTTCATTAATAATATATTCTTTGTTAAAAAAATAGAATAATTTATCCAAGATAATAAAGTTAATAAGATGTTAAACAGAAAAAATACAAACGGCAATATTCCATTAAAAGTAGCATTATTTACCTCTTTAGGTTCAGGTCTTGAGTATTATGATTTTGTTATATATGGAATGATGGCTAAATATTTATCCGATATTTTCTTTTCTGTAAATGATAGTCTGAGCAGTATGATTCAAACTTTTATAGTTTTTGCCGTAGGTTATTTAATTAGACAGTTTGGAGGAACTATTATAGGAATGATAGCTGATACTTATGGACGGAAAAAAACATTTATTTTAGTCATGTTATCAATGGGATTTTCTACGATGGGAATCGGCTTATTACCCAGTTATAAGCAAATAGGAATACTCGCTCCTATAGGCTTATTAATATTTCGTTTATGTCAAGGTATATCATTAGGGGCTGAGCTGCCAGGTGCTACCACTATTATTAGCGAATATACTCCGGCAAGTAAGTTAGGTAGATTATGTAGCGTCATGTTATCAAGTATCAGTATAGGAGCATTAATGGCTACAGTTATGGTAGCTATATTAAATAAGCTCTATACTTATCAAGAAATTATTGAATGGGCTTGGCGAATACCTTTTATATTAGGAGGAATATTAGCCATAATTTCTTATTTTATTCGTAAAAATATAAGCGAAACTCCTGAATTTTTACAAGAAAAAGATAAGGAAAGAACCAAGACTAACTTATTAATACCATTGAAATTATTATTATCACAAAATTTATCCGCAATAGCTATAGGTTTAGGATTAGTATTTTTCCATGCTAATTTGGTTATTATAAATTTATATTTTCCTTTTTATATCAATAAATATTTTAATTATGAGTTAGCTGATATTTACAGTAGTATGACAGTTAGCATGATTGCTTCTTTTGTTTTTATAATTATTACTGGTTGGTTATCGGATTATATTTCAAAATCTAAAATTTTATTGCTAACTTTATTATTTTTTACCATATTTCTATTGGTATCACCGACTTTGCTTAATAAGGGTACTTTTTGGTCATTACAAATATTTTTTATAATCTATCAATTATTTATTGCCCTATTTTTTACTAGCTATATGCCTATATTGTCACGTTTATTTGCTACTAAATTGCGTTATACGGCTACAGCATTAATTTATAATAGTGCTTATTCAGTAGCAAGCTTTATTCCAATCATAGCTTCTTATTTATTACAGAGATATCAATCTCCTTTAATATTAGGTATTTTCTTTGTAATAAGTATAATTCTGGCACTTATTTCTACTATAGCAGTGCAAAATAGGAAAAATTATTATTAAATTTAACTACAAACTAATTAAATTTCAGATTGACTTATTCTATATGTTTATATATTAGTACATTTTTAATTTTCTAATCTATTTAAAAGAATTTATTATGCAACACACAAGTGATGATGAGCCGATAAAATATAAGGTAAAAGTTAAAGTAAATGATAAGCTTAGAATATCTCAGCGTATGAAAGAAAATGTATCCGAGATAATTTTAGAACCGCATGCTAGAGTAATTATAGAACCTGAAATTGAACTAAGTAATAATACATCTGATAAAATACATATATATACTGTTGATGATAGTGAATATAAGCTTACAGGAGATATACCTTATTCAGCATAATTAGATGTTCAAATAAAAGTAAGAAGCAAATTTACTAACCTGATGCTAAAACCTCAAAACCTTGATTTTAAGCTACGTCCGCCGTTTGATACATTCGTACAAATAGCAAAAATTGAAGAGTGGTGCACCCGAGAGGAGTCGAACCCCTAACCTTATGATCCGTAGTCATATACTCTATCCAATTGAGCTACGGGTGCTAAATCCTAAAGAAGCATATATAAAAGCTTATAGTTTGTCAAGAAACACTTCAGGTTAACGATTTATACTCAATCTTTCCAAATAAAACTTCCTCTACTGACTTTTCATTTATTAAGAATATATGTTATAATTCCATTTCTTAAAAAACAATAAAATATACAAAACTTACGCTATGTTTGATATAATGCCCATGAATTAAGGGATATTATGAAGTGCTTCACTATAAAACATTGCTGTGTAATAAGAGTTTTTAGCATATTTGCTATAACATAGCGTAAGTTTTGTATAAAAATAATTATAATTAATAGTTGAATTATTATTTCGGATATTGTATATAAAGTTTCATAATTAATAAGAGAAAGAAAATGCATAAAATTTTTAAGCTAATTATAGTTTGTTTGCTTGGTATTAATATTACCGCACAAGCTGAAAATATGTCGGAAACTGCCAAAAAGAATCTAGAGATAATTAACTCCTTAAATGTTGAAAGAAAATGGCAGAAAGGTAGAGTAATAAACTGTAGGACAGGTGAAACTTTATTAGCAGAAACAGAAAAATACGACTCTCCCAAGTTAAAGCGTTTATCACATTGTAGTTGTTTTGCGTATGCTGCTTCTAAGGCATTAGGTCTTCCGAATAAGTCGCTACTTCCTCACCCTGAGGGTGATAAGGAATTTATACCTGCTTTGTCAAATAAACAGGCTGAATGGCTTGAAACAGAAGGGGTAAAAAATGGATGGAGTTATATCAAGACTGCAAATCATGATGATGGTTTTATTCAAGCACAAAAATTTGCTAATCAAGGACATTTTGTTGTGTCGGTATAGCATAAATCATTAAGATACTGACAATTTAATAGTATTAAAAACAGCATCATAAAATGTTTCAAAATCTCCTACAACTTTCCTAATTTCATTTTTTATCTTAAACCAGTAATGCTCTATAGGATTTAAATCAGGAGAGTAAGTTGGTAAATACAATATGGTACAACCAACGGATTCAATTAACTCTTTAACTTTAGAATTTTTATGAAAATTAATGTTATCCATAATAACGGTTTGCCCAGGTTGTAATTCTGTAATTAATACATCCCTAATATAAGTTTTAAAGACCTCTGTATTACAATTACCTTCAAATATTACAGGAGCAATAAGATTACCATTACAAAGACCAGCTATCATACTTATTCTAAATTTATGTTGATACACCTTTTCTCCATAACACCTTTGTCCTATAATGCTCCATCCATACTCTTTGCAAGCATTATCCTCTATTCCAGATTCATCAAGATATACTAATTTGTCTTTTGTGATGGTTTGTATCTTTGCTATAAATTCATTTCTTAATTTAATATCTCTTTTCGGATGAAAATGAGTTTTTTTATAGCTATAGCCAAGTTTTCTGATTTGTCTTAAAATAGTTACAGATGCAATATTACCCCATTGCTTTGCTAACTCCTTTGATGTTTTATTCATATTAGCTTTAAAAAATTCTTTAAAAGATTCTGAATCTTTTATCTTATGACTATGTCCTTTCTGATAACCAGTTGCTGCTTCTAAAGTACCTTGCTTATCTTTTAATTTTTTCCATTTATATATAGTATCACGACTTACATTAAATAATTTACTTACCTTACTTATTCGTATCCCTGCTTCTACAGCTTTTATAACTCTTAGTCTTAGTTCTATTGCATATGCTCGTGCCATATCTCTTTACATGCTTGTTAATATTTGCTTACTATAACATGATACTCTCGCTCTGTCAGTACCTTAATGACTTATGCTATACTGTATCAATTTTCAGCCGTTGCATATTAAAAATCTGTATCATTTTTCGACCGCTGTTGACAGTAGTTTAGAATATCATAAATTTGCTTAAAAAATTGCCTTTAAGCATTAGAATTTAAAGAATGGAGCAATTTACTCAAAATTGCTTCGTCATTTAATGCATGCTCGTAATATTGAGCCATCAATAAAATATTCAGGATGCTCGGTTGTTATTTTTTGTGTCAGTTCAGGATAGGCTTTGGTAAATTCTATAGCACAAATAAAATCTTTATTAGGATGGTTAATAGCTCCTAAACAAATCGCTTCAAAACATAATATTTTAGCAGTTTCTATATTTTGAGCACTTGATAAATCCCTTAATTGCTTTGCTAAATATTTATCACATAAATGATCTTTTATCCCTCCAATATCTAAAAGCGAGATACGAAGATCAATTTGGAAAATAGTGTCATTGTCAATTAAAAAGGGACCAGTAAATTGCACGAAAAAGGAACCACTATATTTAAAAATTTTTATGCCATATTACCTCCAGATTTATAGTTATTAATACGATAACTTTTACCTTTTATGTTTAGTATATGAGCATGATGTACCACTCGATCAATAATTGCATGAGTTAATACTTCATCAGCAAATATTTCATTCCATTTTTCAAAATCCTTGTTTGTGGTAATAATGGTAGATTTATTTTCATATCGTTTAGCAATAATATTAAAAAAGTCTTCTACTGAATGTTTTGGCAATTGCTTAAACCCGAGCTCATCAAGAATTAATAAATCAAACGATAGGAGTAATTTAACCTTTTTGTGATAACTATTATCTGCTCTTGCAATATGTAAATTATAAAGCATATCCGATACCGTAGTAAAATATACAGAGTATTCTCGTGTTAAAGCTTTTAATGCTAGCCCAATGGCAAGATGAGTTTTCCCAGTTCCTGAATCACCTATGAATATTACATTTCCCTTAGTATTAATATAATCACAAGTTGATAAATCACTTATTACTTTGGCATCAACACTTGGTTGGAAATTAAAATCAAAGTCTTCTAAATTTTTAGTTACCGGCAATTTAGCAGCACTTTTACGGCGACGGTAATTATTATCCTTACGGTTAGATTTTTCATCTTCACATAATAGTGATAGAAATTCTTTAAATCCTAGTTTATTATTTTGAGCATAAATAATCCTTTCATTTAAACTATTGACTATACCTGATAATCTAAAGCTTCGTAGGTCATTAAATAAGTTCTGCATTATTACCTCCAAACTCTGGTAATGGTAAGTTTACTGCATTACTATTTAAAATATTCTTAATTTTAGAGTAAGAACTTATACCATAATGTAGTGCTCTATGACAGGCTTTATCTATTAAGTCATCATTGTAAACCTTACGTAAAGAAATGATACCTCGTGCACAACGTTGCCAATCATTCACTCTTGTTTGTTGTAATGATTCTAATAATAAACTGCAATTATTCCCTATCTGCTGCATTTGTTGTTGATAATGTTCACTATATTCTATAAAACCTGGGCATAGACGTTTGTATTTAGCATAATGAGACGGATTAGTGGTAAATATCCCCTTGCCCTCTGTTCTAACGTGTCTTGCTATTAAATCATTTTGTATAGAAAATATTTGAACAAGTTTTGGGGACAATTGTACCATTACCTCACTGTATATATATTTTGCTGGTACAGAGTAATAATTATTATCTATGGTAATATGACAATCTTTTGCTACTTTTCGATTATGCCAAGATGACAAATCAAAAGTTTCTAATGGTAAAGGAATCAAACTACTTCTTTCCTCTTGCTCAAACAGTTCTCTAGGTATTCTCTTAGTAGTACCATGTATTCGGCTATTGGCCTTATTTAACCAATTTGCAAGACCATTTGTTAATTCTTCATATCTATCAAATTTACGACCAGCAAAAAAATTATTTTTAACGTATTTTATTCCCGACTCAACTTTGCCTTTTTCTTGCGGTTGATACACTCGACAAGGAGAAAGTAAAATTCCATAATGATCGGCTAAGCACTTATATTCCTTCTGATATACTGGCTCATAAAAATTGGCATCTACTACTCCAGCTTTAAGATTATCAAGTTTTATTACTTTTGGACTACCAGCAAAATAATTAAATGCATTGATATGACATTGAATCCATGTTTGACAACTTTGATCAAACACTACTTCATAATAATCAAGGCGACTATAGCTTAAACGCATATTAAATACATATGCTTTAACTCTACGCCCTTTAGAATTATACTGTAAGCCTATGTCACCAAAATCTACTTGTGTTTCCTCTCCTGCTAAAGTATGAAAACGAATGCAACTGTTATCCTTAATTTTATATTTTTTGATATAACGGGTCAAAGAAGTATAACTGCTTGTATAACCTTGATTTTTTAACTCCTCAAAAATTCTTATGTAACTCAGATTTTTTTCTAATAACTCAATTATTTTTTCGTGCCAAAAATCCAAAACTGAAGATCGTTCATAGATTGCTGGGGATTCTGTACCAGCCTCTACATAGCGGTTTATTATTTTTCGTACTGTTTTGCGGTCTGTTCTTGTTAGTTTGGCAATATTCCTTTGACTATTGCCTTGTTTATAAAGGGTGATAATTGTTGTATACATATTTATTCTTATCATTGTATCACTAGATATTTACTTGCTTAATTATCTAGTGAATATTGCACATTAACCTTATTAGGTCACACCAACTTCTCTGGTCCCTTTTTCGTGCAATTTACTGGTCCCTTTTATTTTAGCAATGACAAATAGCAAGGATAGTATAAGGCGATGCACGGAACGTATACTTAATATTTGAGTATTTTCACTTTTGTAGTTCCACTTGCCTTTAGCAGCATTAGTATATATTTTATTTAAAACTTTTTTTGTATTCTTTGTTTGACTTCTAAAGTAACTTCCTCAAAATCCCCCCGTTGTAATATAAACTCCCTAGTCTCGTTGTTTTTTATGAATTCTGGGGAAGCCTTTTCTAGATAACTTTTTATAAGTTTAGTCACAAGATGATCTAAACTTAAACTTCGAATAAATATCAAGTAAGCTTGTTTTTTAAGCTCTACAACTTTGTTTGCATCGCCTAAGTCTTGGTAAATCACACTAATATTATCGAGAGAAGTAGCGATATAAGGATGGTTAATTTGATATAAAGCTTTATACATTTTTAATGCATCTTCAAAATACTTTATTCCTTTAGAGATATTACCTAATTTATAATAAGTAAAACCAATATTATGGAGAGAGAGAGCAACTTTACGGTGATTACCTTGGTATAATTGTTGCTCTATCTTCAAAGCTAACTCAAAATATTTTAATCCTTCAGAGACATCACTTAACTGACAATAAGTGAAACCTATATTTTTAAGAGATTCAGCAATCATAGGATGGTTGCTTTGATATAGCTTAATGCGATAAGGTAGTGACTTTTTTAAGAGCATAGTAAACAGCATCAAAAAAGTGCTCAAAATTAGAAATAGTTTTTCTTATTTCATTCTTGATTTTAAACCAGTAATGCTCAATAGGATTTAAGTCAGGAGAGTAAGTTGGTAAAAATAAAATACTGCAACCAACAGATTCAATTAACGTTTTCACTTTTGTACTTTTATGAAAATTAATATTATCCATTACTACTATCTGACCAGCCTTTAATTCCTTGATCAATATCTCTTGTACATAAGTTTCAAAAATGTCCTTATTACATATCCCATCAAATATTATTGGGGCAATAATATCTTTGACACACAGCCCAGCAATCATACTAATCCGTGATTTATGTTGATAGACCTTTTCACCATAACATCTTTGACCGATAATGCTCCACCCGTGTTCTCTACAGCTATTATCTTCTATCCCAGACTCATCGATAAATACTAAATCTTGTTTATCTATAGTTTTTAGTTTCAATATAAACTCATTCCTTAGACCAATATCCCTTTTGGGATGAAGAAAAGTTTTTTTTATAACTATAACCTAATTTATTAAGCAATCTTGATATCGTACTTGCAGATACTTTTTGACTCCAGTTATTAGCTAGCTCCATGGTGGTTTTATCAAAATTTAATTCTATAAATTTTTTAAATCCCTCTATGTCTCTTATTATTCTACGATGTCCTGTATGATAACCACTTTTTGCTTTGACATCCCCAGTTTGTTTCTTTAATTTTTTCCACTCTATTATAGTCTTCCTACTAATAGAGTATATCTCTGAAGTCTCTTTTATTGTTTTACCATCTATTAAACTTTTTATTACTCGTATTCTTAAATCGTATGAATATGCCTTTGCCATAAGTTTTTCATTTAGTATAATCCAACTCATACTATAAGTCACTACCTTATCAC
Source organism: Rickettsia endosymbiont of Gonocerus acuteangulatus (assembly GCF_964026435.1). NCBI lineage: Bacteria > Pseudomonadati > Pseudomonadota > Alphaproteobacteria > Rickettsiales > Rickettsiaceae > Rickettsia > Rickettsia endosymbiont of Gonocerus acuteangulatus. The sequence continues at coordinate 1,185,455 of NZ_OZ032147.1, forward strand.
ATTAAGCTATATAATTCCTGAAACAACTTTAGAGCTTCTTTTAAATATTCTAGCCCTTTATGATTATTTTTTGATTTTATGTAAACTAACCCAACTCTATAAAGAGAGAGCAATCTTAGGATGATTATCTCGATATAGAGCTTTATACATCTTTAAAGATTTTTCTGTATATTTCAGTCCTTCAGAAGTGTAACCTAATGTATTATAAGCCGCTCCAATATTACCAAGAGAGTTAGCAATCTGAGGATGGTTGCCTTGATATAACGCTTGCCTCATCTTTAATGCTTTTTTTTGATATTTTAGTGCTTCAAAAATGTAATCTAATGTATCATAAACCGCTCCAACATTATAAAGAGATTCAGCAATCTTAGGATGATTACCTTGGTATAACGCTTGCCTCATCTTTAATGCTTTTTCTAAATTTTACTGCTTTTGAATATTGTCCTGATCGTTCATAAGATCCACCGACATTATTAAGAGATTCAGCAATATCAGAGTGGTTGTCTTGGTATAACGCTTGCTTCATCTTTAATGCTTTTTTTAAATATTTCAGTCCTTTGGAAATATTACCTGACTGTTCATAAGACATACCGACATTATTAAGTAAACTAGCAATGAGAGGGTTATTGCCTTGATGTAATTCTTGGAATATTTTTAGTGCTTCTTGTTTATACTCTAATGATTTCTTAAAGTTATATAATACATATTCATTATATAAACCGATTTTCTAAGTTTATCAACTTTAGTAATATTATCAATGCTAATACTATTATCATTTAGTCAAAACTTACGCTATGTTATAGCAAATATGCTAAAAACTCTTATTACACAGCAATGTTTTATAGTGAAGCACTTCATAATATCCCTTAATTCATGGGCATTATATCAAACATAGCGTAAGTTTTGATTAAAAATATCAAAACTTACGCTATGAGTAAAAAAGTGATAAATTATTGTAAAAATAATTAAACATGTCAAAGAGGATAAAGTTGCAAGCAATACCAATTAATAGGACAGATTATTGTCAATTTTTAATAGTTAGCCAAAAGAATTATAGTTTAACCTACTACGCTGAACATGCAAAGAAATGTAGTCATGATGTTATTAATAGATTTTTAAGGAATGAAAAATATACACCTTCTTTGTTATGGGAACACATCAAGAATGATGTTATTTTTTCATCTAATGGATATACAATATTTGATGATACGGTTTTAAATAAAAGGAATACGAAGCAAATAGAAATTGCAAGATCGCAGTACAGTGGAGCTACAGGTAGAGTTACTAAAGGTATAGGAGTAGTGAGTCTGGTATATTATAACCCTGATATTAATAAGTTTTGGGTAATAGATTATCGAATTTTTGCACCTGATCATGATGGAGCAACAAAACTAGAACACCTATTAAACATGTTAAATAATGCTGTTTATAGCAAGAAGATTCCTTTTCAAACAGTACTTTTTGACACATGGTATTCTACACACAAAATTATGCAACATGTTGACTCTCTGGGGAAATATTATTATGCCCCTATTAAAGCCAATAGAAACGTTAGTAAAACACACGATTCTAAACCTTCAAAACTTACACTATGTTATAGCAAATATGCTAAAAACTCTTATTACACAGCAATGTTTTATAGTGAAGCACTTCATAATATCCCTTAATTCATGGGCATTATATCAAACATAGCGTAAGTTTTGCCTTATAAAGCTGTAAAAGAGTTGACATTTTCAGATGAAGAGATCAGGCATGGAGTAGAGATTCATATAAAAGGCTTTGCTAAAAATAAGCATGTTAATTTGTTTAAATTTACTGTTTCTACCAACAGAGTTGAGTATGTTGTTACCAATAACAAAACTCAAAAATCTTCTAAAGCTGCACAAGATGAGTGTGGCTTTCGATGGGTAATTGAGAGCATGCACAGAGAAATTAAGCAACTTACTGGGATAGAACGTTGTCAATGCAGGAAACAGCGTATTCAACGTAATCATCAAAACTTACGCTATGTTTGATATAATGCCCATGAGTTAAGGGATATTATGAAGTGCTTCACTATAAAACATTGCTGTGTAATAAGAGTTTTTAGCATATTTGCTATAACATAGCGTAAGTTTTGTCATATTAGTTGTGCATTTTTAGTTTGGGCATTTCTCAAAAGGACTGCAAATACAATCGGTAAAACGGTTTACCAAATAAAGTTAGGGCTTTTAGATGATTATATGCAACAACAGCTGCGTTCTCCATCTTTACGATATTTAGAACCAAACATAGCGTAAGTTTTGCAGCATTATTTAACATGTTTAATAGGTGTTCTAGTTTTGTTGCTCCATCGTGATCAGGTGCAAAAATTCGATAATCTATTACCCAAAACTTATTAATATCAGGGTTATAATATACCAGACTCACTACTCCTATACCTTTAGTAACTCTACCTGTAGCTCCACTGTACTGCGATCTTGCAATTTCTATTTGCTTCGTATTCCTTTTATTTAAAACCGTATCATCAAATATTGTATATCCATTAGATGAAAAAATAACATCATTCTTGATGTGTTCCCATAACAAAGAAGGTGTATATTTTTCATTCCTTAAAAATCTATTAATAACATCATGACTACATTTCTTTGCATGTTCAGCGTAGTAGGTTAAACTATAATTCTTTTGGCTAACTATTAAAAATTGACAATAATCTGTCCTATTAATTGGTATTGCTTGCAACTTTATCCTCTTTGACATGTTTAATTATTTTTACAATAATTTATCACTTTTTTACTCATAGCGTAAGTTTTGTCTAATTTTTTTATAGGTTCTTGCAGCTTTTCTTCATCTAATAAAAATAATTCTTTGAAAATATCTATACTGATAAAGTCAGGGTCTAAATGTGCTGAGTATTGTAGCATCTGCCAAGCTATCGGTGATTTTTTTAATATTTCTAATAGCAATATTGTTTCAGGGTGTTCATCTTTGTTACTACGTATAAAATTGATATAATCGTTTACTTTAAGTAATTTATTTTCTTTTAAATATACTACCGCTTTGGACAAGCTATATGGCAATACTTCATCTTTGCTGCCAAATTCTTTTATTAAATCGTTAATATCTTGATCATTTAATCTATTTTCTAAAGATGCTTTTATGTAGGATGTTGCTTCATCTTTATTAAAAGGTTCTAATATAATGTTTTCTATATCTTCACTTAATTTATTATTTTTAGTAGTAATTATGGTTTGTACTTTATCTTTGGGTATATTCATTATACCGTTAATATAAAGTTCAATATCTTTATATGCTTCGACATTATCAAAAATAAATAATGTATTTGAAATAAAAGTAATCCCCGCCGCAAGCAGCGGGGTATTTTAGAAGAAAGCTAGCTGATGATCCTCATGCAGTTTCTGATATTCCTTGCCTTGGTTTTTTACGTATTTTCCTATCATATTCTCATTTCCATGCTTACCTACCGTACTCGTAAAATATCCATCAGTCCAAAATTCTCCACCCCATAATTGTTTCTTTACCTGTGGACACTGTCTAAATATTTGACGAGCTGTAACACTTTTAATTGTTGTTACTATTTTTGTTACGCTATAGGTTGGTACAGATTGTACCAAAAAATGGACATGATCTTCATCAACCCCTATTTCTAAAAATTTTATTTGATATCTCTTTTCTATCTCTAAACATATTTCTCGTAATACTTGATCAACTGATACGTCAAACACTGCTCGGCGATATTTTGCTGGAAATACCATGTGATACAGCAGTACCGTAACATTATGACTTTTATGTATATATTTGCTCATTCCGCCATATTACGCCGCAAGCGGCGGGGAATATACCCAAAAGAGATTTAAATTTGCAATTTTATTACAGACTAATCTTATTATCTCTCCCTCTTTTTTATCTGTTATATAAATGGCAAGCTCTTTAGCAAGTTGCCTATATGCTTCTTTAATTTTATAGACAGAATCAGCATTAATAAAGCGTACTATTTTCTTTGCTTCTTCTATTTGTTTACGACCGTAATCTTTAGCTAAAGTAGTCATACCCGTTCCGGCAAAAGCATTAATTGCTACACATGAGTTTTTACTTAAAGCATTATCGATTTGTTTAAATACAGCTTCACGATGAATAAGGTTATAAACTGATAAAGTAGGTAAATTACTGTTTATACTCCTTGTATAATTGGCAGAATAAGCATTGCGATCTTTCAATATTTTTTTGCTTCTTTGCTAACTTTAACTACTCTTAGAATTTGTTCTCTTAAATCATCAACATTAATATTAGGTGAGTTTGTAAATATATAGTTTTTATGATTTTCTTCCTCTATTTCTTCTATCTTATATTGTTCTTTTATGGTTTTTAATTGCTTTCTAGCTAAGTCTGGTATTTCTTTTATTTCAAGGTTTAGGTCTGCTAACTGGCATAAATGCCAATCACCATTTCTTTTATTATCTATATTTACTATATCTTCAGATAAATTTACTTTTTGCGATTTGTAATGTCCTTGATAAAAAAGTTCAAATTGTTTCTTTCCCTCTGTTTGTGTAGGATCTTCTAAATGTTTATAAAATTCTAAAATTTGCTCAATTGCGACATTACCGCTTATAAAATGATCAAATACTTCTAAAAAGCTACCTAACGTTGTTGCCGTCATACCTCTTCTTATTAAATTACTCGTCAAATGTTTAATGCTACCGCCAACAGGTACAGAATCAAGTAACTTAGCCCCTAGCGTGTCACCTGTAGAATCATATTGTAAGCATGGCCAATCTAATATTTTTTCATATTCTATAGGTATTCCTGTTTCAGGATCAAAAACATCCAGCATTGAATCAAGTAAATCTCTGCTTAAAGTTAATATAGAAACAATTGGGATGGTTTTATTTAGGACATTTATTATTTTACTGCTATACTCGGTAGCCGTAATTTCAGGAAATAATCTATATGCCTTATGGATATGAGGGTTACTAGTATTTACAAAATTCGGAGCAGATAGATAAGTAGTTATGTCTAAATTTCTTATATCAAAATGAGTTTCATGGCTGAGTACATTTGATTTAAAACTATCCATAACTTTTGCAGAGCCAGGGCTATCGAACGTTATGGCTTTTGCTTTGGAATAGTTAAAATCTTGATAAGCAAAATATAAGCTTAATTCTGCAAACCACGCACCTAAAGAATAACCCGTAAAAGATAGATTATAGTCATGCTTTTTAGCATATTCGGTGATTTCCTGCGTAGCCTGATATGCTGCTGCTTGCTGTGCTACTATCTGCCCTCCTAAAACGCTCTTAAAATGATTTTTCATTGAGGAATCAGTTTTTAGCAAATCCCATCCCTCAAATGTATTACCTCTATGAGCAAGTACTAATTGCTTTTTCTTTTCATTTACATATGCTACTGCGTAATATCTACCTATTTTAGGCTCGTTAAATATTTTAAATATTTTCCAATCTTCTAAATATTGATTATATTTTGCTTCTTCAAAGGCTACTTTTTCCTGTGCTTTAGAATCTATATAGGAATGCAAACTAAGTAACCCATGAATAAAATCATTAGGATATTGCTTATAATTTTGATTGTTTAAAATGATTTTACTTTCTATTTTTTCTACAAAATCAACTGAAAGCTTGGGCATTTTACCCCAACTTACATTACCGATAAAATCATTGTTCTGAATTTTACTTGCTATTTCTTCTAACTGCAATATTGTTAAATCTATATCTTTAAGGTCAAGATGTACAAGTTTAGGATCATTTTTTTCTAATTGAGTGATAAGTGCTTGATATTTGTTTGTAGAACTCATAAATAGATTTAGTTGAATTTTCACAAGGCATTATAAATTAAATTTTATAATTTTCAACTGTTACGTTATTTACCATGAAATTTTTTACCTATAATTCTTTATCAAAATTAGCATTTTTAAATATAAAAGTTAAGGCGGCTGCAAAAAATAATAACATTAAAGAATTTATTATAATTAATGATATTCCCTATCTAAAATTATCTATAAAAGCACATGCACAACAAGGCAAAGCTAACGAAGAAATCATAAATTTTTTAGCAAAAGAATGGCAATTATTGCGAAGTAATATTGAGATAACTAACAGTTTAAAGACAATTTTAATAAAAAATATTGACGAAGAGTATTTAAATTTAATTTTAAAATCCTATATTAAATAAATAAAGTTTTGTTTTTACCGTCATTGCGAGGAGACGCTATAGGCGTCGACGAAGCAATCTCAGGAGCTCTCATGAGATTGTCACGCTCCTTGCAGTCGCTCGCAATGACATTTTTAAATAACAAAACTAAAAACAAGAATTTTTAAATTGGATTTAAGTAATGACACAAGAAAAAAAGAAATTTGATGCCGAGGTTGGCAAGATTTTAAATTTAATGATTCACTCTCTTTATAGTAATAAAGAGATTTTTATGCGGGAGTTGATTTCTAACGCTTCTGATGCTTGTGATAAGCTGCGTTATCTATCCCAAAGTGAAGCTGAATTAGTAGCTGGTGACTCTAACTTTAAGATTACTGTTAAAGTCGATAAAAACAATAGTCAGGTTATCATACGTGATAACGGAATCGGTATGAATAAAGAGGATTTAATCGAGAATTTAGGCACTATTGCAAGATCAGGTACGGCAAATTTCCTTAAAAATCTCTTAGGTGATTCTAAAAAAGATAATATGCTAATTGGTCAGTTTGGCGTTGGCTTTTACTCAAGCTTTATGGTAGCTGATAAGGTCACTGTAACTTCAAGAAAAGCTGGCGAAGATAAAGTATATGTTTGGGAATCGGAAGGAGAAGGGGAATATATTGTATCAGACTCTGACAGAGAATTTAGCAGAGGCACGGAAATTGCTTTGCACATTAAAAAAGAAGAGGATACATTTCTTGATCATTTCAGATTAAAGCATATAGTTAAAAGTTATTCCGATCATATAGCTGTGCCGATATATTTCTTTGATGAGGGGGATAATAACAAAATACAGCTAAATTCTGCCTCAGCTTTATGGACAAGATCAAAGTCAGAAATTACAGAAGAACAATATAAAGAATTTTATAAAAGTTTATCTTATGCTGTGGATGATCCTTGGATTACGATGCATAATAAAAACGAGGGAGCTATAGAGTTTACGAACCTACTATTTATCCCATCAAGCAAAACTTATGATTTATTCCATCCTGATCGCAAAAGACGAGTGAAATTATATATTAAGAGAGTATTTATTTCTGATGAGAATATTGATTTAATCCCATCATATTTAAGGTTTTTACGAGGAGTGGTAGATTCAGAGGATTTACCGCTGAATATAAGCCGTGAATCGTTGCAACATAATAATGTACTTGAGAAAATTAAAAACGCTATTACCAAAAGAGTCCTAGGCGAACTTAAGAAAAAGAAAGAAGATTCGCCTGATGAATATAATAATTTTTGGGCTAATTTCGGCGGAGCTTTAAAAGAGGGGTTATGTGAAGCTACCACCGATCATGAAAAGTTATTAGAAGTATGTATATTTAGAAGTGCCTTGCATAATAAAATGATTAGCCTTGATGAATATATAAAAGGCTTTAAAGAGGGACAGAATACTATATATTATTTAAGTGGTGATAATCCTGATAAGCTACTTTCAAGCCCGCAAATTGAAGGGTTATTAAGTAAAAATATCGATGTGTTATTATTTACCGATACTGTTGATGATTTTTGGGTAAATGTTAATAGCGAATATAAAGGACATGCGATTAAATCGGCTACAAGAAGCGATATTGATGTAGACCAAGCTACTTTATCATCTGAGGAAAAAGATAAAGATAAGAAAAAATCTGATGATGAATATAAATCATTAACTGATTATTTTAAAGAGACTTTAGGGAGTTTAGTTAAGGATGTTAAAATATCTAAAAAGCTGACTTCAAGCCCTGCTTGTCTTGCCGTTAGTGAAGCCGCTATGGATATTCGTATGGAGCGATTTTTAATTGAGCAGAAACAAATAGCAAATGCTTCTACTAAAAATTTAGAGCTAAACCCTAAAAATAAGATCATAGAAAAAATATTTAATGACTTAAAAGCGAATAATAAAAATAACGATGAGCTAGTTAAGTTAATATTTGATCAAGCTTGTATTTTAGAGGGTGAACCGGTAGCAGATACAGGGGCTTTCTCAAAAAGACTTAATGATATTGTACAAAAAGCTATATTATAGCTTTAAAATTATTCTATTTTAATGTAGAATGGATGCAATGTGAATCGGTGTAACCGTGCGGCAATGTTATTGTATGTATAAGAAAACGTCTTTGGTGTCATTCCCGCGAAAGCGGGAATCCAGTAATAAAAAATATGTACACAGCAAGTTTTTAAAATAAAAGCTCAATTTATTCCGCTTTACTATGGATTCCCGCCTACGTGGGAATGACATAACCGTTACACCTCACGTGACATTTTCAAACAAGATAATAGATCTAATGTCTTATTACGATACTATATTTAGCAATCATATAGATAAAATTAAAAGCGAGGGAAGATATCGCGAATTTAAAGCTTTAAAAAGGCAAGCCGATAATTTTCCTTTCGCTATGTGTGATGATAAACAAATAGTCATGTGGTGTATTAATGACTATTTAGGTATGAGCAAACATCCAAAAGTAGTGCAAGCTTCTATAGATGCAGTACTGAAATATGGTGTTGGTTCAGGCGGTACAAGAAATATCGGCGGTAACAATATAGCTATTCTTGAGCTTGAGCAGGAGCTAGCAAGTTTGCATAACAAAGAAGCCTCCTTAGTTTTTACTTCCGGCTTTGTGGCAAATGACACAACCCTTGCAACCCTTGCTAAAATTATGCCTGATCTTGTCTTTTTTTCCGATGAGCTAAATCATGCATCGATCATTGCCGGTATTACTGACTCTAAAGCCGAGAAACATATATACAGACATTTAGACGTTAAGCATTTAGAAGAATTACTGCAATTGGTTGATATTAATAGACCGAAAATTATCGTTTTTGAGTCGGCTTATTCCATGGACGGCTTCTTTTCTCCTATTAAAGATATAATCAATTTAGCTAAAAAATATAATGCTTTAACCTTTATTGATGAAGTTCATACAGTAGGTTTATATGGCAAAACCGGTGCAGGTATTGCTGAGCTTCTTGATTGTAGCGATGAAATCGATATTATCCAAGGAACGCTTGCCAAAGCATATGGCACTATTGGCGGTTATATCACCGCAAGCCATAGCCTAATTGATGCTATCAGGTTAACAGCTTCCGGCTTTATTTTTACTACCTCATTGCCGCCGGTAATTTCTACTGCTGCAACGCATAGTATTAGGCATCTTAAAGAATCAAATATAGAGCGTCAAACGCATCAAAAAGTAATTGCAAAACTCAAAAGCTCTTTTGACCGTTTTAATATTCCTTACCTTAAAAATGAAAGCCATATAGTGCCAATAATTATAGGTGATCCTATCAAGGCTGCCAAAGCTTCTAACATGCTGCTTAATGATTATGGTATTTACGTTCAGCATATCAATTTCCCAACAGTGCCAAGAGGAACTGAACGTCTCCGAATTATCCCAACTCCCGCACATACCGATGAAATGATTAACGACTTATCTATAGCATTAGTACAGATATTTGCCGTATTAAATATAGAATTATCTTTTACACAAGAGCTTAATGAGGAAGTATGCTTAAACCTTATTGCTTGACCTAGATTGTTGCATGACTCTAAAAAGATATTCAATGTCACAATCCCGTGGCTTGTCTGGTGTTGTTGCATGGATTGGGAAACACTCTTAATGTCATCCCCGCGTAGTCGGGAATGACATATAAGGTCACCTATACCTGAAAAAAATATAACATTTTTTAAAAAATGTCCGGTACTATAGGACAAGCCACGGGATGACATATTTGACCCATACGACAACGCCTCTGCAGGAATTATAACAAAACTTACGCTATTTGGTTCTAAATATCATAAAGATGGAGAACGCAGCTGTTGTTGCATATAGTCATCTAAAAGTCCTAACTTTATTTGGTAAACCGTTTTACCGATTGTATTTGCAGTCCTTTTGAGAAATGCCCAAACTAAAAATGCACAACTAATATGATTACGTTGAATACGCTGTTTCCTGCATTGACAACGTTCTATCCCAGTAAGTTGCTTAATTTCTCTGTGCATGCTCTCAATTACCCATCGAAAGCCACACTCATCTTGTGCAGCTTTAGAAGATTTGTGAGTTTTGTTATTGGTAACAACATACTCAACTCTGTTGGTAGAAACAGTAAATTTAAACAAATTAACATGCTTATTTTTAGCAAAGCCTTTTATATGAATCTCTACTCCATGCCTGATCTCTTCATCTGAAAATGTCAACTCTTTTACAGCTTTATAAGGTCAAAACTTACGCTATGAGTAAAAAAGTGATAAATTATTGTAAAAATAATTAAACATGTCAAAGAGGATAAAGTTGCAAGCAATACCAATTAATAGGACAGATTATTGTCAATTTTTAATAGTTAGCCAAAAGAATTATAGTTTAACCTACTACGCTGAACATGCAAAGAAATGTAGTCATGATGTTATTAATAGATTTTTAAGGAATAAAAAATATACACCTTCTTTGTTATGGGAACACATCAAGAATGATGTTATTTTTTCATCTAATGGATATACAATATTTGATGATACGGTTTTAAATAAAAGGAATACGAAGCAAATAGAAATTGCAAGATCGCAGTACAGTGGAGCTACAGGTAGAGTTACTAAAGGTATAGGAGTAGTGAGTCTGGTATATTATAACCCTGATATTAATAAGTTTTGGGTAATAGATTATCGAATTTTTGCACCTGATCATGATGGAGCAACAAAACTAGAACACCTAATAAAAGTAATCCCCGCCGCAAGCAGCGGGGTATTTTAGAAGAAAGCTAGCTGATGATCCTCATGCAGTTTCTGATATTCCTTGCCTTGGTTTTTTACGTATTTTCCTATCATATTCTCATTTCCATGCTTACCTACCGTACTCGTAAAATATCCATCAGTCCAAAATTCTCCACCCCATAATTGTTTCTTTACCTGTGGACACTGTCTAAATATTTGACGAGCTGTAACACTTTTAATTGTTGTTACTATTTTTGTTACGCTATAGGTTGGTACAGATTGTACCAAAAAATGGACATGATCTTCATCAACCCCTATTTCTAAAAATTTTATTTGATATCTCTTTTCTATCTCTAAACATATTTCTCGTAATACTTGATCAACTGATACGTCAAACACTGCTCGGCGATATTTTGCTGGAAATACCATGTGATACAGCAGTACCGTAACATTATGACTTTTATGTATATATTTGCTCATTCCGCCATATTACGCCGCAAGCGGCGGGGAATATACCCAAAAGAGATTAAACATGTTAAATAATGCTGTTTATAGCAAGAAGATTCCTTTTCAAACAGTACTTTTTGACACATGGTATTCTACACACAAAATTATGCAACATGTTGACTCTCTGGGGAAATATTATTATGCCCCTATTAAAGCCAATAGAAACGTTAGTAAAACACACGATTCTAAACCTTATAAAGCTGTAAAAGAGTTGACATTTTCAGATGAAGAGATCAGGCATGGAGTAGAGATTCATATAAAAGGCTTTGCTAAAAATAAGCATGTTAATTTGTTTAAATTTACTGTTTCTACCAACAGAGTTGAGTATATTGTTACCAATAACAAAACTCAAAAATCTTCTAAAGCTGCACAAGATGAGTGTGGCTTTCGATGGGTAATTGAGAGCATGCACAGAGAAATTAAGCAACTTACTGGGATAGAACGTTGTCAATGCAGGAAACAGCGTATTCAACGTAATCATATTAGTTGGGCATTTTTAGTTTGGGCATTTCTCAAAAGGACTGCAAATACAATCGGTAAAACGGTTTACCAAATAAAGTTAGGGCTTTTAGATGACTATATGCAACAACAGCTGCGTTCTCCATCTTTACGATATTTAGAACCAAACATAGCGTAAGTTTTGACAAAACTTACGCTATGTTATAGCAAATATGCTAAAAACTCTTATTACACAGCAATGTTTTATAGTGAAGCACTTCATAATATCCCTTAATTCATGGGCATTATATTAAACATAGCGTAAGTTTTGTTGATATAATAAAAAATCATATTATAGGTAATAAAGTATTAGATTATGGTTGTGGTGCAGGCAAGTCTACTATTTTTTTGAAGTCTTTAGGATTAGATGTTACCGGAGTCGATATTAATGAAGAGATGATAAAAATAGCAAACTCTAATGACCCTGTAGGAATATATAATATAATAAAAAGCGGTAATATTCCGGCGGAAGAAATACATTTGATTTAGTGTTTTCTAGCTGGGTTATGATGGAGGTAGCAAGCAAAGAGGAGCTAGCAAAGATTGCTAAAGAAATTGCACGAGTTCTAAAAAACGATGGTATCTTTATTATGCTAGTTTGTAATGAGAATACTTATAATAGAGATAGATCTATGTTAGATCAAGCAAACTTTAAAATATTAAATATACATAAGCCTTTAGGGACTGATCAAGACGGATATAATTGGATAAATGAGAAAATAATATCGCCGTTTAGTATATTTATAGCACAGAAAATTTAAGAGGATTATGTTAGATAATGCTAAATTAATAGATCAGAGTTTAATAGGAACGTGTCAGTATTTTGGGTTACAAGAAAAACAAATAGATAAAGCTAAATATTATTTGATTCACACTGGTTGCAATCACCCTTTATGGAATATGGTAGTATTGCCTGAGCAAGTAACAACTGATCAGATGGACCAAATGGAGGAAATATTTAGGAAGCAAAAATTACCTTTTGCTTGGTAGATTGATGAGAAAAACTTATCTTCTGGAATGCTTAAGCATTTTGAAATCGGTAATTATACTAATTTCAGTGATGTATCAGGAATGGTTTGTGAACTTAGAAATTATTACGAGCAGCTAGATAATCAAGACATTAGGGTTATTACTGAAATAAAAGAATTTAAAAAATGGATTCAGGCACTTGCTCAAAGCTTTGGGTTTAGTGATGATGTTTGTGATATATATTTCAATAAATTATTAAAATATATTGGAGATAATAAAATATTTATTCCGCTTGCAGCATATGATAGAGATAAAATTATAGCAACTGACTCAATAATTTTTGCAAATAATATTGCAGGTTTTTATAATGGCTCAACCTTACTGGAATATCGAAGCCGTGGAATCTCAAGCAGTCTATATAAATCTAGGTTTAATATATTAAGAGAAATAGGTGTTGATAAAGCGGTTATACAAACCTCACCTATGGCAAATGGCCTAGCTCAGAAATTAGGTTTCAAGAAATACACTAATTATAAAATATATTGCCAAATCAAAAATTAAAATAAAAATCATGTAATATAACTATTTAGTTAATATTCTTTCATTTAAATTGACAAAATTTATTTATCAGTTAATTTGATAGTTAGGATTAATTAAAAAAACACCTATATGTCTAAGCTTAGAGAACAAATTAGCCTCTCATCTAATGACCCATCAGGAATCGAAGAAATAAAAAAAGTTTTGTCAGAAGATACACACGGAGAATGTTATAAAGAAATTTATTCGGATGACTTTAATTCAATAAATCATGATTTTCAAGATCCTCCTGGCAATAATTGTTTACTTATCGCTATAGCAGCGAACAAGAATAAAATAGCTGAGTTATTAATTGATGACGCACGTAAAAAGCTTGATGATAAAGAATTTCTAGATTTTATTAATTATAGATATAATGACCCGACTAAAAACTCAGTTAGAACAGATTGCTATATAAATACTCCATTAACTTTAGCAGCAAAACATGAACAATATGAATTAGTACAAAAATTATTAAATGAGGGGGCTTGATCCTAATGGTACAGATCAATATGGTTTTACAGCATTAACTGTATTAACAATGCAGCTAGGATTAGTTTCATCACCTAAAAATCAGGAAATAGTAGAAACTATTAAACTACTACAAGATAAAGGAGCTGACCTAAATCAGGTTGATAAATTTAAACATAATGCATCTTACTATTTAGAACATGATTTAAATTCCGGTGAAATACATAGGTTAAGATTTATAACTGGACCAGATAATATACATCGTAAAACTTTTACTCATTCTACTGCGGTAAATGCATTAATGGTACACAAAGCAAACAATATAAAAGAACTTGGTGATACAGTAAATATTTTAGGCAGTGGAGCAACAACAGCAGATGGAGCGATTTATGATTCTTTACGTTGGGGACCAGGTGAATCAACAAAAAAAATAGAAGATTACGCAGATGGACGTAGCCTTATTAAGTTTGATGAGAAAGAAAAGAAATTAAAATATTTAACCCCAAAAGAATTTTTTAAATATCCAAATAAAGATTACAAGAAACAATTTTCCCAAACTGAAGAAGGACAAAATATTAAAAAAGAATAACCGATAATAAAATTAATTGCATCAAACGTTCGTATTGCTCGCACAATTTCACATGCACAAAATATTAAAGCATCTAATCAAAAATCTACGGGTATGAGCAGGTAAAATATTTTGTAGTATCGGACTCGTCATTGCGAGGAAATTACGAAGTAATTGACGAAGCAATCTCAGGAGTTTTATATTGCTTTATGAGATTGCTGCGTCGGTTATTAAAATAACCTCCTTACAATGATGAAATATTTCTAAATAATCACTTTCAGCTTCTCTATTGTCTTAGGGTCTTTAGCGAGTTCTAAAAATATTTTGCGTTCATATTCCATTAATTCTTCTTCATTTATTTCACTATGCTTATCTATAATATTCTGGAACTTACTAAGTACTTTGTTTTGCATATCATCATATTTTGAGTTATCTATTTCTTTCGCTAAATTTATTTTAGGCAAAGTAAGCTTATGAGGAACTGGCACTATTTTCTTAGGTAATTTTAACTCTAGTGCTTCGTCTAAAATATAATGCTTATTCATATTTATAGAGATATTTTCTATACTGTAATCTGCTTTAAAATAATCCGCTGAACTTGATTTATTTTGCTCTAAAATATTTCTGATATTTCTAATTAATTTAGCTTTATCACCTTTGCTTCTTACAAACATTTCGGTAATTCCGCCCCAACCTGGCACTAGACCAACACCAAGCTCCACAAGTCCGGCATTTAAATCTACATTTGCAACAATATGGCTTAAATGCAGCAATATTTCACACCCACCGCCAAGTGCTACACCTTTCGCAGCACTAATAATATGAGCCACAGAATATTTTAAATGTAGCATAGTTTGCTGCCCTACTTTTAGCAAATTCTCTAAATCATGGAAATTTTCATCTTCAATATATGAAAGTAGCATCTTTAAATCTGCTCCAGCTGAGAAATTATTACCTTGCGGGTAGATATATAGATGCTTTCCCTGCTCTTCTGCTTTTGTTGCTGATTCTTGCAGTAAATAGAACACATCATGATTTAGACAATTCATTTTCGTAGTAATAACAAAAACTAGATTTTCTTTATAATTTAACAGCTTTGCCGAATCATTTTCCAAAACTATTTTACTTTCCTTTAAAATATCTTTATGGGCATTAAATTTCTGTTTATCGATTTTTTGATATTCTTTATTTACTAAATATGGTGGAAGCGATATTGAATTTGCATTTTTAACTATTAAATCCCAGCCATTTTTAGCTTGTGAAGTTAGCAATTCGAATGGTCCATATTTCCAGCTATAACCAAGTTTCATAGCCGCATCAATATCATAAATATTATCGGTAACTGATGGCACTAAGCTTGCTAAATAAAGATAAAATTCTGTAATAATCTCATTAAAAAACTTACCATAAACCGAATTACTAGCAAGTAGCTCATCAAGACTATTAAATGAAATATCAGCTTTCTGGGCAGGCTTATATGATAGATCGCCTATATTTATAACTTCCTTAGTTTTTTTGCCATTTACTATTGATAAGCGATAAAAACCGCCTCCACCTTTACGCCCTATTAATTTCTGCTCAATCATCTTATCTAGTGAAGGAATATTTACATATATTTTATGATAGGCATCATCGCTAGGCAGGCTAGCTAGCAGCGAGCTAGAAATTAGCTTCATCACATCATGACCAATTAGGTCATATAGCCCAAAAATTCCAGTACTTGGCAAACCTAAACATGACGTAAAAATTTTATCTATAGTCACAAAATCAAGCTTTTCGGCTATTGCTTTTCTGGCTACTAACTCAAGTAAAAAACACCCTACTCTATTGGCAATAAAGCCAGACGTATCGTTACATTTTACTATAGTCTTACCAAGGGTCTTTATTAAAAACCCTGAAACTCTATCTATTATTTCAGGTTTTACTACTGGGTCGATGATTAACTCAAGAAGCTCCATATATCTTGGCGGATTGAAGAAATGCGTAATGACAAACCGAGATTTAATATCCTCTGGTAAGTTTTCTTTTAGCCTCTTAAGCGGCAGAGTAGAAGTATTAGAGGCTATGATTACATCTTTTTTAAGATAAGGGATAATTTTGTTATATAATTGGTGTTTGATTTCTAGCTTCTCAACAATAACTTCAATTACTAAATCACATTCCTTAATTAGATCTAAATTATGCTCTAAATTACCGATAGTAATTAAATTTACTTTATCAGGAAAAGTTAAAGGAGGTGGTTTTTGTTTATGCAAATTCTCTATAGCAATTTTTAATATTTTATTTGGGTCATCTGAATTTTTATCAGCAATATCAAGCAATACAACTTGATGAGATGAATTAGCAATCAAAGCAGCGATCCCTGACCCCATCACCCCTGAACCGATAACACAAACCTTTTTTATTTCATTTTGCATAAACTACTCCTGTTATTCTAATTTCCTTATATCATTTCCGCTTAGGTAAGGTCTTGTTGTATGAATTCAATGTCATTCTTAGCAACGGTGGGAATCCAGAAAAAAATAAATATAAATACATCAAAACTTAAAAAATAAAGCTCGATTTATCTCGCTTTATTTTAGATTCCCGCCTACGCGGGAATGACATAAGAGCCACGAGATGACAGAGACGAAAGTGGTCTCCACAAGCAAGCCTCTTCACAATGACGTTTTATGTCATCGCCACAGACACTACCTTAACCTCTTTTGCTCCTGCTGCTCGCAATATTTTACTGCATTCATTTATAGTAACACCGTGAAAATTCAAGGACTAAGTAGAACAAAACCTATAAATTTTCTGCCCAAATTTCATTGGGGGTTTTATAACCAAAAATCTTTCTTGGCATGTTATTTAAAATCTCAGCAACATTGTCAAGACCTCTTTGTGTAACGGTAGTAATATCTGTATTTTTAGGTAAAATTCTATGAATCATAGAATTCATTTTTTCCACTAATGCTTTTTGTCTAGGGCGGTATGGATCACAAAAGAAAGTTTGAAACCCAGATAGTCTATAGGCAACATGCCCCACAAACTCTTTGCCATTATCCATAGTAATAGTCTTTCTCACACTATTTGGAAGAGTTTTTATCTTTCTTAAAAAACCATTGGTAACTGTTGTAGCTCTCTTGGAGTTATTCAGCACTAAAATAATCTTTTGACTCTTTTTATCCACCAGTGCACCAATATTCATACTTTGATTACCTTTATGAAATGTAAGATCTGCCTCAAAATTCCCTACTTCTACCTTTTTCGTAGCTATTGCATCACGCTGATGTATTGAGATCCTTTGTGGTATAATGATCCTTTGACGCCTCTTCCCTCTTTCTTGCCTTTTATATCTTTTAGAAGGTAAATAGCTATATAACTTTAATTTAGCTGCTACTGCAGAAGTGTAAACAAATCTATATATACTTTCTGTACTGATACACAAAGCTGTATTTTTGTCTAGTTTTAACTTTCCGGCTATAGCATCCGGCGACCATTTCTTGCGAATCATAGCATTTTTAATATAATCTAACAACATAGGGTTCTTTTCTATTTTTAATAACTCTTGCTGATACATCCTGTTTTCATATTTTTCCTGAGCAACACAAGGCATATACTTATCTTTTACCTTATTTCTTTTTAGCTCCATACTAATAGCGCTTTTAGACCTCGTAAGATGTTGTGCTATCTTATTAATACTGACTCCTAGGTCATACATTCTTTTTATCTCATATCTCTCTTCTCGAGATAAGTGTCTATATTTTCTGTTCATCATTACCTATTTAAAATCTTATTATTTTAAATAGGTTCTGTTCTACTTATAGCATAAGTCATTAAGGTACTGACAGAGCGAGAGTATCATGTTATAGTAAGCAAATATTAACAAGCATGTAAAGAGATATGGCACGAGCATATGCAATAGAACTAAGACTAAGAGTTATAAAAGCTGTAGAAGCAGGGATACGAATAAGTAAGGTAAGTAAATTATTTAATGTAAGTCGTGATACTATATATAAATGGAAAAAATTAAAAGATAAGCAAGGTACTTTAGAAGCAGCAACTGGTTATCAGAAAGGACATAGTCATAAGATAAAAGATTCAGAATCTTTTAAAGAATTTTTTAAAGCTAATATGAATAAAACATCAAAGGAGTTAGCAAAGCAATGGGGTAATATTGCATCTGTAACTATTTTAAGACAAATCAGAAAACTTGGCTATAGCTATAAAAAAACTCATTTTCATCCGAAAAGAGATATTAAATTAAGAAATGAATTTATAGCAAAGATACAAACCATCACAAAAGACAAATTAGTATATCTTGATGAATCTGGAATAGAGGATAATGCTTGCAAAGAGTATGGATGGAGCATTATAGGACAAAGGTGTTATGGAGAAAAGGTGTATCAACATAAATTTAGAATAAGTATGATAGCTGGTCTTTGTAATGGTAATCTTATTGCTCCTGTAATATTTGAAGGTAATTGTAATACAGAGGTCTTTAAAACTTATATTAGAGATGTATTAATTACAGAATTACAACCTGGGCAAACCGTTATTATGGATAACATTAATTTTCATAAAAATTCTAAAGTTAAAGAGTTCATTGAATCCGTTGGTTGTACCATATTGTATTTACCAACTTACTCTCCTGATTTAAATCCTATAGAGCATTACTGGTTTAAGATAAAAAATGAAATTAGGAAAGTTGTAGGAGATTTTGAAACATTTTATGATGCTGTTTTTAATACTATTAAATTGTCAGTATCTTAATGATTTATGCTATACTTATAGTATTTTCAGTCACGATGCAGCAAAAAAAGCTGTAGAGCTTGCAAAGAAAAGAGAAGTTGCTGCCATTATGAAAGGGTCTCTGCATACTGACGAGCTTATGTCAGCAGTAGTTCATAAAGAAAACGGCTTGCGTACCGAACGCCGAATAAGCCATGCTTTCTTAATGGCAGTGGCTACTTTCCCTAAACCTTTTATTATTACCGATGCTGCTATTAATATCCGCCCTACTTTAGAAGATAAGCGTGATATAGTGCAGAATGCTATAGATTTAATGCATATCCTAAAAGAAGATAAGCAGGTTAGAGTTGCAGTATTATCGGCTGTTGAGACTGTTACTTCCGCAATCCCCACTACTCTTGATGCAGCTAGCTTATCTAAGATGGTATATCGTGGACAAATTATCAACGCTATAGTTGATGGTCCTCTTGCTTTTGACAATGCTATATCTTTATTTGCGGCAGAGGCAAAAGGCATTAGCTCATCTGTTTCAGGAAATGCTGATATATTAGTGGTTCCGGATCTTGAGTCGGGTAACATGCTTGCAAAGCAGCTTAAATATTTAGGTCAAGCAGTTATGGCTGGTATCGTACTTGGAGCTAAAGTGCCGATTATTCTAACCAGCAGATCCGACCCTATGGATATGCGTGTGATTTCTTGCGTACTTGCTTCGTTTATTTATAACAAAACTTACGCTATGTTTGATATAATTCCTATAAATTAAAGGATATTATAAAGTGATGCACTGTAAAAACATAGCTTTGTAGTAAGGGTTTTTAGCATATTTGCTATAACATAGCGTAAGTTTTGTATAACAAAACTTACGCTATGTTTGGTTCTAAATATCGTAAAGATGGAGAACGCAGCTGTTGTTGCATATAGTCATCTAAAAGCCCTAACTTTATTTGGTAAACCGTTTTACCGATTGTATTTGCAGTCCTTTTGAGAAATGCCCAAACTAAAAATGCACAACTAATATGATTACGTTGAATACGCTGTTTCCTGCATTGACAACGTTCTATCCCGTAAGTTGCTTAATTTCTCTGTGCATGCTCTCAATTACCCATCGAAAGCCACACTCATCTTGTGCAGCTTTAGAAGATTTGTGAGTTTTGTTATTGGTAACAACATACTCAACTCTGTTGGTAGGAACAGTAAATTTAAACAAATTAACATGCTTATTTTTAGCAAAGCCTTTTATATGAATCTCTACTCCATGCCTGATCTCTTCATCTAAAAATGTCAACTCTTTTACAGCTTTATAAGGTTTAGAATCGTGCGTTTTACTAACGTTTCTATTGGCTTTAATAGGGGCATAATAATATTTCCCCAGAGAGTCAACATGTTGCATAATTTTGTGTGTAGAATACCATGTGTCAAAAAGTACTGTTTGAAAAGGAATCTTCTTGCTATAAACAGCATTATTTAACATGTTTAATAGGTGTTCTAGTTTTGTTGCTCCATCATGATCAGGTGCAAAAATTCGATAATCTATTACCCAAAACTTATTAATATCAGGGTTATAATATACCAGACTCACTACTCCTATACCTTTAGTAACTCTACCTGTAGCTCCACTGTACTGCGATCTTGCAATTTCTATTTGCTTCGTATTCCTTTTATTTAAAACCGTATCATCAAATATTGTATATCCATTAGATGAAAAAATAACATCATTCTTGATGTGTTCCCATAACAAAGAAGGTGTATATTTTTCATTCCTTAAAAATCTATTAATAACATCATGACTACATTTCTTTGCATGTTCAGCGTAGTAGGTTAAACTATAATTCTTTTGGCTAACTATTAAAAATTGACAATAATCTGTCCTATTAATTGGTATTGCTTGCAACTTTATCCTCTTTGACATGTTTAATTATTTTTACAATAATTTATCACTTTTTTACTCATAGCGTAAGTTTTGATGTTAAGGATATAAATTTATGAGTAAGGAAAGTTTGAAGTCGTCTATTAATTCGCCTGAAGGGGTTAATGTACAAAATCCTGAACCTGTACAAGAGCAGGAACAACCAGCACCCTCAAATCCCCAAGAAGAGAAAAAAACAAGGAAAATATTAAAGGATGATCCTAAACTTAAAGGCACAAGAATGGCACGAGCTGGAGCTACCGCTGAGGCAGGATATCATGTAACTGCAGGGGTAGTTAAAGGAGTAGGTAAAATTGCTGCACATGATATTGTCGGCGGTGTTGAGCATATAGTAGAAGGATTAGCTAAAGGCGGATCTAAAGTAGCAACAGCTGTTTCAAAAGCAGCTGATCCACTTGATAAAGCTCGGAAAGGTGGAAAAATTAAGAAAGAAGGACAGCATAGTCCTGGCTTATATGATAAAGCTCTTAATAAAATTAGAACTAGTGTGTCTGGTGGTAATACGATAGCAGATGGTTTAGATAAAACGTATAAGGTAATATCAAGCAAAGGTACTAAAAGAATTCTTAAAGTAGGCGGTGCTATTAGTTTAGTAGTATTAAATCCAACGCTATAGGTGTCGGTATTGCAGCACTTTCTCTAACTGCTGTGGCATATAACGTTACGAAAGAAACACTTGAAGTGCGAGAGGACAAAAAATTAGATAGAGAAAAAACTGCTTTAGAAAGTATTAAAGGAGCTAAAGCACAGCAACTTAATAAGGTATTGGAAGCTAAAGAAAATATAGCTAAAGATGCTCCGAATTTACAAAAGTTTTTAGATACTAAAATACCAGATATTTATAAAAATCCGCCTGAACCTTCACCTGATAAAACTTTTGAAGGTGGGTGGGCTAAACAATTTGTAAAATCAGTGCGTGATACTACTTTAGAAGCGGCATCTTTATTTGCTGATGGAATAGCTACCGGAAGTATAGGTGGTATTGCATTTGCAGCAACAGCAGCTTTTGTTAATATTACGGGTGAAGTGGACTCGAATATAGTACATATGGAGAGGGGAAACGATAAAAAAAATAAAATAAAAAAATAAAAGTAATCCCCGCCGCAAGCAGCGGGGTATTTTAGAAGAAAGCTAGCTGATGATCCTCATGCAGTTTCTGATATTCCTTGCCTTGGTTTTTTACGTATTTTCCTATCATATTCTCATTTCCATGCTTACCTACCGTACTCGTAAAATATCCATCAGTCCAAAATTCTCCACCCCATAATTGTTTCTTTACCTGTGGACACTGTCTAAATATTTGACGAGCTGTAACACTTTTAATTGTTGTTACTATTTTTGTTACGCTATAGGTTGGTACAGATTGTACCAAAAAATGGACATGATCTTCATCAACCCCTATTTCTAAAAATTTTATTTGATATCTCTTTGAAAATTCAAGGACTAAGTAGAACAAAACCTATAAATTTTCTGCCCAAATTTCATTGGGGGTTTTATAACCAAAAATCTTTCTTGGCATGTTATTTAAAATCTCAGCAATATTGTCAAGACCTCTTTGTGTAACGGTTGTAATATCTGTATTTTTAGGTAAAATTCTATGAATCATAGAATTCATTTTCTCCACTAGTGCTTTTTGTCTAGGGCGGTATGGATCACAAAAGAAAGTTTGAAACCCAGATAGTCTATAAGCAAGATGCCCTACAAACTCTTTGCCATTATCCATAGTAATAGTCTTTCTAACACTACTTGGCAGCGTTTTGATCTTTTTTAAAAACCCAGTGGTAACTGTTTTAGCTCTTTTGGAGTTATTCAGCACTAAAATAATCTTTTGACTCTTTTTATCCACCAGCACACCGATATTCATACTTTGATTACCTTTATGAAATGTAAGATCTGCCTCAAAATGCCCTACTTCTAGCTTTTGCATTGCTATTGCATCACGCTGATGTATTGAGATCCTTTGTGGTATAATGATCCTTTGATGCCTTGTCCCCCTTTCTTGCCTTTTATATCTTTTAGACGGTAAATAGCTATATAACTTTAATTTAGCTGCAACTGGAGAAGTGTAGACAAATCTATATATACTTTCTGTACTGATACAACAAGCTGTATTTTTGTCCAGTTTTAACTTTCCGGCTATAGCATCCGGTGACCATTTCTTGTGAATCATAGCATTTTTGATATAATTTAACAAAATAGGTAACTTCTCTATTTTTAATAACTCTTGCTGATGCATCCTTTTTTTATATTGTTCCTGAGCAACACAAGGCATATACTTACCTTTTACTTTATTTCTTTTTAGCTCCATACTAATAGTGCTTTTAGACCTCGTAAGATGTTGTGCTATCTTGTTAATACTGACTCCTAGGTCATACATTCTTTTTATTTCATATCTCTCTTCGCGAGATAAGTGTCTATATTTTCTGTTCATCATTACCTATTTAAAATCTTATTATTTTAAATAAGTTTTGTTCTACTTACTTATAGTATTTTCACTTTTCTATCTCTAAACATATTTCTCGTAATACTTGATCAACTGATACGTCAAACACTGCTCGGCGATATTTTGCTGGAAATACCATGTGATACAGCAGTACCGTAACATTATGACTTTTATGTATATATTTGCTCATTCCGCCATATTACGCCGCAAGCGGCGGGGAATATACCCAAAAGAGATTTAAAATTATCTGCCGGAAATTATGAAAATGAAAAAGAACTGAAAGAATTAGAAAGGCAAGAAAGAATAAATAATCAAACATTGAAAGAATTTTTAGATACGCCTAATCTAGATAAGTTAAACCAGATACAGCTCGAAGCAGCATTTGCTACAAAACAAAAAGAAGTAGGAGCAAGAGATGAGTTTAAAGAACCTCCTGAGAAAACTGGTTTTCAAAAAGTTAAATCGGCAGTAAAAGCTGGAGCTAGTTATTTTGTTGAAGCACAATTTGAGGAAGTAAAGGAGGCATTTAGCAAAGAAAATAAACAAACTCAAACTCCAGTAACGCCAAATGTTGCTAATAAAGTACAGAAGCCTGAAATAAGCAAAGCACAAGAACAAGTTCATAATATGCAAGAGAACCTTACACATGGTAAAATTAGCGGCTATAGTAATAGTATAACACCGCCACAACAAACACAAAATGCTTCTAAGCATCACGAATCTTCAGTGGGGCGTTAATTGTTAGTAAAAGTTTATAATTATTTAATAGATTATATTTTACCACAAAGATGCCTAAGCTGCTTGGAAATATTAAGTAGTAGTGGTGAGTTTTGTGGGGATTGTTGGCAAAAATTGGAGTTTATAGCAAAGCCTTATTGCAATATATACGGTCAAAGATTTAGCGTAAAAATCTTAGATAATGCAGTTTGTGGGTGTTGTTATAGCAAAAAACCTAATTATAATCTTGCTCGTAGTCTATTTAAAGTTTAATGAATATAGCAAAAAAGTAGTTCATCAATTTAAATATCAAGATAAAACGATATTTGCTAAAACTTTCGCAAAGCTTTTATGTAATAGATATTTGGAAGATATAAAAGATGTTGATTTAATCATAGCTGTGCCGATGAATAGGTTTAAAAAGTTATTGCGGATGTATAACCCGCCTCAAATTCTTGCAGAAGAATTAGCAAAAATTATGAATCTTACAGTAAAAGCCGATATATTGATTAAGTCAAAATGGACAAAAGCACAAACTTTTTTATCAAAAAGACAGCGTAAAAACAATATAAGCGGTAGTATCAAATTTAATACAAAATATAATATTTTAGGTAAAAAAATCTTATTAATTGATGATGTAATCACCACCGGTGAAACTATTATGCCTCATATAACCCAATATCTTAAATTCGAAGATAGCAGTGTTAAAATAGCTGGTAGCAACATTGATCATCATTAAAATCTGACATATACCCTTAATACCAAAAATTATATTGAGTTCTACTAATAATTTTATATGTATAGGAATTGACTATATTATGTATAATATGCTAGTATGTTAGAGACATTAAAATTTGTTAGGTAATTTATGGCTTCATTTGATATATCAGATCTAGAATCAAGATTAAGAAAATTACAAGATAGAGATAATATTCCCTCGTTAGAAGAATTAGAATCAAGACTTGCTAAGTTGCAAGATAAGCCTTATGTTCCATCCAAAAAACCTAGCAGTGAAGCAGAAAAATTAATAGAGCAAATAGAGTCTGAAATTAAATTAGAGAATAAGAGTAAAGAGCTTAAAGATAGACCTAATCAAGAATTGCATGATAGGCTGAAAAGATTAAAAGAATATAGACCTAAGAAGCCCATAGTAAAGAACCCAAAAAATTTGACTTTTCAGCAGACTAAGTCAATTATTGCTGATAGTTTAGATAGGCAAGCTAAGATAGCTAGTAGAGCAGCTAAACAAATAAATGAAGAGGAACCAAAGATACCTTTAATGAATTTTACTACTAAACTATATGATATGAGAGATATAATAGCAAATACTCCTGATATATCTAAAGAACAAGAACCAAAACTATTAGACATTGTAGCTAATACCTTAAGTAAAATTTATGATGGAATAAAGAAAATAACAACACCTGCTATTAATACTCTTAATAAAGATAGGTAGTATTTTCACTGATTCTATCAAATCGCTTTCTAAAAAATCTTCTGATAAGCAAATGGCAGAATCTAAAGCAACCTTAAAAGAACTATATAAATCATATGTTGATTTAAAAGGAGTTGATGAAAAGGTAAAAAAAGAATTTCTTAAAAATCATTATAATCAAATTGATCAGCTACAAACTCCACAACAAATCTTCTTAGAAACTGCTAAAGTTACTAAATCAATAGCAACTGCCGGAGCAAAAAAAATACAACAGCATAGCCAAGCTCTCAATAGACTTGGCAATTTGCAACCGTCTAACACCCCTAATAATAGAACAAAAACATCAAAGAATAGACAAAGGTAATCGAGCAATTTTATTGCAAAATTCTTGATTAATAATTAGTACTGGACAATTAAAGAGAACACGTCATGGGTTATGCAGTTGAAGGGAGCTTGGCAATCCAGAAAAAATAATAAAAAATGCTATAAATTAGCATTTTTTAGCTGGACCTAGTCCCCAAGTCACGGGGTGGTGTTGTTAATAGTACCGGACAGTTATTAAAAAAATGTTATCTTTTATTCAGATGTAGGTGACCTTATATGTCATTCCCGTGGAAGCATTGTTATGTGGATCATTTTTTCCGTCATTATGAGGAATTTACAAAGTAAAGAAGTATAAAAAATGCTAACTTATAGCATTTTTTATATTTTTTTTGGATTGCCAAGCTCCTTACAGTCGCTCGCAATGACGGAAAAACTGATCCATGCAGCGGAAATAACGAATAAGATTAAACAGCCTCAGCTACTTTAGCTTTAGGTGTTTTAGCAATATGCATGTGTCTTTCTTTAATTCTCGCTGATTTACCACTTCTCTCTCTTAAATAGTAAAGTTTAGCACGACGAACTACACCATATTTTACTACATCAATAGCATGTACTACCGGTGAATAAGTCATGAAGCGTCTCTCAACACCCTCACCATGGCTAATTTTACGTACTAAAAACGAAGAGGTAATGCCACAATTTCTTTTAGCAATAACCACACCCTCATAAGCTTGGAATCTTTCAGTCAGCTTTTCTTTACCATCTTTCTCAACTGATCTATCAACTATTTTTACGGTAACTTTAACTGTATCACCAGCTTTAAAATCAGGAATTTTTTTATTTTCAATAAGCTTTGAAATATTTTCCTGTTCAAAGCGGTCAATAATATTCATTTGTTAACTCCTTTCCTTGTCTCTTAAATCTTTTAATAATTCCGGACGACGTAATTTTGTAATCATAAGCGACTGCTCTTTTTTCCATTTATTAATCAATTTATGATTACCGGATAATAAAACACTCGGCACTTTTCGGTTACGCCAAACTTCAGGTCTTGTATATAAGCCGCATTCAAGCCCTCCCTCAAACTCCCCGTTTTTCTCAAAAGACTCAGAAGAAAGGGTATTCTGGTTCATTAAAACACCAGGTAGTAACCTAATTAAGCAATCAAGAATGGTGAGAGTGGGTATTTCCCCGCCGGATAAAATGTAGTCGCCTACACTAATTTCGGTTATATTATACTCTTCAATTACACGTTCGTCAATCCCTTCGTAACGTCCACACAAGAATATAATATTTGTATCCTGTAACATCTTTTTAGCAAAGCCTTGTGTAAAGACTTTACCACGAGGTGAGGGGTAGTAAATTTTAGCTTTTGGATTTAAAGATAAGGCGTGATCTATTGCATTACCCAGCACGTCAGGACGCATTATCAGCCCATCACCGCCGCCATAAGCTTCATCATCAACATTTTTATGCTTAGTTAAGCCGAAATCACGGATATTGATAACATCATACGACCAAATATTTTTTTGCAGAGCTTGCCCAGCCAAAGAATGCCCTAAAGTACCAGGAAACATTTCAGGAAAAACAGTTAAGATAGTAGCATGAAGTAGGGACATTTAATTAGGAAAATTATTATCAAACTCTTCTTTTCTTGATTTAATCAAAGAGTCAACTAATGATATATTATTTTTATTTTTAGATTTTACCAATGCTTGAAATTCTTTAATTTTATTTTTTAAAGGAATAAGCTTTAATTCCTTATCAAAAACTAACATCAGTTGATCCCCTGAAGAAATATGCAATTGATTGCGAATTTTTGTTGGAATATTTATTCTGCCATTTTCAGAAATAGTAACTCCACACCCCAAAAGCATATTTGAAAAATATTAAATTTAGTTATTTAATATAATAATAAAAAACTGTCATTAAAATTACAATAACAAAATAATTTTAGCTATAAATATGATTTATCAGCTAGAATTATGCAAAGGAGTTATATTTTATCCACGATAATCATCTCTTCTTTGCTTTTGAGCAGCTGCTGTTTTTCCACTAACAAAATCTTTATGGGCTTGCTGATTTTTTGCATAAGCTTGATCGCTTTGATGCTTATTAAAATCATCTTTTTTGGTAGCTTGTGTATATCGATCTTTTATTTTATTTAAACGTCTCATCGCATCTTTGTCTAGTTTAACACCAGTTTCTTTTGCCTTTGCTTCAATTTTTTAATGCTTCAAAACTTACGCTATGTTTGATATAATGCCCATGAATTAAGGGATATTATGAAGTGCTTCACTATAAAACATTGCTGTGTAATAAGAGTTTTTAGCATATTTGCTATAACATAGCGTAAGTTTTGTCTTATTATTTTAAATAGGTTCTGTTCTACTTACTTATAGTATTTTCAACCTATTATAAATTTTATCTTTTATTTTCTTATCTTTAACTTCAAAAACGGAAATTTTTAAACTAGACGAACTGGCATTAGCTATTAAAATAACATCTTTCATTATTTGCTACCTTTTTTGTACAGCATATTTCAGAAAGGTTCAGACAAGATGAATTTAAAGGCGAGCCTGCGGAGCGTATATTAAATACATGAGCAAAAGGCAAGTCCTACAAAATTCACTTGTATCAACCTTTTTGAACATGCTGTACATGTAATTTTGCTTTAGAATGGTTATCAACACTTACGCTATGAGTAAAAAAGTGATAAATTATTGTAAAAATAATTAAACATGTCAAAGAGGATAAAGTTGCAAGCAATACCAATTAATAGGACAGATTATTGTCAATTTTTAATAGTTAGCCAAAAGAATTATAGTTTAACCTACTACGCTGAACATGCAAAGAAATGTAGTCATGATGTTATTAATAGATTTTTAAGGAATGAAAAATATACACCTTCTTTGTTATGGGAACACATCAAGAATGATGTTATTTTTTCATCTAATGGATATACAATATTTGATGATACGGTTTTAAATAAAAGGAATACGAAGCAAATAGAAATTGCAAGATCGCAGTACAGTGGAGCTACAGGTAGAGTTACTAAAGGTATAGGAGTAGTGAGTCTGGTATATTATAACCCTTATATTAATAACAAAACTTACGCTATGTTTGATATAATGCCCATGAATTAAGGGATATTATGAAGTGCTTCACTATAAAACATTGCTGTGTAATAAGAGTTTTTAGCATATTTGCTATAACATAGCGTAAGTTTTGATAAGTTTTGGGTAATAGATTATCGAATTTTTGCACCTGATCATGATGGAGCAACAAAACTAGAACACCTATTAAACATGTTAAATAATGCTGTTTATAGCAAGAAGATTCCTTTTCAAACAGTACTTTTTGACACATGGTATTCTACACATAAAATTATGCAACATGTTGACTCTCTGGGGAAATATTATTATGCCCCTATTAAAGCCAATAGAAACGTTAGTAAAACACACGATTCTAAACCTTATAAAGCTGTAAAAGAGTTGACATTTTCAGATGAAGAGATCAGGCATGGAGTAGAGATTCATATAAAAGGCTTTGCTAAAAATAAGCATGTTAATTTGTTTAAATTTACTGTTTCTACCAACAGAGTTGAGTATGTTGTTACCAATAACAAAACTCACAAATCTTCTAAAGCTGCACAAGATGAGTGTGGCTTTCGATGGGTAATTGAGAGCATGCACAGAGAAATTAAGCAACTTACTGGGATAGAACGTTGTCAATGCAGGAAACAGCGTATTCAACGTAATCATATTAGTTGGGCATTTTTAGTTTGGGCATTTCTCAAAAGGACTGCAAATACAATCGGTAAAACGGTTTACCAAATAAAGTTAGGGCTTTTAGATGAATATATGCAACAACAGCTGCGTTCTCCATCTTTACGATATTTAGAACCAAACATAGCGTAAGTTTTGACATTAAGAATTGAAACAACAAAAAAATAAATTAAAAAATATACATATAATAAATGAAAAGTTGGGTATACGAAGATCAACTTGGAAAAGAGCAAGGAGTCTAAAGCCCTCGGAGCGGAGCGTACAAATAGTACGTGAGTACCACAGATCTTATAAAAGACGACGTAGCCAATTTTTGAAGTTCTATCTTAGTATACTCTACCTTTTACCCATTGCGTAGCTAGTAATCAGATTTTTAATAGTCTTAAAGTTATTTATCATTTTAAACCCTATTTGTCTTAAATGCCTTAAACTTTTTGAATGATTTGAGAAAATATTATTAAGCTCATCAGTTAGCTTATACATAATAAAATTATCTGCTTGCCTTGATTTTTGGTATTCTGATAGCGGTAAATTATTATTTATCACATTAATTAGGGCTTCCATATCTTTTATACCTTGATTAAGCCCTTGACCGGCCAATGGATGCACAATATGAGCACTATCGGCAATAAGTACCATTTTATTATGAAAATATCTATTTGCTATACGAGCTTTTAGCGGAAAACCTCTTACTTCACTATCGATAGTAATTTTTCCAAGCGAATTACCAGCATTTCTTTGCGTTAAAAATCTAACCTCTTCAATAGGCAGCTGGATAATTAAAGCAGCTTGGTCAGAAGAAGTTGACCATATTACAGAAGAACTATATTGATCTTTCATCGGCAATAATGCAAAAGGTCCTAAAGGCAGAAAATGCTCCATAGCACAATTCTCATGTGGTTTTTCATGCTTAATATTAAATACTAAAGCTGTTTGATATGGCTTTTCTATTTCATTTGCAAAATAATGTGACCTAACCTTTGAATTTGTACCATCACATATAATTAGTAAATTACATTTAATTTGGTTGTTGTCATTAAACTTAATAATAGAATGTTCATCATGGCTTATAATCTCTTGATATTCTTTATTATCAATTAATGTTATCAGCGGATTATCAATTACTTTTGATAATAATATTTTCTTAAAATCGTTATTCTGAACTACATACCCTAAAGAACTATAATTTTTTAGTTCCAATATTTCAGGAGCTTTATTATCAACTACATAAACATCTTTCATGGTACTCGCAAATTCTTCAAGTTTCTTCCATATATCAATGGAAGATAAAAAATCTTTGGAAGCTGGTGTCAAAGCAGTTGTTCTAATATCATTAAAAAAGCTAGGGCTTTTAACAGATTTACTTTCAAATATGGTAGTTTCTATACCCCTTTTAGCAAAAGCAAGAGCGGTTAGCATACCACTCAAAGCGCATCCCAAAATAACTTTATCAATCTTCTTTGTTTTTATCTGATTCATATATAAAATATTTTAAATAACCATTTGTAGCTATAAAGCTCAATAAAAAATAAATAATTGCTATATCTAAATATGAGCTATTGCCTAAATAAAATCCTAAGCAGCAAATAAATAAACTCACTACACTAGTTAAACTGTTTAGGATTAATAGCTTAGTGAAAATATCTGTTTTTCTAATAAATAGATAGGTTATTAAAGAAATAAATAAAGAAAGGATAATTAGAAAGATATTAATCATAATTCATTTACTTTGTATTTAAAAGGTTTGTTGATTATATGTTATTTTGTTGCGTGAATAAGCACCACCATATAGTATTTTTAATTGTTTTTCTGGATCCCGTGGCGGGGGCCACGGGATGACATCGTACTATAATATAATCCACTATAATATTACAAACTGCAAATAAATTTAATTTAAAATACTTAAATAATTTTAATATACGTAACTGTTTCACTTAATATTAATAAACTTTTTTAAAATTATTGCTAATGTTATTCAAAAATATTAGTTGAATTTCTTATAATCATAAATATTTTTTAAACTATATGTAGTAAAAATAAATTATTATAGAACTATCAGTAAAATTATTGATAAATTATTACTTAATTTAAATAAGTGATAGGTTAAATTTTTAACTAAAACTTGATATATTAATAAATTATTAATATAATTAGAGTTCATTAACTTAATTAAATATTATGCCTAAAACTATAAATGATTTTAATAGATACTTACCAGTAATACATTTTTCTCAGACAGAGTTAGAAGAAAGATTATGTAATGCTGTTAAATATAACGATAAAAAAACAGCTGAGATAGCTATTTCTGAATTAAATAGGAGTGATAATTTTATTAGTGATCTTCGTATCAGCAAAGGTAATTTCAGTCATGATATTTATATAGGAGATAGTTTGCCATTAGTAGCAGTAAAAAATAATAATCTTGACATGCTTAAAATGTTATTATCATGTGGATTTGAGCCAAATACTCCAGCTGGTACAAATTGTTATACTCCTTTATGGTATGCAGCATATAAAGGATATACTAATTTTGTAAGAACGCTTCTTGAATATCCAATAAATAATATAAACGAAATTTTTGGTAAACAAACGCCTTTAAAAAGGGCATTAATATATAAACATAAAGAAATAGCAAAGCTTTTAATAGACAAAATTAACCCTGAAAAATTTTCGTTTAACGGAGTGGAGGATATAGCTCTATTGGCTCACGATCAATTTATGTTTATTATCAATGAAATATCTACTGATAAAAAAATATCATTGTTTAAATTATGTTCTAAAAATATTAAAGAATATAAACATATTATACTTCTCGGACAAGGCGAAACAGGAATAAATAATTTACACATAAATAATAAATATATGCTAGATTATTTAGACAATAATCACGATGATTCTACGACTATAATTGGCTCTGACTATAATTGGCTCTATAGATTAAAATAAAAATCAGTAATGTTTTAGATATATGGCAGAAGATTATTATAAACTTTTGCTGTATACTAAAATATTTAATATAAGCACTCTCCTACACCTTTCTCAAGTTTTATCTTATAGTAATAACTTAATTAGACTTATTTAAGACTCTCTTTAAACCTAATTATAATTTGTTTTTATTTTTATAATTGCGTTATTTTTTAGCAAAAATTAATAAGATTTTTGCAGCAATAGTTGTTCCTATTTCAAACTTTATAAAATTCATAAGCAGCATAAAAATTTAAAGTATGGGAACAAATTTTGTAATAGAACTTTTAGAGGTTCGACAATAGACAAAAAAAGAGAGTTTTTAAATTTTATCTTCTCGAACCTAAGCTTGAAAGACGGAAAAGTGCTTTACTCTCTGGCTTTTCCGTTTGATAAACTGCAAGAAATTTCTAGTTGTCGCATGTGGCGAGAGTGACGGGACTTGAACCCGCGACCTTCTGCGTGACAGGCAGACGCTCTAACCAACTGAGCTACACCCCCCTTTAAGGGATAACAAATTATATATAACAATTCTTTCAATCGTGCAAGGATAAAATAGCTTATTTTCATTTTTTTGTAGCATGTGAAATAATAAAAGTAATCCCCGCCGCAAGCAGCGGGGTATTTTAGAAGAAAGCTAGCTGATGATCCTCATGCAGTTTCTGATATTCCTTGCCTTGGTTTTTTACGTATTTTCCTATCATATTCTCATTTCCATGCTTACCTACCGTACTCGTAAAATATCCATCAGTCCAAAATTCTCCACCCCATAATTGTTTCTTTACCTGTGGACACTGTCTAAATATTTGACGAGCTGTAACACTTTTAATTGTTGTTACTATTTTTGTTACGCTATAGGTTGGTACAGATTGTACCAAAAAATGGACATGATCTTCATCAACCCCTATTTCTAAAAATTTTATTTGATATCTCTTTTCTATCTCTAAACATATTTCTCGTAATACTTGATCAACTGATACGTCAAACACTGCTCGGCGATATTTTGCTGGAAATACCATGTGATACAGCAGTACCGTAACATTATGACTTTTATGTATATATTTGCTCATTCCGCCATATTACGCCGCAAGCGGCGGGGAATATACCCAAAAGAGATTTAAATAGCTTACAAAATACTAAAAGCCCTTAAAATAAGGCAGAGAGTGATGGGACTCGAACCCACGACTTTCTGCATGACAGGCAAACGCTCTAACCAACTGAGCTATATGCGTCAGTATTATAATAAAATCTAAAACAATCATCAGCAATCTCTTTTTCCATCCTTAGTTGAACTCTTAAAAATTATTATACTTTTTTAAGATTTTCTTAATAAGGGCAGCATATAAGCTGGTTTGCTCATATTAAGGAATCTTATTTTATAATCAATAATTAGGAGTATAATATGACAAAACCATCCGTTATTAAACTAGCTACCCCTTTTGAACGCTTAAAATTTCATAATCCTTTACCTGATATTGCACTTAGGCTAGCTATTATTATGCAAGCAATAATCGATTCAACTAATACTTCTCCAAAAAAAGAGGCTAAAAAAGCAGAAGACGCAGCTAAAAAATGGATTTTTGTAGATAATGAAGATTTTATTACCATATGTTTTGAAGCAGGTATAGAACACTCTTTAGTAAGAAAAATCACTAAAGGCTTAATTAGACTACAACAAAATAAATCAGTTACCTATGAAGGAGATTTATTTTGTAATAAAAGCTTGAAATTACGCTAAATATAAATTAAGTGTATAGATGTTACTAGGTAACATCTATACACACTATAACTAATATTTACGTTATAGTTCTAATTTTAAGCTATAAGGTTATTTATGATTATTTCAGTTTCAGGGCAACATATTTCTATTGGTAGTAATTTACAAGAATATTCAAAAGAAAGAGTGAACCAAGTTCTAACAAAATATTTTTCCGATATAATAAGTGCAGATATACATTATTCAAAAGAAGGAATGAATTTTAAATGTGATATTATAGCAAAATATGGTTCAGGTAAGCATAATATCGTTAAAAGTAATGAGAGCTGCAATGACATATATGTAGCATTTGACAAAGCTATGGCAAAACTTGAAAAGCAGCTTAGAAAATATAAATCAAAACTAAAAAATCATCACACAGGTAAAGTAAAAATATCTGAAATCAATTCTGAGGGTACTAAATACATTATTAGCCCCCAAGATCAAGAAAATACTAATGATACAAATGATGCTAATTATCCAATAATTATTGCTGAAAAACCTGTAGAAATACTAAAGCTATCAGTAAAAGATGCAGTAATGAAAATGGATTTAGAGAATTTACCGGCAGTAGTATTCAAAAATATTAATAACAATCGTATAAATATAGTTTATTACCGTAAAGATGGTAATATTTCTTGGGTAGATTATAATTAATGATTCTTCCTTATAAAGGAATTAAACCTAACATTGATAAAACCGCTTATATTGCTCCAAGTAGTTCTATAATAGGTGATGTTAAGATCGGAAGTAATTCAAGCATTTGGTTTAACACTGTTTTAAGAGGAGATGTTGAATCAATAAAGATAGGAGATAATACTAACGTACAAGACGGCAGCGTAATTCATACTTCAAGGTTTAATGGTCCTGTAGAAATAGGCGATAACATAACTATTGGTCATTTATCGCTTATTCACGCTTGTATTATTTGTAATAATGCCTTTATTGGTATGAGTAGCACAATAATGGACTATGCTGTAATAGAAGAATATGCTTTTGTTGCTGCAGGAAGCCTTGTACCTCCTAAAAAAATAATTAAATCTAAAGAATTATGGATGGGTCGCCCTGCAAAATTCGTTAGATATTTAACAGATCAAGAGTTAGAAGAAATGCAAGATAATGTAAGGAATTACATAGAACTTGCTAATATTTATAGCTCTAATAAATAGTGAATTGATTCATGCAGACACTTCAAAAGTTGAGAGTCAAATAAGCTATAAACCAAGTTAGGCGTATTATATTTTTAGTACTTTCTTAGTAATTGTTATACTTCGCATAATAATTTACTTTAGTTTTTCGATTTCTTTTTTGGTTAAACCTGTAAAATCTATTATTTCATCTAAAGGCTTATTTTTTACTAATATCTTTTTAGCTAGAGTAATTTTCTCGGTTTTTCTGCCTTTTTCTATGCCTTTCTCAATACCTTCTTGTAACCAGTGATGTGCTACGCTTCCCATAATTTTTTTATATTTTTAATTTCTCAATCTCTTCTTTTTTTAACTTAGTATATTTTATAATTTTTTCTAAAGGCTCTTTATTAGCCATCATTTCTTTTGCTAAAATAATTTTCTCTGTTTTGCTACCTTTTTCTATGCCTTTCTCAATACCTTGTACTATACCTTTCTCAATACCTTCTTGTAACCAGTGATGTGCTATGCTTCCCATAATTTCCTCTTCTGTTTTAGGATTTAAGCTTGTTTTAAGCATATTTTCTAACTTTATTTTATCAGTTTGCTCTATTTTAGTCAAAGAGTAACTTAAAGCACTCTTTATATACTCAATGCCGCTACTAGAAGCAGCAATTGTTGCTAAACAACCAGATATCTCTTACCATTTATCAAATATATTAGGTTTGTGTATATATTTCATCAAAATTTGTAATGGAGCAAGCCAAGGATTTTCTTTTAATTTTTCATCAGATATATCACGCAAATTTATAAGCTGATAATCATTACTCCAAGTAGATTTTACAAGTTCACTATTTTCAAACAAATCCCACAAATTTAAAGGAGTAGTATATTTTTTATGATCATTTGAATATATTAACGGATATATAAAAGGAAACTTTTTAGAATTGGGATATGAAATTAAGTGTTTTTCAACAATATTTAACATATATTTGAACAAACGAAATGCCATATGAAAGTCCGAGCTACTTTGATGTTCGCACAAAATATATATAACAATCTCTATTATTAATTCTAGCAGAATATAAAACATCTGTAATAGATTCTTTAAGGTTTGGCT
Organism: Rickettsia endosymbiont of Gonocerus acuteangulatus; assembly: GCF_964026435.1. Classification (NCBI taxonomy): domain Bacteria; kingdom Pseudomonadati; phylum Pseudomonadota; class Alphaproteobacteria; order Rickettsiales; family Rickettsiaceae; genus Rickettsia; species Rickettsia endosymbiont of Gonocerus acuteangulatus. The sequence continues at coordinate 1,222,273 of NZ_OZ032147.1, forward strand.
CTATGAAGCTATCATTTTCTAGCGTTAAAGTAGTAGGCGAGAATAAAGCTTTTATTTCAGCCGCCAAATATTCCTCAAAAAATTCTCTCGCAACTATTGGATTTGATAAAGCCTTTTGAAAAAACTTATCATGCTTTATTTTTTCAGACATTAATATTATCTTGTAACTAATAAAAGAGTATTATATAAGATTTTCTATTATAAGTATATAAAAAGTTATAGCTTCTAATTTAGATTTCGTGAAGATTGATAATTATATATATCTTGGGTAAAAAATTTTATCTAAAAAACTCTGGTTTAAACAGTTTGAAACTTTCCTGAGCTGACGTTGGTAATGGTGTTAAATTATATTGCGGATCAAAAGCATTTCCATAAATCTTTTCTGTCTTTTTAATTGAATTTGGAAATTTTAAAGATAATAATATAGACTTTAAAATAGTAAAAATTGCTATGTAAGGATCAGTTTCAGGAGAAGATAAGCGATGCTCTAAACGTTTAGGAACAACATTTAGAGTTCGAATAGCTACACTTCTGTTATTTCCTCCATAAGATACATGAGTCGGGGCCATAAAATCTTTATCAAGGCGTAAATAATCAATACTACCCGGCATAAAAGCAAGTAGAGTATCTAGCATATAATGGCATAAACCTTGTGCTGCTAAAATTATATAATCGCCAGATTCCATATCAAAACTTATATGGAAATGCATACTATTCCCATAATCATTTAAAAAAGGTTTAGGAGAGAAATCCGTATGACCATTTAAATACTCAGCTATTTTTGTTAAAGTATTTTTAACTTTAAGTATCATTTTTGCATAATTTACTAAATCATGGGATGGAGGAAGATCTATTTCGAATTGATTATTACCCTTTTCTTTTTTTATTTTAGAAATTTTAAACTTCGTTAAATATTTTCTTGCAAGTATTTCAAATTTAGATATATCAATATTAGGGCTTAAGTAAAACTCTATTTCTACCCCAATGATAGGTATTAAATTATAATCTTTATGAAATTGGAAAATGATTTTTTCTAGCTGTTTCTTTTTTTGTAGGTTATTAGATAAGGTATTAATAAAATTATTATAGGATATTTGCATGAAAGCACTAATAAACGGACTAGTATATTATAAAATTTTTGACAGAACATTCAAGGATTCTAGTCATAGATATGTAAAAAAAAATAATTCTATAGATGAAATAGAAATAATAAGAAACAAAAAAGCCATAACTGATTATTTTAAAGCAGAAGATATTCTAATTTTAAATCAAGTTCACGGTATAGATATTATTGATGCAGATAATAATTCTATTATCATACCTGAAACTGATGGCAGTATTACTACTAGAAAAAATTTAGTTCTAGCAGTGCAAACTGCAGATTGTGTACCAGTGTTACTGGCAAGCGATGATGGTAAAATAATTGGAGCAGCACATGCAGGATGGAAAGGTGCTATAAACGGTATTATCCATAATATAGTTAATAAAATGATAGAAAAAGGTGCAAAAAATTTGGCTGCACTAATAGGTCCTGCTATAGCTCAAGGATCATATGAAGTTGATACAGAATATTATAAGGCTTTTTTAGATAAAGATATTAATAACAAACAATTCTTCATAAACTCAAAAAAAGAAAATCATTATATGTTTGATTTGCCAGGATTCGTAGAATTACAGCTTAAACAAGCAGGAGTTAAAAATATTAAAAAAATTGCGGAAGATACTTATACAAACCCAGCAAAATACCCTAGCAAAAGACGCTCTTATCACTTGCAAGAGCCTTATAATCAAAATATATTATCAACAATTATAATTAAAATTAGTATTATGAACCAAGAAAAATCTTACTATCAAATAGTTTACGCTCCAAACGATATCTTTAAGAAGCAAGCAGAATATATAGAAGTTGTTGATGATAATATTCGTACTATTGTAGACAAAATGCTTAATACTATGCAGATAGAAAGAGCGGTAGGGCTTGGTGCTAATATGGTTGGTATATTAAAGCGTATAGCGGTAGTTGATTTACATGAGAATAACAAATCATCACCTATTATTTTTATCAATCCGGAAATAACTTATTTCTCAAACGACAAACAAACATTTATGGAAAGATCTTTATCATTTCCAGGAATAGAAGCACCTATTACCAGATCAAAAGCAATAAAAATAAATTACCTTGATTATCAAGGGAATAAACAAGAGCTAGAAGCACATGATTTTTTAGCAACAGTAATTCAGCATGAAGTAGATTATTTAAATGGCAAAGTTTTTTTAGATCATTTATCTAAACTAAAACGTGACACTTTGCTTAAAAAAATGCTGAAGCATATAAAAATGCACCCTCCTCATGTTCATGGAAGCGGCTGTAGGCATTAAGATTATTTAAACATTGACAATATACTATAGCTTTATTACTACATGGTTAATAAACCTTAATAGTTTAATATGTTAGTTAATAGTCAACCAGTAGTAAGGATGCACGAAAATATTATAGCGTTAGATATTTATTCTAATTATAGCTTAATGCGATAAGGTAATGACTTATAGTATGAGTTGGATTATACTAAATGAAAAACTTATGGCAAAGGCATATTCATACGATTTAAGAATACGAGTAATAAAAAGTTTAACAGATGGTAAAACAATAAAAGAGACTTCAGAGATATACTCTATTAGTAGGAAGACTATAATAGAGTGGAAAAAATTAAAGAAACAAACTGGGGATGTCAAAGCAAAAAGTGGTTATCATACAGGACATCGTAGAATAATAAGAGACATAGAGGGATTTAAAAAATTTATAGAATTAAATTTTGATAAAACCACCATGGAGCTAGCTAATAACTGGAATCAAAAAGTATCTGCAAGTACGATATCAAGATTGCTTAATAAATTAGGTTATAGTTATAAAAAAAACTTTTCTTCATCCCAAAAGGGATATTGGTCTAAGGAATGAGTTTATATTGAAACTAAAAACTATAGATAAACAAGATTTAGTATTTATCGATGAGTCTGGTGAAAATACTATAAGTAAGTAGAACAAAACTTATTTAAAATAATAAGATTTTAAATAGGTAATGATGAACAGAAAATATAGACACTTATCTCGCGAAGAGAGATATGACAAAACTTACGCTATGTTTGGTTCTAAATATCGTAAAGATGGAGAACGCAGCTGTTGTTGCATATAGTCATCTAAAAGCCCTAACTTTATTTGGTAAACCGTTTTACCGATTGTATTTGCAGTCCTTTTGAGAAATGCCCAAACTAAAAATGCACAACTAATATGATTACGTTGAATACGCTGTTTCCTGCATTGATAACGTTCTATCCCAGTAAGTTGCTTAATTTCTCTGTGCATGCTCTCAATTACCCATCGAAAGCCACACTCATCTTGTGCAGCTTTAGAAGATTTGTGAGTTTTGTTATTGGTAACAACATACTCAACTCTGTTGGTAGAAACAGTAAATTTAAACAAATTAACATGCTTATTTTTAGCAAAGCCTTTTATATGAATCTCTACTCCATGCCTGATCTCTTCATCTGAAAATGTCAACTCTTTTACAGCTTTATAAGGTTTAGAATCGTGTGTTTTACTAACGTTTCTATTGGCTTTAATAGGGGCATAATAATATTTCCCCAGAGAGTCAACATGTTGCATAATTTTGTGTGTAGAATACCATGTGTCAAAAAGTACTGTTTGAAAAGGAATCTTCTTGCTATAAACAGCATTATTTAACATGTTTAATAGGTGTTCTAGTTTTGTTGCTCCATCATGATCAGGTGCAAAAATTCGATAATCTATTACCCAAAACTTATTAATATCAGGGTTATAATATACCAGACTCACTACTCCTATACCTTTAGTAACTCTACCTGTAGCTCCACTGTACTGCGATCTTGCAATTTCTATTTGCTTCGTATTCCTTTTATTTAAAACCGTATCATCAAATATTGTATATCCATTAGATGAAAAAATAACATCATTCTTGATGTGTTCCCATAACAAAGAAGGTGTATATTTTTCATTCCTTAAAAATCTATTAATAACATCATGACTACATTTCTTTGCATGTTCAGCGTAGTAGGTTAAACTATAATTCTTTTGGCTAACTATTAAAAATTGACAATAATCTGTCCTATTAATTGGTATTGCTTGCAACTTTATCCTCTTTGACATGTTTAATTATTTTTACAATAATTTATCACTTTTTTACTCATAACGTAAGTTTTGTATAGCATAAGTCATTAAGGTACTGACAGAGTGAGAGTATCATGTTATAGTAAGCAAATATTAACAAGCATGTAAAGAGATATGGCACGAGCATATGCAATAGAACTAAGACTAAGAGTTATAAAAGCTGTAGAAGCAGGGATACGAATAAGTAAGGTAAGTAAATTATTTAATGTAAGTCGTGATACTATATATACAAAACTTACGCTATGTTTGATATAATGCCCATGAATTAAGGGATATTATGAAGTGCTTCACTATAAAACATTGCTGTGTAATAAGAGTTTTTAGCATATTTGCTATAACATAGCGTAAGTTTTGTATAAATGGAAAAAATTAAAAGATAAGCAAGGTACTTTAGAAGCAGCAACTGGTTATCAGAAAGGACATAGTCATGAAAATGCAAGGACTAAGTAGAACAAAACCTATAAATTTTCTGCCCAAATTTCATTGGGGGTTTTATAACCAAAAATCTTTCTTGGCATGTTATTTAAAATCTCAGCAACATTGTCAAGACCTCTTTGTGTAACGGTAGTAATATCTGTATTTTTAGGTAAAATTCTATGAATCATAGAATTCATTTTTTCCACTAATGCTTTTTGTCTAGGGCGGTATGGATCACAAAAGAAAGTTTGAAACCCAGATAGTCTATAGGCAACATGCCCCACAAACTCTTTGCCATTATCCATAGTAATAGTCTTTCTCACACTATTTGGAAGAGTTTTTATCTTTCTTAAAAAACCATTGGTAACTGTTGTAGCTCTCTTGGAGTTATTCAGCACTAAAATAATCTTTTGACTCTTTATTATCCACCAGTGCACCAATATTCATACTTTGATTACCTTTATGAAATGTAAGATCTGCCTCAAAATTCCCTACTTCTACCTTTTTCGTAGCTATTGCATCACGCTGATGTATTGAGATCCTTTGTGGTATAATGATCCTTTGACGCCTCTTCCCTCTTTCTTGCCTTTTATATCTTTTAGAAGGTAAATAGCTATATAACTTTAATCTCTTTTGGGTATATTCCCCGCCGCTTGCGGCGTAATATGGCGGAATGAGCAAATATATACATAAAAGTCATAATGTTACGGTACTGCTGTATCACATGGTATTTCCAGCAAAATATCGCCGAGCAGTGTTTGACGTATCAGTTGATCAAGTATTACGAGAAATATGTTTAGAGATAGAAAAGAGATATCAAATAAAATTTTTAGAAATAGGGGTTGATGAAGATCATGTCCATTTTTTGGTACAATCTGTACCAACCTATAGCGTAACAAAAATAGTAACAACAATTAAAAGTGTTACAGCTCGTCAAATATTTAGACAGTGTCCACAGGTAAAGAAACAATTATGGGGTGGAGAATTTTGGACTGATGGATATTTACGAGTACGGTAGGTAAGCATGGAAATGAGAATATGATAGGAAAATACGTAAAAAACCAAGGCAAGGAATATCAGAAACTGCATGAGGATCATCAGCTAGCTTTCTTCTAAAATACCCCGCTGCTTGCGGCGGGGATTACTTTTATTTTAGCTGCTACTGCAGAAGTGTAAACAAATCTATATATACTTTCTGTACTGATACACAAAGCTGTATTTTTGTCTAGTTTTAACTTTCCGGCTATAGCATCCGGCGACCATTTCTTGCGAATCATAGCATTTTTAATATAATCTAACAACATAGGGTTCTTTTCTATTTTTAATAACTCTTGCTGATACATCCTGTTTTCATATTTTTCCTGAGCAACACAAGGCATATACTTATCTTTTACCTTATTTCTTTTTAGCTCCATACTAATAGTGCTTTTCCTCGTAAGATGTTGTGCTATCTTATTAATACTGACTCCTAGGTCATACATTCTTTTTATCTCATATCTCTCTTCTCGAGATAAGTGTCTATATTTTCTGTTCATCATTACCTATTTAAAATCTTATTATTTTAAATAGGTTCTGTTCTACTTACTTATAGTATTTTCAGTCATAAGATAAAAGATTCAGAATCTTTTAAAGAATTTTTTAAAGCTAATATGAATAAAACATCAAAGGAGTTAGCAAAGCAATGGGGTAATATTGCATCTGTAACTATTTTAAGACAAATCAGAAAACTTGGCTATAGCTATAAACAAAACTCATTTTCATCCGAAAAGAGATATTAAATTAAGAAATGAATTTATAGCAAAGATACAAACCATCACAAAAGACAAATTAGTATATCTTGATGAATCTGGAATAGAGGATAATGCTTGCAAAGAGTATGGATGGAGCATTATAGGACAAAGGTGTTATGGAGAAAAGGTGTATCAACATAAATTTAGAATAAGTATGATAGCTGGTCTTTGTAATGGTAATCTTATTGCTCCTGTAATATTTGAAGGTAATTGTAATACAGAGGTCTTTAAAACTTATATTAGGGATGTATTAATTACAGAATTACAACCTGGGCAAACCGTTATTATGGATAACATTAATTTTCATAAAAATTCTAAAGTTAAAGAGTTAATTGAATCCGTTGGTTGTACCATATTGTATTTACCAACTTACTCTCCTGATTTAAATCCTATAGAGCATTACTGGTTTAAGATAAAAAATGAAATTAGGAAAGTTGTAGGAGATTTTGAAACATTTTATGATGCTGTTTTTAATACTATTAAATTGTCAGTATCTTAATGATTTATGCTATATATTTTTATTATTATCTATATATAAGTAGTTAGCGAAATTTTTTTCAGGTTGAGCTGAAATTTCTTTCGGGTTGGGGCGAAAAATTTTTCGTGTAGTGCCGAAATTTTTTTCGTTTTCAGTTGAAGATTTATGATCATAAAGTTGGAAATCTTTTGCTAATTTTATACAAGGGGTATTACGACATTTGATACCATATTTAATAATTGTTGTGGTAGAAAGATTGATGAACCCGGATTGTTCCAATTCGAGTAAACATTGTCTTACTCTTCGTTGACAAACACTCAAGTGTTGTTCAAAGAAATGATAAGTTTCCTGAAGTTCATCAATGCTATTATTATGATAGATTTGCATGCGGAAGACTATAAGAGATAGGAGTTGTCTTGAGGTTTTACTTAAAATTTTACCATTACGAGAGGAAAGAGTACTCCATTCAGGCGGAACAAAATTACCAACAAAATTGTAGAAGATAGTGTGATTTTTATCACTATGATTATGGATTACACAATCAGGAGTGAAATGTGAGCAGCATATAGTGTGCATAAGACCTCAACTTAAACATCAGGTTTAATCGAGGTAATAAGGCAATTAAAGCAGTATTTTTAAAAATGCGAGGAGCATATAAGCAGCATACAGAGTAGGGAGGTAAAATTAGTAGATTATGAAAAGCCTGATTGTAAGGTGGTGGGTGATAGTGGACTCGAACCTCTAACCTTTACGATGTCAACCTAAAAGCCTCTTTTTCCCTGCTTCTTTGCTTCTTGCTCATACACTAATTTGTAGCTCATAACCCTAATGTTTATGGTACTTTTCTTGGGTGCCAAAAAATTACAGCTTAACTGTAGTAGAGTTGCAATTATTTGTCAATATTAAAAAAATAGTACAAATCTAAAAATAATATGTGGATATGATGAGCATATAATTAGTTCAAACTAATGGCTAATTTTTATCTTATAATTATATTTAGACCTTTTGAATTTGATAAAAAATTATAGCAACTATTAATTGTTAAATTGTATATAGTTAGGATAAATCATCATTTTTTAAAGTATAATCTTATTTAACATAAGATTTGTTTTTCTGAGTAAAGCATATTACAGTTTAATTATATATGAATTAAGCTGTGGGAGGATTTATGTCAGTTAAATCACTAGTTTTTACTAAAGAAGCATTACATGAAATTAAAGCTCCACAGGCAAAACGAGATGTATATAAAGATACCAAAGAAAAAGGATTATTGCTAATTGTATCATATGGTGGTAGTAAAATATTTTATTTGGGCACAGTACTTGATAAGAAATATCATAGAATTAAAATAGGTGTGTTCCCTGATCTATCAATTATTGATGCTAGAGCCAAAGCATCTGAATTAAAAGGTGAGATCGCCAAAGGATATAATCCTGTAGAAGAAAAAGCTAGATTATCAAAAGAACTGACCTTTAAGGAGCTTTATGATAAATACCTTAATGAATATAGTAAAATTAATAATAAAAGATGGAAAGATTATGCCGCTTCTGTAGATAGATATGCAAAACATTTATATCCTAGAAAAATATCTACTATTTAAAAAACAGATATTCAAGAATTATTTAATAATTTAACTAAAACCGGTAAATATGGAGCTAATAGATTTCTTGAAGTTTTAAGTCCTGTATTTAGTAAAGCAATAGAATGGGAATTGCTTACAATAAATCCAGTTATTGGCATAAAGAAGCACAAGGAACAATCAAGAAGCAGGTATTTAACTAGGGAAGAAATACCACGATTTTTTACAGCAATAGCAGACGAGCAAAACCAGGTAATGCAAGACTTTTTCTTAATAGCTTTGTATACATCAGTTCGTAAGGATAATTTACTTACTATGCGTTGGGAACAGGTGAGTTTTGCTGATAAACAATTATATCTTCCAGAAACTAAAAATGGTGATCCTCACCGTTTACCTTTACTAGATCAGGCAGTAGAAATATTAAAAGCCAGGAAAGAGCAATCTACTAGCATGTGGGTATTTCCAAGTGAGACCAGCAGTAGTGGTCACCTGCAGGAACCAAAGAAAGCGTGGAAGAGGATTTGTAAAAAGGCAGGAATAGAAAATTTAAGAATCCATGATTTAAGAAGAACAATACCAAGCTGGATTGCAATGACCGGAGCAAATCAATATGTAATAGGACAGCTTCTAAATCATAGAGATCCAAGATCAACGGCAGTTTATACTAGACTTGCCACTGATACTGCTCGAAAATATATGCAAAAAGCTGTAAATGCTATTATAAATACAAAATCTTAAATATATATTTAATAGATCAAGAACATAGATTGGTATATTTTATCAATGAAGAAAATCAAACTTTGTAAAGGACATTATTAATTTAGTTTATGCCTTAAAATAAAAAGCTAAAACTCTATTTTTGATACTAACTTATCTTAAAAAAAGGTTAATTTAAATTGGCTTTATTATTAAAAAGGAATTGAACCGGCACATTTTCACTATTTTCTACAAGAAAACGATAATATTGTTTTGCAAGATCCACAGCATCATAACTACAGCAGGACTGAATAGCAAGTTTTAAACATTCTAATTTTAACTCTACATCACTTCTAAACATACACAACTCACCAATAATTTATTTCGTTAATATTAGCAAAATTACTGCTAGTTATCAACAAATTCATGGATAGAGCTATAGATTCTATCTCCAGATATCCACAGTTTTAGATGAATTACCGCTTTTTTTGTTATGGCTTAAAACTCCACTGGCAATGTAAAAATTAGGATGTTAATGTCATGACTAGCAAAACTTATCTATTAATGGAAATATCACTTAATTAATATGAATAATAATTGTGCTAATCAAAGATTATATTGGTCACTATCTACTTCCTTAAAATATATGGGATTAAGCTTAGATGAGTGGTTTGTTATATTACTTGGTATAGTACCTGGGATAGTGTTACTAAATAGCGGACATGCTAAGCTTGGGATGATATGCATTATAGCTGGTATTGTACTTTGCTATACATTTAAAAAGTTTAAGAAAATATCAGAATATTTTATACTTAAGAGTTATTTAGTCGCTAAGAAATGGCTATATGCTCCTACTTCTTATCCTAATCTACTTGGTAAAAAGGTAGGCAAGTAATGGATCATTTAATAAAAGTAATCCCCGCCGCAAGCAGCGGGGTATTTTAGAAGAAAGCTAGCTGATGATCCTCATGCAGTTTCTGATATTCCTTGCCTTGGTTTTTTACGTATTTTCCTATCATATTCTCATTTCCATGCTTACCTACCGTACTCGTAAAATATCCATCAGTCCAAAATTCTCCACCCCATAATTGTTTCTTTACCTGTGGACACTGTCTAAATATTTGACGAGCTGTAACACTTTTAATTGTTGTTACTATTTTTGTTACGCTATAGGTTGGTACAGATTGTACCAAAAAATGGACATGATCTTCATCAACCCCTATTTCTAAAAATTTTATTTGATATCTCTTTTCTATCTCTAAACATATTTCTCGTAATACTTGATCAACTGATACGTCAAACACTGCTCGGCGATATTTTGCTGGAAATACCATGTGATACAGCAGTACCGTAACATTATGACTTTTATGTATATATTTGCTCATTCCGCCATATTACGCCGCAAGCGGCGGGGAATATACCCAAAAGAGATTTAAACAAAGCGGGATTCAGCAGCTAGTTAAATATAATAAGAGATTATTGCTTATCACATTGCTGCGTGCAGTTACGAGTCTACTTGGAATGATGAAAACAGTTAGCACGGAAGAAAAATGGTTATTAATTCCGGCAATAGAGCCAGATCGTCGGATGATAGTATCATCCAAGAACTATCATGAGACATATCTTAAAGAATGGGCAGTTTTCGTAATGAAAGAATTATTTACTACTTCGCCAGAAGGAGTAGAGAGGCAAATAGCAGATATGAAGGTGGTATCTAGTAATACAGAGCAATTGGATAAATTTTTTAAGGAACATTTAGATTTTGTTAAAGGCTCTAATATTTCATCGGTATTTTTTCCTAAAAAAGTAAAAGTCATTGCGGATGGAGTATTAATTAATGGAACATTTCGTTATTGGTTTTCTGAGAATAAGCATGTCGCAGCTGATAAAACTTATTTATTAACTTACAAGCGAGGAGCTAATCATTTGTTGTTACTTACTGGTATTAAGGAAGAAGAGGCAAATAAGCAATGAAAAGTTTACAGTCAGAGTTACAGATATTAGTAGTTTTTGTTGGCATAATGCTTGCAAGTTTTAGTAGTAATACTTACGCTATAGGTTATATGTTACATGCTGATTCTTTGTTAGAGCTACAAATAGCAAAAGACGCTCCAACTAGGATTAATATCGAAGGAGAAAAGATTAACGATATTTTTATTCATCCGCAGGAAGCTGCAGAAATAGTTGTGCATGATTCGGGCTGTTTATTTATTTTACCGCAGCAAGATAAAGTTAAGCTTTACTTAACCCTAATTGGGGAAAATGGCACGATCCAAGATTTAATGCTGAATTTTACTAAAAGCAAACCAGCACTGATTAGACTCATTAAGTTTGATTTAGAACAAGAAGTAACAAAGTTAACTAATAATAAGGAAGAGAAGCATCATGAATGTAAAAAACAAAGATGTACGAGAAAAAGAAAAGAATAAACAGTATTTAAGAATAATATATAATTTATTGCCGGTATTATTAATTTTTTGTCTAAATGTAATACTGCCTGAAATCGCTTTAGGAGAAACATTAGAAGGACAGTTAGATCACATTGGTGGACTCTCTACTGGTAAACTTAAAACTATCGGGATATCAGGGGCAACGATTTTATCATCAATCTGGGCAGTAGTCAGGGGTAATTTAAGACTTGCCGGAGCAATTGTAGCTATTGGTATTATTTTAGGGTTTTATTTAGAGTGGGTCTCTAGTGGGATGAAAATCAGTTAGATAATTAGGATATTGATTAAAAGCAATGAATCAAGATTTCAATAAGCAGGAAGAATTACAAAGTACAGTAGAGGATCATAAATTACCATCTACATTTAGCAAAAGATTATCAGGATTCATAGAGATAATTAAAAACAGACCATTAGTAACTAACTCTAGCTTGCATAGGCGTAATAATGCTTTTGGTGTTTTATGGATTGTCAGAAAGTGAGGTAAAAACTTCTAGGGCTCTACAAGAAGATAGACAATCAAGGGAAATATCTGGAATAGAGAGGGCAATAGATCCAAGGGCTAAATGGACTGCAGAAATATTAAATGAAGTTAAAAATATGCAGAATCATTTAGAGAAGTTAATAGAGAATAAATATTTAGAAACTAAAACTAAAATTGATGATTTTAGTCAAAAGTTAGAATCATTAGAGAAGCCTCATGAAGAAACTATATTATATGATGGCAATGATTTTAATAATAATCAAAAAATAGAAGATTTACTAGATAATAACCTTGAGAAAAGCATTGCTGCTGCTCCTACTGCTCCAGTAAAAAGATTACTTGGTTATGTAAAAAGAGCTGACTTAAGGATAAAAAAAGACGTTAAAGATTATATTACTACTGGCAGCTTTGCAAGAGGGGTGCTGCTTACTGGCGTGGTGGTTGGAACCGGCACTAATAATGCAGCTTCACCTGAGCCTATAATGGTAAGGCTTGTTGATACAGCTATTTTTTCTAAAGGATATAAAACGGAGCAAATCAAAGAAGCAATTTTAATTGGTTCTTGCACTGGGGATATTTCATCAGAGCGGGCTAAATGCCGGTTAGAGACAATATCTTTACTAAATAGTAATGGAGAGATAATTGAAAAACCGGTAGAAGGCTGGTTAATAGGAGAAGATGGTAGACCCGGCATTAAAAGGGATAGTTGTTGATAGATCATCAGATGTCGCAAGAATGGCGGTGCTTAACGGCGTACTTGGCGGGATAGCACAATTTTTTCAGAACCAGGCAACAAATAGCATATAGCATAAGTCATTAAGGTACTGACAGAGCGAGAGTATCATGTTATAGTAAGCAAATATTAACAAGCATGTAAAGAGATATGGCACGAGCATATGCAATAGAACTAAGACTAAGAGTTATAAAAGCTGTAGAAGCAGGGATACGAATAAGTAAGGTAAGTAAATTATTTAATGTAAGTCGTGATACTATATATAAATGGAAAAAATTAAAAGATAAGCAAGGTACTTTAGAAGCAGCAACTGGTTATCAGAAAGGACATAGTCATAAGATAAAAGATTCAGAATCTTTTAAAGAATTTTTTAAAGCTAATATGAATAAAACATCAAAGGAGTTAGCAAAGCAATGGGGTAATATTGCATCTGTAACTATTTTAAGACAAATCAGAAAACTTGGCTATAGCTATAAACAAAACTCATTTTCATCCGAAAAGAGATATTAAATTAAGACAAAACTTACGCTATGTTATAGCAAATATGCTAAAAACCCTTACTACAAAGCTATGTTTTTACGGTGCATCACTTTATAATATCCTTTAATTTATAGGAATTATATCAAACATAGCGTAAGTTTTGAAGAAATGAATTTATAGCAAAGATACAAACCATCACAAAAGACAAATTAGTATATCTTGATGAATCTGGAATAGAGGATAATGCTTGCAAAGAGTATGGATGGAGCATTATAGGACAAAGGTGTTATGGAGAAAAGGTGTATCAACATAAATTTAGAATAAGTATGATAGCTGGTCTTTGTAATGGTAATCTTATTGCTCCTGTAATATTTGAAGGTAATTGTAATACAGAGGTCTTTAAAACTTATATTAGGGATGTATTAATTACAGAATTACAACCTGGGCAAACCGTTATTATGGATAACATTAATTTTCATAAAAATTCTAAAGTTAAAGAGTTCATTGAATCCGTTGGTTGTACCATATTGTATTTACCAACTTACTCTCCTGATTTAAATCCTATAGAGCATTACTGGTTTAAGATAAAAAATGAAATTAGGAAAGTTGTAGAAGATTTTGAAACATTTTATGATGCTGTTTTTAATACTATTAAATTGTCAGTATCTTAATGATTTATGCTATATTTAGTTATATAATCTGTATCTAATTTAGATAATAATGTTTCTGTGACCTGCTTATTTTTTGCAACATCTAAGTTATTAATCCCTTTTTGTACTGATTCAAACGACTTAATAGTATGATTAGTTTCATAAGTAAATTTAAGGATATTTTCATCAGTCACCTTTTTCTCATCTAAAACGCATACATTTTTAACGTTAGCTCCATCTTTACCAAAAAAATCGCTAGCATTTTTAGTAATTTGCCGCACTAATGGATCTAATAATTTTTCATTTTTTAGCAAAGCCGAAACTGTATCTTGCGATATTTCTACATATTTATTTATTTTATTTATAAGAGCGTCTTTTTCATCTTTAAATATTGGCTGATTTTCTTTAGCAAAATTAGCGTACATAAATATACGGTTTTTTACACGCTCCTTTACAAGATTATCTACATTTTTTTGACTTGATAACTCTGCTTCTAACTGCTTAGGAAGCTTTTCCATCTTTTCTTTAATTCCTTTAAAAGCTTTAGGATTATAACCTTCTTTCTCCCATTTTGTTATTTGCTCGTTGTTATTTTTTATAGTTGCAATAATACTTTTAACATCATTTTTTGCATTAGGCTTAGAAGATATATTTTATTTTTAGGGTCATCCGGATCAGAATATATTAGATTTTCAATTGTTTTTTACATCAGGATCATTTACATTAATTTCTTTTTTTTTTAAACCCCTCGTTAATTAACCCCTGTACTAAATAGTTTTTTGTTTCTTTTAGGTCGTTTCTTAATAATTGTATTAAATCACTTTCTTTATCTTTACTCCTAACCTCATGCTGTGCTTCTTGTAACTTTATAGCCATATGTTACCTATTATTAAAACATTTGATATATTAGATATCAAAATTCCATAATTTACAACTTTTTTATCTTTTGATAAAAATATTTAAAAAATTAACGATGTAAAATAACTAAGATAGGTTCTATGAAGATTTCTAATACATATCCCATTTAAGGTATTTTTAGAAATCTTCATAGCTTGGAAAGAAAGCTAATTAAAGACCAGGTCCTCTTGTTCTTACTTTCTGATTCTCTTGATGAATATCAGGTTTATCTTTTGAAGATGTTTGAGATTGGTTGGCAAATAATAATTTATCAAATATTTCAGGATTTGCTTTTCTTATTTCAACTAAATTAAGATTAGGATTAGGATTATTAACTTCTTTCGGCTCAACAGTTTTATTCATTAATTTTGTTAAGCTAGCAGCAATTTGTTCATTTGTTAAAGCATTTGAAAAGATTTTATTATCAATTTCTTTTTTTACATGTTCATCACTTAACGCTGCATATTTATTTACTGATTGTTCTAATCTTTCCTCTAAATAATCTTTACCTGTAAAAATTGACTTAAACTTTTCCCATAGAGAAGTGCCTTTGTCATTAATTTCTTTTAGCTCCGAGACTATTTTATTACTATTTTCAGTCAGATAAGCAGAATCTAAATTCTTTAAAATTGTTCCTGTTTTTTCAATAAGTTTTTCATTGGTACTCTCATATAAAGGAGCAAAAAGCCTAACCATAGGCTCTAACATTTTACTTTCGCGAGTATTTTTATCTAACCTTTCTGTCAGTTGATTTATCGAATCTTCTGCTGCTTTAGAAATTTCTTTTCTATCCATTTCCGATTCTGTGTATGTTTTTTTATTTTTTTGCCCACTTTGAATAAATTCCTTACATTGCTGCAATTTTTGTTGTGAGAAAGAATTAGGTAATTTTTTTACAACTGCATCTAGCAGTTTTTCAGTATATACTTTTGCAGGAATCTTATTATTGCTCACTTCAACTAATGATTCATTAATTGCATTTGTTAAAGTATTTATATCTTGATCATTAAATTCATTTAGTACAGGTTTCATTGATACTAAATCTAAACTTACCCTAAATCCTTTTAAATTACCTTCAATTTTTGCAGCATAAAGTTTAATTTTATCTCTATTTTGCTTTGTAGTTATTGCAGCATTTTGTTTTGCATTTTCATTTATGCTATCAACAAAATCTTGAATTTTCTCTTCTTTAAGATAGGATCTTATAAGATCATAACCTAAATCTAATGCTCCACCAAAATTTTGTATATATTGAAGCGGTTGATCAAAAAAAGAAAGATCTTTAGGTACTAATGACTGATATTGATCAAACTTTCTAATTACTCCTGTAATATCGTTGATTTTATTATTTACTATATTTCTATTTGATGATTGCTGGTTCTGATCATCAATTTTTAAATTTTTTTTCTCTTCAATCTCATTAATTTTTTTATCAGCTACGTCTTTTTTTGGTAATTGCTGAGTTCGATCATCAATATTTAAATCCTTTTCTTGAATATCCGTTATGTCTTTCAGTTGCTGAACTCTGTCATCAACTTTCAAATTATCTGTCATATTATTCCTTTTTTAATTTATTTTAAATAATAATAAACATTAAAAAAAATGCCAAATTAATTTTAAATTCTAGAAAAAAAATTAGTTAAAATTTGTAAAAAGAATCGTATTTTTTTATAGAAGATGTGCGGATAATAATTTCCTCTGGGATTTCAGCTAAGAACCTTGATGGGTATGATCTGACTATTTCGTAGAATATTTTACGGCTTTCAGCATGGGTAATGTAAAGCTCTTTTTTAGCTCTAGTAATACCAACATAAGCAATGCGGCGTTCTTCTTCCAAACCTTTTTCACCCTCTTCATCTAAAGATCTTTGAGACGGAAATACCCCCTCTTCCCAACCTGGCAAAAATACTACATCAAACTCAAGCCCTTTAGCACCATGTAGAGTCATTATTGTTACAGAACCACCATAATTGGTTTCTAAAACTTCATTTTCCATAACTAAGCTAGAATGCTCAATAAAATCATGAATATCGTTAAACTCAGCAATAGCTCTTAGCATTTCGTTGATATTCTCGATCCTGCTTAAAGCTTCTTCAGTTTTCTCTTCCTGAAGCATTTCTAAATATCCGGAATCATCGAGTATTGCTTTAGTTACATTTATTGGAGCATCAAAGCTAAATCTTTCATGCCAATTGCTAATTTTGGTAACTAAATCTTTCAAAGTTTCATAGGATTTTGTTTTTATCTCACCATCCTCTAGCATTTCTTTAATAGCAGCGAAATTAGAGATATTTTTTTCTATAGCATATGTTTTAATTTTATTTAACGTTACTGCCCCTATTGCTCTTTTCGGTACGTTAATAATACGCTCTAATGCTAAATTATCATTTTGGTTTAAAGCGATACGGATATAAGCCAGCACATCCCTAATCTCCATACGTTCATAGAACCGCAAACCGCCGATAATTTTATAAGGCATAGCACTATTTATAAAGGCTTCTTCAAAGCTTCTAGTTTGAAACCCTGCTCTTACTAATATAGCAATATTCCCTGCACTATATCTTCCCTCTCGCACTAACCTAGCTATTTCGGAGGCAATATATCTTGCTTCTTCTTTATCATTCCAGCAAGATATAATTTTGATCTTTTCGCCGCTTTCCTTATCAGTCCATAAGATTTTGCCATGACGATTTTTATTGTTATTAATGACATTTGAAGCAGCCGCAAGAATTGGAAGAGTTGATCTATAATTCTGCTCTAACTTAATAATTGTGGCATTTAAAAAATCTTTTTCAAAACGTAATATATTGCCTACTTCTGCACCACGCCAACCATAAATAGACTGGTCGTCGTCACCAACGCAGCAGATATTTTTACTTAAGCTCGCAAGCATTCTTGCCCACAAATATTGCACGACATTAGTATCTTGATACTCATCAATTAAAATATAACGATATTTTTCTTGATAATGTTTTAATATCTCATGGTTTTTAATGAAAAGCTCATTATTATAAAGCAGTAAATCCCCAAAATCCACTACGTTAGAGATCAGTAAATTTTGCTGATATTCTTCATAAACAAGTTTTGCTACACGTTGCAAAGGTAAATTAGTATCAGAACTTGATAACTTATTTGGCAATAAACCTTGATCTTTCCAACGTGAAATTACGATATGTATTAGTTTAGGAGCATATTTTTTAGTATCGATGTTTTTAAGCTTTACTATATCCTTGATTAATCTTAGTTGATCATCTTGGCTAATAATAGTGAATCTGCTATTTAAACTAAGATTTAAATGCTCTATTTGATCACGCAATATCCTTGCTGCCATTGAGTGGAAAGTACCAATATTAAGACCGTAAGAGCTAACCAAATTATGGACTCTTTCCTGCATCTCTTTTGCTGCTTTATTCGTGAAAGTAACAGCTAAAATATTTTGCGGGGATGCTAAATTTTGATGAATAATATTTGCAATTCTTGAGGTTAGTACTTTCGTCTTACCAGTTCCTGCTCCTGCAAGCAAAAGAAGAGGTCCTTCGGTATGAAGAACTGCTTTTTGCTGCTGCTCATTTAATGAATGTAAGAAGTCTTGATTTGGCATATTATGGATATATTGGTTGTGTGGATGTCAATCCCATGGCTTGAAAAAAGCTTTTATTGTCATTCCGTTGATCGCAGGAATCTAGAAAAAATAAACATAAAAACATTAAGCCTTTAAAATTATAAAACTCGATTTCTCTCGCTTTATGCTGGATTCCTGCTTTTGCAGGAATGACACCATAGAATAATACCCCTATTTCTGCTTTTATCAATAAAAATTATCTAATTCTTTTAAGGTTTTTTAGAATATAAGAAAGGGTAATGATAGGATTACAAATTATTATTTTTAATAATTTGAGATAAGAATTTAAATTTTTATCTTCAATAAACCAGCTATATAAATCATCTATAGGCTTAATCTTATCAGGAATAGTATATTTATCTTTAAATAATTCTTTCAAAGCTCTTTTAGCTTTTTGGGCTTCTGCTTTTCGTTCAGTTGTTAAGCTCTGATTATGCACCATATAAAAATACAACGACTCTGGTATATGAGCAAATTTTGTAACAAGCCCAAACCGAAGCCAATATTCATAATCATCAACTAAATGCATGTTTTCGTTATATCCTCCTACCATCTTTGCTATATCCGCCCTATATAGAAAGCATGCCCCGACACAATCACGAATAGGTAGAAATTCTGGAGGTTCTTGGTGCATTCTGCTACCCACTTTACCATGCTCATCAATTAAAGTATAATCGGTATAAACAAGCCCAATATCTGGTGAATTATCTAAAACATCATTCATTTTTGCTAAAGCATTTTCATGCAAAAGATTATCATCGGAAGTCCAAGTAAAATACTGCCCCCTAGCCTCCTTAAAAGCAATATTAAGACTAGCTGGCAATCTTTTATTAGGCTCATTTCTTATTACTTTGATACGCTGATCCTGCTTTGCATATTCCTTTGCTATTTCAAAGCTTTTATCTTTAGAGCAGTCATCGATTATAATAAGCTCAAAATCTGTAAATGTTTGATTAAGGCAGCTTTCAATAGCTTTCGGCAATAACTTCTCTCTGTTATAAACCGGTAAAACTATTGATATTTTTGGAGAATTATTATTCATATATTTTGATTTTTATTATTATGTCATCTCATCATCCATAATGTCATTCCTAGCAATGGCGAGAATCCAGTAATAAAAACACAAATACAACAAGTTTTTAAAATTAAAAGCTCGATGTATCTCGCTTTATGCTGGATTCCCGCCGTTGCTGGGAATGACACAAAAATTCGTGTAACTCATGACGTTTTTAATCTTAACCATACCAAGGAGCAAAAGACAAGCCTACCTTAATCCCTCCCACAGTAATATCTTCTTCCTTATTAGCCAAATACTTCTCTTCTCTAATTAAGGCGATAGCTTTATTTTGATAGCTAGAACATATTATCCCAATTTTGTACTTGGTCGTAATTATTTCCTCATTTTTAACTAAAGATGATAAATCTTCCTCACCTATAATTTTGTATATTTTTCTTCTTATAACACCTTGATATTTAGCTCTTGATATAACTTCTTGACCTACATAACAACCTTTATCATAACTAATAGCGTTCAATTCTTCAGCACCATAGATAACTGGAATTGACTCACCTGAAGCCAAATCATCTACTCCGTCTACTATGGCAAAATTATATTTATCTTTTAGATATAATTTTTTACTTAGATTCCCGCCTACGCAGGAATGACATGCTTGGCTTAGTGTTATTGAGCGAAATCCCAGCAAATTATATCGAGGATCACGAGCTATGACTAACGAATCCATATTTAATTCCTGATGAGAATAAGCAATTTTATATTCATCTTTACAATCTATTATTTCTATTTTGGAGCGGAACTTATAAAAATTTAAGTGATCTATTAAGGCAGTTTTACTTTTCTCATCAATATCAATATAAATTTCTTCAAGGTTATGTGTATATACAAAGAAATCAAATAAATATCTACCTTGATTATTAAGTAAATAAGTATAACAATAATTACTCTTATTGATATCATTAGTTGTAAGGTTTTGCAGGAACTTTAACGAATCCGAACCCGCTATTTTAATAACCTCTCTATTGTTTAATATTTCGTACATAATTATAATATTATTGACTTTCTATGCTTCACACTACTATACTTTAAATTTATGTAAATTAAACTTAAATAATTATGAGATGTTCATCTTACTGCGTTTCTTCTGAATATAAGATGAGTGATCTGGTTACTAATTTAAAAAAGATTGGGCTTGAACCTCAGCATTTTGATGATGTTTTATATATTCGGAAAGAAATAAATAAAGATTCTGATTATATAGATATATTTTTCTTCCCTTTTGGTTGTGTAACTATTTGGGGCGGTGACGAAATTCAGGAAAGAGTAATTTTAAATGATACTGATTTAGTAACGATAAATAAACTTGCCGAACCTGTATCCGATTATATTTATTTTGAATATAGTGAAGAACACGAAAAAACTTTTATTGACGAAGAAAAAAACAAAATAATTTTGGCTGATAAATCGGTTTTTGTTAAGCTGTCTATTTCTCATGCACTTGCCCAATCTGTTAAGCTTAGCGTTCTTGAGCAATCTGTAAGTAATTTGATATCTCAGACCACTCCTATACAACAGGAATTAGCTAGAACTGGTAGTGTATCACTCTCTAAAAAAGAGATATTACAACAAATAGGAATATTATTTAGTGAACGTTATTCAATCAGCTTACATAGTGATATATTCGATACTCCTGAATTTTTTTGGCGTCGTCCTAGCTATGAGCCTTTATATCTTATGACGGCAGAATTTCAAGACATAGAAATAAGGCAAAATATAATGAACCATCGCCTTAATATGATTCATGAGTTGCTTGATATCCTTTCCAATGACCTTAACTATAAACACTCTACTAAACTTGAGTGGATTATTATTATATTAATTGGTCTTGAAGTAGTATTATCTTTATCTCATACCAATCTTTTTCTAAAAATTATTGGAGCTTTGTAAATAGCTTCATTTATGCAAATTATTAATAGTCAAAAAATATTAGAAGAGTTTTGTAAGGAATTATCCACTAAAAAATGGTTAAGTATAGATACAGAATTTGAACGTCGTTATACCTATTACTCTAAACTCAGTATAATACAAGTAAAAGCAGAAGATTGCAGCATAATAATTGATGCGATAAATAATTTAGATTTAAACGTCTTTAATAAATTACTTATAGATAATAATATTATTAAAATATTTCATGCACCTCGTGAAGATTTCGAAATTTTTTATAATTTGTTTAAAACTCTGCCTTCTAATATTTTTGATGTACAAGTTGCTGCAAATGTTTGTGGTCTTGGTAATCAACTAAGCTATGATGATATTTGTTATAAACTCTTCAAAATCAATATTGATAAAACTCATCAAAAATCTAATTGGTTAAAACGCCCTATTACCGAAGATATGCTAAATTATGCATTTTTAGATGTTGAATATTTGGATAAAATATATAAACAACTAAATAAGATAATTTTGAATAATAATTTAACGAATCAATATCAATCCATGCTCCAGTTTTTATTTAATATTAAAAACTATGAGGTAAAACCCGAAGATGCTTGGAAAAAAGTAAAATTTAGGATTGAAATTAAAGATTTTAAAACTAAAATACAAATGCTTGCAGCTTATCGTGAAGAAAAGGCACAAACTATAAATATCCCTCGAAAACATTTTATTTCAGATGAAGATTTAATGAAGCTATGTAAATATCTACCTTTAACTGAACAAGATTTTAAAAATTTAAACCTAAAAAGTAGATATTTACTAAAACCAAGATATAAAGAAGAAATAATACAATTATGCAATAGTTATATGCATGAAAGATAGAATAGCATCGAAAAGTTATTATTCTATGTCATTCCCGCTTAAGATTTGCTTGCGTGGATCGTTTCCCCCTGTCGTCATCCCGTGGCTTGTCCAATAGTACCGGACAGTTATTATTCTATGTCATTCCCGCCTCTAGCTAAGAATTACATAGAATAATACCTATACCTGAATAAAATATAACATTTTTTAAAAACTGTTCGGTACTATACTCGCAATGACGGGCTATTAAAATTTTCTTTTACTGTTGAGGATAAGGGTTATCACTTGCCACTTTAGCAGTAACAGTTTTTACACTATTATCATCAAAGAAAAAAGTTATATCAACTGTATCACCTACGTTTAGATCTTTTCTTATATCATAAAGCATTATATGCATATCTCCAGGTTTAAAAGCAACGTTAAGATTACCAGAAATTAAAAACGGATAATCTACTTTCACCATTTGGCTAACACCATTACTGTCATTAATCGTTTGGTGCATCTCTATTCTACCTACTTGATCTGAAGATATATTAACTATATTATAGCTAGCCGGTCTAGTATTTACTAATGTAAAATACATAGCAGAATTGCTTAGTACATTATCAACATTTGTAGTAGGTCTTACCCAAGGTTGGGCAAATTGTACAGCTCCTGCTGCATTTAACTTAGATAAAGTAGTAGATGAATCTGTAGTAGTATCAGTAGGACTAGTAGTTTGGGTTGGCTGCGTATTTGTAAGCTTAGCATAGCTTGTTATACTAGCAAAAGCTATAAAACTAGCCAATAAAGTTTTTATCATAATTAACACCTTTTAATAGTTTTATAAAATACTAGCATAAATTTTATATAAATCTAGTTTTTTAGAATATAATACCTACGTATTTCCAGCATAAACCTCTCAATCGCATAACGCAATGTAGTTCTAGGCATTTGTGATATATGTCTATTTAAAAACTCTATCAATTGCTTTTCATCCTTTTTTCCTGCTTCACGTAGCATCCACCCTACCGCTTTATGAATTAAATCGTGCTTATCGTTTAGTAATAATTGAGCTATTTTAAAAGTTAAATCGAGTTCATTTTTGCGAATAAAATACCAAGTTGCAACCATTGCTATTCTTCTTTCCCAAAGATTTTCAGATTTGAAAATGCAAGGACTAAGTAGAACAAAACCTATAAATTTTCTGCCCAAATTTCATTGGGGGTTTTATAACCAAAAATCTTTCTTGGCATGTTATTTAAAATCTCAGCAACATTGTCAAGACCTCTTTGTGTAACGGTAGTAATATCTGTATTTTTAGGTAAAATTCTATGAATCATAGAATTCATTTTTTCCACTAATGCTTTTTGTCTAGGGCGGTATGGATCACAAAAGAAAGTTTGAAACCCAGATAGTCTATAGGCAACATGCCCCACAAACTCTTTGCCATTATCCATAGTAATAGTCTTTCTCACACTATTTGGAAGAGTTTTTATCTTTCTTAAAAACCCATTGGTAACTGTTTTAGCTCTCTTGGAGTTATTCAGCACTAAAATAATCTTTTGACTCTTTTTATCCACCAGTGCACCAATATTCATACTTTGATTACCTTTATGAAATGTAAGATCTGCCTCAAAATTCCCTACTTCTACCTTTTTCGTAGCTATTGCATCAGGCTGATGTATTGAGATCCTTTGTGGTATAATGATCCTTTGACGCCTCTTCCCTCTTTCTTGCCTTTTATATCTTTTAGAAGGTAAATAGCTATATAACTTTAATTTAGCTGCTACTGCAGAAGTGTAAACAAATCTATATATACTTTCTGTATAGACACTTATCTCGAGAAGAGAGATATGAGATAAAAAGAATGTATGACCTAGGAGTCAGTATTAATAAGATAGCACAACATCTTACGAGGTCTAAAAGCGCTATTAGTATGGAGCTAAAAAGAAATAAGGTAAAAGATAAGTATATGCCTTGTGTTGCTCAGGAAAAATATGAAAACAGGATGTATCAGCAAGAGTTATTAAAAATAGAAAAGAACCCTATGTTGTTAGATTATATTAAAAATGCTATGATTCGCAAGAAATGGTCGCCGGATGCTATAGCCGGAAAGTTAAAACTAGACAAAAATACAGCTTTGTGTATCAGTACAGAAAGTATATATAGATTTGTTTACACTTCTGCAGTAGCAGCTAAATTAAAGTTATATAGCTATTTACCTTCTAAAAGATATAAAAGGCAAGAAAGAGGGAAGAGGCGTCAAAGGATCATTATACCACAAAGGATCTCAATACATCAGCGTGATGCAATAGCTACGAAAAAGGTAGAAGTAGGGAATTTTGAGGCAGATCTTACATTTCATAAAGGTAATCAAAGTATGAATATTGGTGCACTGGTGGATAAAAAGACAAAACTTACGCTATGTTTGATATAATGCCCATGAATTAAGGGATATTATGAAGTGCTTCACTATAAAACATTGCTGTGTAATAAAAGTTTTTAGCATATTTGCTATAACATAGCGTAAGTTTTGAAGAGTCAAAAGATTATTTTAGTGCTGAATAACTCCAAGAGAGCTACAACAGTTACCAATGGTTTTTTAAGAAAGATAAAAACTCTTCCAAATAGTGTGAGAAAGACTATTACTATGGATAATGGCAAAGAGTTTGTGGGGCATGTTGCCTATAGACTATCTGGGTTTCAAACTTTCTTTTGTGATCCATACCGCCCTAGACAAAAAGCATTAGTGGAAAAAATGAATTCTATGATTCATAGAATTTTACCTAAAAATACAGATATTACTACCGTTACACAAAGAGGTCTTGACAATGTTGCTGAGATTTTAAATAACATGCCAAGAAAGATTTTTGGTTATAAAACCCCCAATGAAATTTGGGCAGAAAATTTATAGGTTTTGTTCTACTTAGTCCTTGCATTTTCATTATGGATAACATTAATTTTCATAAAAATTCTAAAGTTAAAGAGTTAATTGAATCCGTTGGTTGTACCATATTGTATTTACCAACTTACTCTCCTGATTTAAATCCTATAGAGCATTACTGGTTTAAGATAAAAAATGAAATTAGGAAAGTTGTAGGAGATTTTGAAACATTTTATGATGCTGTTTTTAATACTATTAAATTGTCAGTATCTTAATGATTTATGCTATACTAACTAACTACAACATAATTATATTCAAGAAAAAATACAGCAAGCTCCAGATAAACCTGATATTTCTTATACGCTTTCATATGTATTACATACATTAGATAGTGAGTTATTTAAAAAATACGGCAGAAACTACTTTAAAACAACAAAATTATGAAACAATAATATGGCATGGAACAACAAAGAAATTATGAACAAAATGCTTTAGAATTATTAGGCAAGGCATATGATGGTGAAATGAGTTAACGTCATTGAGAGGAAAAACCGACGTTGTTACATAACTCTCAAATCGTCATTGCGAGCGAATGAAATGAGTGCAGCAATCCAGAAAAAAAGTAAAAAAGTACTGATTTTAGTATTTTTTACTAGATTGCTTCGTCAAAATTTTCAATTTTTCCTCGCAATGACGGAAAAAATCAAGCCGGGTAACAAGACCAGAAAAACCATAGGTTTTACGAAGTAATCCTAGAAGTTCTGCTTCATGAGATTGCCACACAAGCAATGCTTGCTTGCAATGACGAGAACTAACTCATGCAGGCAATGCCCCCACAGAATGACAATGACGATCACCCTTCCACAATGCTTGCAAGTCTAGTGAATAGAGCCTCAATCATGTCCCAGCCTTTTTTCTGAATATTAAGTAGTAAAAGATCATTAACATTTAACTGTCTTAATAAATCTACTCCCATTTGTTCATGCTCGGGGTCAAGATGCATGTGGGTTTTAAAGTGCTTTTCAGCTTTTTTACAACTTAAAAATATCGAGCCTAACTTCTCATAAAATATAGTAGCACATGATTCTATTATCATATGTACAAGCACCACTCGCTCACTATCACCAAGTGTCATCATTTTTAAAGTAAACCAAGAACCAAGTGCCTCAAAGATAGGATCTTCCACTTCTGTATTATTTTTTCTGTCTTTTGAGAGTTCTATATTGTGACCGAATTCATCAAGTAAATGTTCCCAAGCAAGTTTTGTAAATTTTTTATGTTCTGAAAATACTACCCTTGCAAGTACCATTTTTTGAAATTCATTTGACCAGATTTGGAAGTAATCAAGAAATTTATTTTTTTGTGCGTCACTTTCTAAATTAATTTTAAATCTCTTTTGGGTATATTCCCCGCCGCTTGCGGCGTAATATGGCGTAATGAGCAAATATATACATAAAAGTCATAATGTTACGGTACTGCTGTATCACATGGTATTTCCAGCAAAATATCGCCGAGCAGTGTTTGACGTATCAGTTGATCAAGTATTACGAGAAATATGTTTAGAGATAGAAAAGAGATATCAAATAAAATTTTTAGAAATAGGGGTTGATGAAGATCATGTCCATTTTTTGGTACAATCTGTACCAATCTATAGCGTAACAAAAATAGTAACAACAATTAAAAGTGTTACAGCTCGTCAAATATTTAGACAGTGTCCACAGGTAAAGAAACAATTATGGGGTGGAGAATTTTGGACTGATGGATATTTTACGAGTACGGTAGGTAAGCATGGAAATGAGAATATGATAGGAAAATACGTAAAAAACCAAGGCAAGGAATATCAGAAACTGCATGAGGATCATCAGCTAGCTTTCTTCTAAAATACCCCGCTGCTTGCGGCGGGGATTACTTTTATTAACTTATTTTGTTTAAACCTTTCTTTATATTTTTCATTATCTAAAATTAAACGATCTATTACATTCATCGTTGTTAATATTAATTAGTTGCTCAAACATATTAATATCGATAAAAAATAAATGCCACCAAAATTGTTAATTTTTATTTACTAATTTTTAAAACCATATGTGTAGCTATAGACAAATATAAACTGCAAAATCATAATTTGCACACAATATATATATATAACATTTCTACTGATCCATTTTAAACTTATAAATAGTCTCTTTGAATAATTACTTATGATCATTAATATGTATGTAACTGTTAACAAGATAATATCTAAAACTAAATCAAAATTTGATAAATTAAGATCACTAAAAGAAATAGTAAGCACGAACAGAGCTGAATGTACTAAAGTAATAAGAATTGTTACAAAACAACAAAGTTTTAGGTTTTTGGGTTCATGTTTTGCAATAAATCCAAGTATCATAATTGCAATTACAATCGTACCATAATCAATGATAGCCCAGCTTATATACCATAATATTATCATTATAATAACATGGCAGTAGCCGCTATAGAAGAAACGAGTTAACGACTTACGAAAACAATAAATATAGCACTGCCCTAAATAAATAGAGATTAAAATATTTGTGGTGATAAACTGCTTGAATAATATTGTAGTGTAAATTTGTAGTAAAATACCCCATATTATTATTCGCAATTTTGGCTTATCATGAAAATTATAGCCAGCAAAAAAGCAAAAAACCGGCATAGCAGTACGACCGATTATTCGCAAAGTAATAAGGTCAGGATATAGATACAAACCTATATGATCGATGATCATAGCTATGATTGCTAGAGTTTTTAGCAAATCTTGATAATTTGATTTATTTTTACTGCTTTCTAACATGCTTAACTACTTTTAATCTCTTTTGGGTATATTCCCCGCCGCTTGCGGCGTAATATGGCGGAATGAGCAAATATATACATAAAAGTCATAATGTTACGGTACTGCTGTATCACATGGTATTTCCAGCAAAATATCGCCGAGCAGTGTTTGACGTATCAGTTGATCAAGTATTACGAGAAATATGTTTAGAGATAAAAAAGAGATATCAAATAAAATTTTTAGAAATAGGGGTTGATGAAGATCATGTCCATTTTTTGGTACAATCTGTACCAACCTATAGCGTAACAAAAATAGTAACAACAATTAAAAGTGTTACAGCTCGTCAAATATTTAGACAGTGTCCACAGGTAAAGAAACAATTATGGGGTGGAGAATTTTGGACTGATGGATATTTTACGAGTACGGTAGGTAAGCATGGAAATGAGAATATGATAGGAAAATACGTAAAAAACCAAGGCAAGGAATATCAGAAACTGCATGAGGATCATCAGCTAGCTTTCTTCTAAAATACCCCGCTGCTTGCGGCGGGGATTACTTTTATTAAATAAGCTACACCAAAAAAGACTATAATGCCAATTGTAATAGTACCTCCTAATGCACAAATTTTAATCAGCAAATATTCCGAATAAAAATATTCTAAGAAATAATGTTTTATTGAGCCAATCATAATAGACATAATTATGCAGCATAATAAAACTTTAATACAAAAAGATTTTATATCCTGCTCTATATGTAGCATATTCTGCTTTTTAGTATAGCTATATAATAAACCTAAATTATACCAAGCTGCAATAGAAGTACCAACCGCAATACCGATATGCTTTAAAGAATCCATTAATAATAAATTCATGCTGGTATTAATTATTATTGAAAATAGAGTTATTTTCAGAGGTGTTTTAGTATCACCATTGGCATAAAAAATAGGAGTTAGAATTTTTGCCAAAATAAAAGCAGGAAGCCCTAAAGCAAAAGCAGAAATAGCCTCAGCAGAATTTGTAGTATCTTGAGAGGTAAACGCTCCCCTTTCATATATTACGTTAATAATTGGATGCGATAAAATTATAATTCCAAAAGTTGCAGGTAGTGACAAAAATAGCCCCATTCTAATTGCATTATTCTGTACTTTCGTTGCAGCTACTATATCGTTTGATTTATATATTTTTGATAATTCAGGTAATAAAATAGTTGAAAAGCTAGTGCCTATTATTGATAGAGGAAATTGATAAATTCGGTCAGCATAAGATAGTATGGAGATAGCTCCCTCAATGAAGCTAGCAATAGATTGAGAGATAAAAAGGTTTAATTGCTGTACGCCTGAGCTAATGGTCGCCGGTCCCATATTAATTAAAAGCTTTTTTACATCTGGATCATTTGGTTTAAAAATAAACGGAAAGCTTAAATCAGCTCTTTTAACGCAAACAAACATAAAAGAAACTTGTAATATTCCAGCAATTATTAAAGATAAGCTGATTGAAACGGTAGACTCTGTATAATTATCCAACATTAATGTACAGACTATTACGCATACGCTTAAGATAACAGGTGAAAAAGCAAAAGCAGCAAAGCGTTTTACCGAATTTAAAATCCCACCTAATAAAGCTGTAAGTGATACAAATATTAAGTAAGGTATAGTGATTCGGCATAAGAATACTGTAAGCTCAAACTTCTCTTTTTTACCGTGAAAACCAGGAGCTATAAATAGCATTAATTGCGGCATAAATATTTGCATTAATACTATTATAACTATTAATGAGAGTAGTAAAAGTGTAAAGACCTCACCAGAAAATCTACCTGCTGCTTTCTTAGAAATCAGCATTTTTTTATTATAAATAGGGATAAAAACGTTTGATAATGCTCCCTCGGCAAAAATTCTTCTAAATAGATTTGGTAATTTAAAAGCAACATTTATGCTATCACCCATTTGAGTAGAGCCGAATAATGATGCAATAAATTGCTCACGCACAAGCCCAAATATGCGAGAAATTAATGTAAAAAAGGCTACTACAATCCCTGATCTGAATAATGTCACTAATTTATAATTTTATAGTTTTTATAAGTACGTCATTGAGAAAAAATGTTGCCTGGGTGAATCAATTTTTCCCCTGTTATCCCGTGGCTTGTCCAATAGTACCGGACAGTTTTTATTCTATATCATTCTTAGCTAGAGGCGGGAATCCAGAAAAACAAACATAAAAGCAGTAAGTTTTTAAAATTAAAAGCTCAATTTATCTCGCTTTATACTGGATTCCTGCTTCCGCAGGAATGACATACAACTAACTTTTAATCCTTTCTATCCCTTCCTCTATAAGGCTATCAGCTTTGGCTTTATTCTCCCAGCCGGTAACTTTAACCCATTTGCCTTTTTCTAAATCTTTATAATGCTCGAAGAAATGAACTATACGTTTCCTAAGCATCTCACATACATCATCTAATTCTTTGATATGATCAAAGGTAATATCAAGCTTAGAGGTTGGAACTGCAATAATTTTCTCATCAAAACCCGATTCATCTTCCATCATCAATACTCCAACAGCTCGGCACTTAATTACTGAGCCAGGCACTACTGGATGATGCGATACAACAAGCACATCTACCGGATCACCATCATTAGAAAGAGTATGCGGAATAAAACCGTAATTACATGGATAACTCATTTTAGTTTGCATGAAACGATCAACAAAAACCGCTCCTGATTCTTTATCGAATTCATACTTAATCGGACCACTATTCATCGGTATTTCAATGATTACATTTATTTCATCGTTATTTGCTTTTGCTTTAATTTTATCTATGAACATGTTTTATTTTTTTGTTATAATTGTTTTATGTTATTTAATAGCTCATTTGTCATTCCTAGCTAAAAGCGGGAATCCAGAAAAAAAGCATAAACAGAGTAAATTTTTAGAGCTAAAAGCTCGATTTATCTCGCTTTATGCTGGATTCCCGCTTCTGCGGAAGACAGTATTCGGAGGTCGATAATTCTCGTCATGTTTTGCAAGCAACTCCCTTGCTATAAACTTGCCGTTTGATAACTTACCTATAGCAATAATACCCTGATTCTCACGAAATAAGGCAGGTAGCACACCCTGATATAATATTTCTAAGTCCTTAATATTGTCTGTGATAACAAAACTTATTTTATCAGCCGCAATTTTATTTATTGAATCTACTTTAACTAGCCCGCCAACTCTTAGCTCTTTCCCCTGCTCTATTTCATTAATTTTTGATGGCGGCACGAAAAATACTATACTTTTTTCTAAATTATAAAGTATTATACTAACTCCGATTACTGCTGAACAAAAGCAAATAATGATAGTTATTAACTTATTTTTTGCTCTTTTTTGCATCAGTATTTTTCTTCTCTTTCTTATAACTTACAAAGCTACTAACTAACAATACTCCCAGACTTAAAAAGGTAAATATATATGCTACTAATAAATAATTATTCATCAGTTACTTTTTAAAAACTCCATAATTTCGCTAGGAGCAGAATCTAAATAAAAATGCTTTAGATATTTTCCGTTTTCATTCATCAAATAAGTAAAGGAGGAATGATCTAGCATATAATCTTGGTCATTATCATTTTCACTAGCAGCCTTAGCATAATAAACCTTAAACTTATCTGCTACTTCTCTTATTTGCTTCTCATCACCTGTAAGTCCAATAAATTTAGGATGAAAATGTTTTAAATATTCCTTTAATACTGCTGGAGTATCGTGCCTTGGATCAATAGTAATAAAAACCGGTACTATATCTATCTTATTTTCGCTTAAAATTTCCACCGCTTTTGTTATTTTATTTAAAGAAGTTGGACATATATCAGGACAGCCAGTAAATCCAAAATATAAGAGACTTAATTTACCTTTTAGTTCATCACTGTTAAATATTTCACCATTTTGATCTATTAATTCAAAGTCACCACCGATTTCTGCATTATCTTCATAAATATTTACCTGACCAGCAAGAGGCTTATCAGGAGTCTTTAAAGATAATAACAAATATAATGCTCCAACACCTATTAATAGACTAACTCCAATAATAATTTTTATAATATTTGATTGCATTTTTTATATCCCCAAATCTTATACAAGACCTATTTTTTTAGGTTTAAAATATTTTACCCAAATATCTATTAGTAATTTAGTAATAATAATTGCTGAAAACATCGATGATATAATCCCGATTGTTAATGCCACAGCAAATCCTTTTATTGCTCCAACTCCAAATATATAAAGTAGAAAAGCAACAATTAGAGTAGTAAGGTTAGAATCTAAAATAGTAGCAAAAGCTGACTCAAAACCGGTTTTAATAGCATAAAGATTGGAAGTTCCTTTGTTCAGCTCCTCCTTTATTCGCTCATAAATCAAGACATTAGCATCAACAGCCATACCCATAGTAAGTATTATTCCAGCAATCCCTGGCAGAGTTAAGGTAGCTTGGAAAAGCGACAATAATGCTAAAACATATAGCATAGCAAGACTTAAAGCTATATTTGCAAAAAAACCAAGCAAGCCATAAGACCAGACCATAAATATACAAACTGCTGCAAAACTAATTATTCCTGCTTTTTTTCCGGATTCTATAGAATCAGCTCCAAGATTCGGTCCTATACTTCTTTCTTCAATAATCTTAAGCGGTGCAGGCAGCGAGCCAGCACGTAATAATAACGCAAGTTCATTTGCCGATTCAACAGTAAAATCACCTGAGATTATACCGCTACCACCCATAATTGGTTGATTTATTGTTGGAGCACTAAGTAGCTTATTATCTAAAACTATAGCAAGATGCTTTCCAACATTATTTTTAGTAACTTCACCAAATAATTTACTACCCAAACTGTTAAAAGAAAATGATACAACCGCCTGTGAATTCTGATCAAAAGATGCTGCGGCAGTTGTTAATGAATCGCCACCTAAAATAGCTTTTTTCTTTACAACTAAATAACCCATTCTATCCCCTTGAACAAGCATTGAACCCATAGGCACATGACCTTTTACTGCTTCTTCAACATTGGCATTTTCATCAACTAAGTGAAAAGTTAGTTTAGCAGTTTTACCTAAAATATTTTTCAAATAGGTTGGATCTTCTTCACCAGGAACTTGTAATAATATATGCCTATCACCTTGCTTTTGCAGTATAGGCTCTTTAGTACCAGTACTATCAACTCGCATTCTGACAATCTCAATAGATTGATCGACTATTTTATTAAGTAGCTCTCTTAATCTAGATTCGCTATAGGAAAGCTTTATTCTATT
Organism: Rickettsia endosymbiont of Gonocerus acuteangulatus; assembly: GCF_964026435.1. NCBI lineage: Bacteria > Pseudomonadati > Pseudomonadota > Alphaproteobacteria > Rickettsiales > Rickettsiaceae > Rickettsia > Rickettsia endosymbiont of Gonocerus acuteangulatus. The sequence goes on from NZ_OZ032147.1 coordinate 1,255,491, forward strand.
ATCATTTGCTTCAACATTAATCTCAGGATCAATTTTGCTAATTATTTTCTTTAATGGCTTTAATTCTTCCTGCGATCTCAGCTCTAACTGAATATTATTCTGCTTAACCAATAGATTTTTATAACCAATTTTATCTTCACGGAAGCTTTTACGTAAAGTATCGGCTAAATTTTCCATAGTGTCATTGAGATAAGTATCGAAATCAACATCAAGCAATAAATGTGCTCCACCCCTAAGGTCAAGCCCTAAATTTACTGAATCATGAGGCAAATATTTGGACTTTACCTGTGTAAAATTCGGTAAAGCACAAATAACTGCAAAAATCGTACATATAATTGAAAGGAAAATTTTCCACTTAGGAAGATTTTGCACCGCTTACCTTCTTATCTTTTTTATTATTTTTACTGTCTTCCTTTTTAACTGCTACATCTTTAGAACGGCTAGTTATATCAACAATAGCACTTTTTAAAACTTTAATACGTACATCTTTTGCTATCTCAACTTCAATGTTAGGTTCGCTTTCGCTAACTTTAGTAACGATCCCGTAAATACCGCTATTTGTTAGAACTTCTTCACCCTTTTTAACTTCGCTTACTAGTTTTTCTCTTTCTTTACGACGTTTTTCTTGCGGACGTAATAGTAAGAAATAAAAAACAGCAAAAATTAAAACCATCGGTATTAAGCTTGTTAATCCCGATTGTAGAGAATTCGTAGTTTCTACAGGTACCACTTCAGTTTCTTGTATCTCTATTGTATCATTATTATTTGCGGTACTGTCTTGCCCATTTGTCGACATAAATTATTTCCTTTAATTTTAAAAAATCAATAAAATAAAAATAGCTGCCTAATCGCTTTAATGCAAGGGTAAAATATTATGTTCTTCAATATATTGCTTATCTACGAAGTATTCGCTGACTAACAACCCTATTGAATGTAAAATAAATGCTCCTAGAATAAAATAGTACTGATAACTGGAAACTAGTATATTAGTAGCATATAACATATTATTTTCAGCTAGATCTTCTTGTAATGCATTAATAAAGGCAGGTATTTCTATACAAAAAGAAAATATTATAAAAAAAGAAATAAACATTAAAGAGAAAACAGAAAAAATATCTACAGGTTTATAATATCTCCACTTATTATTTAAAGTTTGTAGATAACTTTTTGTACGAACATAAGAAACTTTATATGCTAGTAATATAATACTAAACATAAATATATATATTATAACACTTAGATTTTTTCCTTGGATAATTGAGTCAATCACAATTTTCAATTCATCAGGTGGTAATTCTATAACTTTGCTTCTCAAAATATTTAACAACAGGATTTTTATAACTATAGATAATGTTAATGGAAGACCAAATTTAATTATAAATGTTGTTAAAGATTGCTCTAAAAACTTTCCAAATGAAATTAATATTTTTATAAAATTTTTTGGTTTTCTAAGCTGGCGATAAATTCTTAGTTGAAAAAATACTGCAATAAAAGGATATATAAAAATAAATACTATAAATAATGTTAATGCTATCAAGATCATAACAAAAAAAAATTGTTTGTATAATGAGCTAGCATAAGTATTAAAATAAAAGAAATTAATATTGAACAAAATAAAAAATCATTTAATTTTTTTACTGTGTAATTAATTTTACTAAATTTTTTATGCACTTCAGAACGATACTTAAACCATAAATTATTCTTTACACTTCCTAAATTTTCTGATTTTATTTTTTCTAACTGCTGCTCTAACCTTTCTACACGTAAGCTTAGCTTTTCTTTACTATACATACTACTAATCTAAATTAAATGAATATAAGAACCTAAAGAATAAAATCTTTAGATTTAACGAAACTAAAAATAGATATATATAGCTTAATGCGATAAGGTAGTGACTTATAGTATGAGTTGGATTATACTAAATGAAAAACTTATGGCAAAGGCATATTCATACGATTTAAGAATACGAGTAATAAAAAGTTTAACAGATGGTAAAACAATAAAAGAGACTTCAGAGATATACTCTATTAGTAGGAAGACTATAATAGAGTGGAAAAAATTAAAGAAACAAACTGGGGATGTCAAAGCAAAAAGTGGTTATCATACAGGACATCGTAGAATAATAAGAGACATAGAGGGATTTAAAAAATTTATAGAATTAAATTTTGATAAAACCACCATGGAGCTAGCTAATAACTGGAGTCAAAAAGTATCTGCAAGTACGATATCAAGATTGCTTAATAAATTAGGTTATAGTTATAAAAAAAACTTTTCTTCATCCCAAAAGGGATATTGGTCTAAGGAATGAGTTTATATTGAAACTAAAAACTATAGATAAACAAGATTTAGTATTTATCGATGAGTCTGGGATAGAAGATATAGCATAAATCATTAAGATACTGACAATTTAATAGTATTAAAAACAGCATCATAAAATGTTTCAAAATCTCCTACAACTTTCCTAATTTCATTTTTTATCTTAAACCAGTAATGCTCTATAGGATTTAAATCAGGAGAGTAAGTTGGTAAATACAATATGGTACAACCAACGGATTCAATGAACTCTTTAACTTTAGAATTTTTATGAAAATTAATGTTATCCATAATAACGGTTTGCCCAGGTTGTAATTCTGTAATTAATACATCCCTAATATAAGTTTTAAAGACCTCTGTATTACAATTACCTTCAAATATTACAGGAGCAATAAGATTACCATTACAAAGACCAGCTATCATACTTATTCTAAATTTATGTTGATACACCTTTTCTCCATAACACCTTTGTCCTATAATGCTCCATCCATACTCTTTGCAAGCATTATCCTCTATTCCAGATTCATCAAGATATACTAATTTGTCTTTTGTGATGGTTTGTATCTTTGCTATAAATTCATTTCTTAATTTAATATCTCTTTTCGGATGAAAATGAGTTTTTTTATAGCTATAGCCAAGTTTTCTGATTTGTCTTAAAATAGTTACAGATGCAATATTACCCCATTGCTTTGCTAACTCCTTTGATGTTTTATTCATATTAGCTTTAAAAAATTCTTTAAAAGATTCTGAATCTTTTATCTTATGACTATGTCCTTTCTGATAACCAGTTGCTGCTTCTAAAGTACCTTGCTTATCTTTTAATTTTTTCCATTTATATATAGTATCACGACTTACATTAAATCTCTTTTGGGTATATTCCCCGCCGCTTGCGGCGTAATATGGCGGAATGAGCAAATATATACATAAAAGTCATAATGTTACGGTACTGCTGTATCACATGGTATTTCCAGCAAAATATCGCCGAGCAGTGTTTGACGTATCAGTTGATCAAGTATTACGAGAAATATGTTTAGAGATAGAAAAGAGATATCAAATAAAATTTTTAGAAATAGGGGTTGATGAAGATCATGTCCATTTTTTGGTACAATCTGTACCAACCTATAGCGTAACAAAAATAGTAACAACAATTAAAAGTGTTACAGCTCGTCAAATATTTAGACAGTGTCCACAGGTAAAGAAACAATTATGGGGTGGAGAATTTTGGACTGATGGATATTTTACGAGTACGGTAGGTAAGCATGGAAATGAGAATATGATAGGAAAATACGTAAAAAACCAAGGCAAGGAATATCAGAAACTGCATGAGGATCATCAGCTAGCTTTCTTCTAAAATACCCCGCTGCTTGCGGCGGGGATTACTTTTATTTACTTACCTTACTTATTCGTATCCCTGCTTCTACAGCTTTTATAACTCTTAGTCTTAGTTCTATTGCATATGCTCGTGCCATATCTCTTTACATGCTTGTTAATACAAAACTTACGCTATGTTTGATATAATGCCCATGAATTAAGGGATATTATGAAGTGCTTCACTATAAAACATTGCTGTGTAATAAGAGTTTTTAGCATATTTGCTATAACATAGCGTAAGTTTTGAATATTTGCTTACTATAACATGATACTCTCGCTCTGTCAGTACCTTAATGACTTATGCTATAATAGCTGTAGAGAACACGGGTGGAGCATTATCGGTCAAAGATGTTATGGTGAAAAGGTCTATCAACATAAATCACGGATTAGTATGATTGCTGGGCTGTGTGTCAAAGATATTATTGCCCCAATAATATTTGATGGGACATGTAATAAGGACATTTTTGAAACTTATGTACAAGAGATATTGATCAAGGAATTAAAGGCTGGTCAGATAGTAGTAATGGATAATATTAATTTTCATAAAAGTACAAAAGTGAAAACGTTAATTGAATCTGTTGGTTGCAGTATTTTATTTTTACCAACTTACTCTCCTGACTTAAATTCTATTGAGCATTACTGGTTTAAAATCAAGAATGAAATAAGAAAAACTATTTCTAATTTTGAGCACTTTTTTGATGCTGTTTACTATGCTCTTAAAAATCACTACCTTATCGCATTAAGCTATAATAGATTTAATGCAAAAATAAAAATATAAAATTATTTAACAGTTATAACCACTCAAATTTCTAATGAGTTAGATACTAGTCTTTCCAATATTTCTAGAGAAATTGATAAACCAAAAAAATACATTATATGTAAAGCAATAGAAATTATATAAAAGAAAAAGAGAGATTATTAATTGCTTTATCACTTATAGAGAATGAGGAATAAGTGATTTTATTAGAAAATCTTAAATTTATGGCATCGTTTTTGAATTAGGGGAGTTTTTTAAAACTTCTTTATAAACTTCAAGATTCTTTCGGAGCATTAAATCAAGGGAGAAGTCATTAATTACAGTATGTCTTGCGGCGGTTTGAATTTTCTTAGCTTCTTCAGTATTTAGAATAGATAAGCAATGATCAATTTTTTGAGCTAAATCTTCAGCATCATTTGGCTTTACGTGGAAACCTGTTACATTATCATTTATTGTTTCGGTAGCTCCACCAATATTAGTGGCAATAACAAGCTTTTCCATAGCCTGCCCTTCAATAATAGTACGCCCAAAAGCTTCAGGCTCAATCGAAGCAGAAACAATAATATCTGAAATACCATAAAGATTTATGATATCAGAATCATTACCAAAAATTTGAATTTTATTTTGAAGTTTTAAATTTGCTATAAGTTCTTTTACTCTATTGGTAAAACTAGGATGTCTTGATAAATCACCGACCATTAAACAATAAAAGTTTCTGTGCTTTAATTTGCTTAATGCCTCTACTAAAACAAGATGCCCTTTCCAGTTAGTCATTCTCGAGGGCATTGATATTATCGGTACATTATCTGGAGCATCATATTTATCACGACATTTTTTAAGTCTTTCTGGTGTTAAATTTGCTGGATCGAAATAATCACAATTTACACCACGCTCAATTACCACTATTTTACTTTCATCAACATTATAATTTTTAAGTAAATGCTGCTTCACAAAATTAGAGACGGCAATAACTTTCTCTCCCTTTAACATTATACTATTATAATATTTCTTCAAATCATTAGGAGCGTTATAAATACCATGAAAGGTTGTTAAAAATTTAGTATTCGTCCATTTTGCTGCTAGATATGAACTCCATGCCGAAGCTCTTGACCTTGTATGAACTATATCAACCTTATATTTTTTGATTATTTCGGCTATTAACCTAGCATTATTTAGAATTATAAAAGGGTTTTTACTACTACTATTCATTTGAATATGTAGTATATCCTCATTATCTAACTCTTTAACTAAAGCACCGCCAGCTGAAATTATAATCGGAGTATGACCAAGAACTTTAAGATATTTTGCAACTTCTATAGTCCCTCTTTCAACTCCTCCCGAAACTAGAGCAGGAACTACTTGCAAAATAGTATATTTATTGTATCGTTTACTTGAATTTAATGAAGGCATTATAATTTCATCTATTTAAATAATTATTTAAAATGCACAAGCTTTATACTAGAACACAAGACAAATTTGTTGTCTATAATAATTATAGAATTGTTAATACAAATATTCCACCTGTAATTTTTTTACACGGCTTAATGTCAGGTATGCATTCATCTAAAGCTCTTTATTTAATAGATTATTGTAAAAAAAACAATTATAATTTTACTATTTTTGATAATTTTGGTCACGGTCATGCTGCAGGACAATTTACAGATCAAACTATTAGTAGTTGGTTAGAAGGGGTAGCTCTAGTTTTAGATGAATTAATTGATGATCAAGCCATAATAGTCGGCTCAAGCATGGGAGGATGGCTTGCACTTCTTGCAGCTTTAAAGTTTCCGAATAAGGTTAAAGGACTTATCTGTTTAGCCCCTGCAGCTGATTTTACGGAAGATATTTGGCACAATCTATCACCAAAAGATCAATCTAGAATACAAAAAGAAAGTGTACTAGAAATATCAGGTAGAAGTTGTGAATATAGATACCCTATTAGCTATAAATTAATCGAAGATGCAAAAAAGCATTTACTATTGACAAAGAACAAAATTGATATAAATATTCCGGTGCATTTAATCCATGGTATGTTAGATGAAGATGTGCCTTATGAAATTTCTCTTAAACTATTAAAAAAAATAACAAGCAAACAAATGGTATTGAAATTAGTTAAAGATGCAAAACATAACCTATCTAGAGAAGAAGACTTAAAGGTAATGACAAATTCATTAGAGGAAGTATTGCAGCTTTGTTGTGTGCCTTGAAAAACATCTTTTGTGTCATCCCGTGGCTTGGAAATTAGATCCAGAAAATAATAAAAAATATAAATGCAAAAAGCTCGATTTATCTCGCTTTACACTGGATCCCGTGGTCAAGCCACGGGATGACAATAATGCTAATTACAAAAAATTAAATAAAGAAAATAATAAATATGTTTAGTAAAATAAATAAAATTCATGATTTTAAAGAAGTTATAAAAGCAATAGAAAAAGCAGATGGAACTTATTTAATGCTTTTTGATGTTGATGAAGTAATAGTGATGGATTCAGATGAATCTAGATTAACGCATGATTACCGTAAAATATTAGTAAATGACATTGAAAAAAGGCTCTCTCGTAAAGAGTGCGAATTATTAATGAGCGTAGTTCTGAAAGACCGCAAAGCCAGGTTTGTAAATGATGATATTTTAACCATATTTGCTCTACTTAAAGAAAAAAATATCCCTGCAATGGGTCTTACAAAACTTCCTACCGGTAAATTTGGCGTAATTGAAGATATGATAGAGTGGAGAGTACGAGAACTAACTTCATTAAAATTGAATCTTCAAGAATTATCACCTTTAAATGACGAAGTAGTAATAAAAGATTTTAATGCCGGTTATGGTGATCCTATTTTAAAAGATGGGATAATTTACACCGCAGAATATGATAAGGGAGCTGTGCTTGAATATGTGTTGCAAAAAACAAATTATTTTCCGAAATCGGTAATATTTATAGATGATATAGAAGAAAATTTATTATCATTACAAAAGACATGTAGTAAACTAAAAATTAATTACCAAGGGTTTGAGTTTATGGGTTCTGCAATAGTTCCTGAACCTGATCTTAACGAACAACTAGAAAAAATTAGATTTGAGATTTTAGAAAAAGAATATAAATGGTTAACGGATCACAAACTTAAAAAATTAAATAAATAATATTAATTATGCCTACAAAACTTATTATCCTTTTTGTCCTATTTTTTTCGCTTTCTACTATTGCAAGTAAAAAAATAGAAGAAAAAATTACAGGAGTAAAAGTTACTAAAGCCCATACAGCAGAGCTTTATGAAGTCTTTAATATCGTAGGGCGATGCCAAAATAATAATAGCCGTGATTATTATGCTAATGCTGCTGGTACTGTTGAGAAAGTTTCAGCTATGCAAGGACAAATAGTAAAAAAAGGTGATATATTATTAGTTATAGATAAAGATGTAGCGGAAACTACTAAATCAAAAGCTGCAGCTTTACTAAATACTAAACAAGACGAATATGACAGAAAAAATGCTTTACTTGCAAAAAAATATGTAAGTATTCAAGAATATAAGAAATTGAAAAGTGACCTTGAAGAGGCTAAATTTAATTATACGATGGCTCTTAAAACTTACAATGACATGATAATTACCGCACCTTTTAATGGTAAAATCGGTGTGATAAAGCCTATGGTCGGTGATGAAGTAAAAATAGGTGATTATCTTTTTAGTATTACAGGAGCTGATAAATCACAAAGTGTTTTTATTGAGCTACCGGAATCTTTAAGTGGCAAGGTCCTCGCCGGTACAAAAGCAATAGTTAATGGCAAAATCCATAGTGAAGTTTTTGCTATCTCACACTATTTATCAAATAATGGTACTATAACCGCTAAAATTGCCTTACCAAATAATACAAATATCTTACATAATAGCTATGTGGATGTTAAGTTGATAATCAACCCGCATGAAAATTTAGCTGTACCAGAAAAATCTATACAACGTAATAATCAAGGTAATTTCATTTATAAAATAGATGGTGATACGGCAAAACAATTATATGTAAAGACTGGTTTACGAACCAATGGCTTAATCGAGATTATTTCCGATAACATCAAAGACAGCGATATAATCGTTACAGAGGGCATGCCCCAAATAAGCGATGGTGCAAAAGTAAAAATACTAGAAGAATAAGTTAAAATTTCTATGTTTTTCAAACCATCTTTTTATTTTAGATATAGTTGCACGCACTCCTCTATATTTTATAGAATAAATGGTTAATCTAATTAGGCTTGGTATAATAGAAAAATTTAATTGTGTTTTGTTTATTACATTACTAGGATTATCTTCTATAATATCAACTTCTTTTTCTAACGATTTTAATTCAGTTATAGCTCTTGATAACAAATTAACTGTTAGTAAGCTATATTTACTTAAATAAGGATCATTAATAATATAAGATGCTGTATTTATCAAACTTTCTGCATGTTTTCTAGGATTTGACAAAGTATTAGTACTAGTTATTCTTACTTTAGATAATTCTTTATTAATACCACCTATCTGATTCTTACTTGCAATAGAAATCCATACACAAAAATCTTCACCATTTCTTATATTTTCAGGAAATAAATTTTGTCTAAACAAAGAAGTTCTACCCATAACTGTTGGCACTGCTATTGGACAGTAATTAATAATTTGTGGGAAAATTTGACCAAAAAAATCACCTGAATCGACAGAATAAAGATATTTCCCTTGCTCATCTATTTTTTGATAAGAAGTATGAGAAAATAATCTATCATTTTCTACCATAAACCTTAATTGAGTTTCAATTTTATTCGGCATAAATAAATCATCCGAATCAAGAAAAGCAATATATTCTCCTTTGGCTTTTTCAATTCCAAAATTACGAGCTGCACTAACACCTTCATTTTCTCTGCGAAAATATTTTATTCTCTTATCTTTTTTACATATTTCAATCAATTTTGATACATCATCAGTTGATCCATCATCTATTACAAGCACTTCAAAATTTTGATGAGTTTGAATAAGTACACTTTCTATAGCCTCTATAGTCCAATTTATCCTATTATATAGAGGAATAATCACACTAACTTTAGTATTATTTAAATATCTATTCGCCATTTCTAAGGCTAATTGTTCTGATTTTTTATAAGGGGTATAACATTTTAAAAAGGCTACAAAATCAAATAAAAATACCGTTATAGAACAGCCGCCCATTTCTAGCATTTCTTCTTCTGTTAACTCTTTTAAAAATCTTGCCCACAATTCTTCACATTCTTCTAAATTGTTAGGAACAACACGACTACTTTGTGTTGAATGTTGACGGCATTTTACAAGAATTTGAGGATCAAAATGAATTTTTGCTATCCGAAAGATCTTAAAAAATAAATCATAATCTTGAGTATGTTTCAGAGATTCATTAAACAACCCAACTTTTTTAAAATATATAGCTGGTATTAATAAAGTGCAACCATATGATAAACCATGAAAAAGAGGAAATAATGAAATATTAAGTTTATTTTCAGGGATTCTATCTGTTATTTTAATTATGTTTATAGTTTGTGATTTTTCATCAATTAGTTCATAACCACCATAAATTATAATATTCTTATTATCTAATTTATTTAATATATTAACTTGATGTTCAATTTTATTAGGATAATATAAATCGTCGTGACTAAGCCATGAAAAATATTCCCCTTTCATATTTTTTATGCCGACATTTAAAGCCGAAGCACATCCACCATTTTCTTTAGAAAAATAACGTATTTGATCACCATATGATAATGCTATTTCTTCCGTTTTCCCATTATCTTTTGAGCCATCATTAACAACTATAATTTCAATATTTTTATATGTTTGAGCTAAAGCACTATCTATAGATTCCTTTAAATAGTTTGCACCATTATATACAGGGATAATAATTGAAACTAAGGGGAAATATGTATTTTGTTTCATCCAACTAATCTTTGAGAATAAGGAACTAATCCAATTAATATACTAACTAGCAAACTAATTATAAAAGTAGCAATACTTAAAATTAGACCGTCAACTACCTGATGAATCATTATACCGTCGTTGAAAAAGTTTGATACTAAATATTGCAGTCTATCTAATAGCCAAACGTGGATAAAATAAATAACAAAACAGTTTTTAGAAATGCATTTTAATAATTTATTATACTGAGCAGATATATTAATATTTTGTATTGCTAAAAACATTCCTATAGCTGCTATAACAACATTCGGGGATAAATACCAATAAGCTGTCTCATCAGCATTACCAGAAATTTATATTTAAAATCCATGTTATAATAAACGTAAAACTACTTCTTAACAAGTATAAAATTAACCAATAATATCTAGGAAACTTTAATCCAATATTTTTTCTTATTAAATAAGCTCCTAAAACCGCATAACCAGAATAATTAAAAAATTACTAACTGCCATCCAATTTATTATCTTAAATACATAGTAGCAATTAACAGAATTAATTGCAAACCATAATATTAGAAAATAACAAGCAAATTTTGTATTTTTAAGCATTTCATTAACAATTAACGAAAGAATTGGAAATAGTAAATAAACTCCTAGCATATAATAAACAAAACCTAGATGATACATTGCAGGTTCACGAAAAATACTTTTTAATACAGCAAAAATATTAAATGTTTCGTTATTATTATATAAAATCCAATATTTATATAGAATGCTCCAAAATATTGATGGAATTAATAACCTTTTTATTTTAGACCATAGTTTTTCTATCGGCATATTACCTTTAAGTGCTAAAAAACCCGAAATTACTATAAATAAAGGAACAGCTACCCTACAAAAAGAATCTATAAGATTAGATAAAACAAAACTTTTAGAAAAAGGGATAGATGAATATTTATAGAATGATGGAGCTATAGAATGAAGTAATACCACCATAACAATAGCTAGAGTTTTTACTAAATCTACCCAAACAATACGGTTATTATCTATTTTCATCATCATTTACTACCATTCATATTTAAAAATTTTAAGAAATTTTCTTTTATACTTTCTAATGTAAAATCTTGCAAGAAACAATTATGTCCATTTTGAGCAAATATACTGTAAGATTCCTTATCGGATATTGCTTTTTCTAAAACATTTATTATCTCGTGCGTATCTAGCGAATTGCATATATACCCCGCATTATGTTTCATTATATATTTGCTAGGAGATGCATATGGAGGAGCATGACAAAAAACTGGTCTACCTGAGGCAAAATAAGTTACTAATTTTGAAGGAAAACTTGTACTAGATTCTTTGTAAAATTCTTTTGAAAACCAATATGGCATATAAAGAAGATCTGATTTGGCAAGCAAATTAATTGCTTCTTCTTGTGAACGCCAGCCCAAATATTCAATATTAGCAGGTGATAGCTGTCTAAGTATCTCAAAATCTCCACCCATTACACGAATTTTGATATTTTTACCAGCTATTTTCCAATTAACTCTATTAAGAGCATTTATAAAACATAACCACTCATCTTTTGCATAAAACTGCCCAGATATGCTAATAATGTACTCATCTGTATTGTTATAAGTAACAGCAGGAAGCTTTGCAAATTCTTTTGGCAATCCAGCAACTATCGGTATAGTTGGTATATTATATTTAGCTTCATATTCCTCAGACATACCCCAAGAAGCAGTAGCACAACAGGTACTATATCTTAGCACTTTATCAAATTCTTTTAAAAGTCTTTTTTGAGTAAGCTTATCAGTTTTACAAGCATGAAGCCACCATTCAAAAGAGTCCCATACTTGAGTAAATAATGATGCCGATAATTTCTTAGCTAAAGGTCGTGCTAACCTAACTATGGTTTGACCTTGCAAAACAACCCATATAGTGTCAACTTTATGTTCTTTAGCAAACTTAATAATTTTAGGAAGTAAATAATATTTTACTCTTATTGCATTAAATAACTCTAAAATATAAGCAACCAAGCCTCCTGATTTCATCCTTTCAATAAATTTAAATAATTTTAAATGAGGAATTTTTTCTAATTCTGGTGGTATTTTAAATTCAAAAGCCGGATGTGAAACTGTACACATAACGATTTGATCTAGAGGTAGAAATCTTACTAAAGGTTTTAATACCAACCCTGCAGTATAATTTTCACAAGGAGGGATATCGGTTAAAAGTAAAATTTTCATTTGTTTAAAACTTCCTTATAAATATTTATTAAATTTTTTACATGCATATTTTGATCATAATGTAATTCAGCTGCCTTTCTTCCTTTACTACCTCGTTCTAAACGCTCCTTAGGATCATCAACTAAATGCTTTATCGCATTTGATAAAGCATTACTATCACGCATAGGAACAGAAATACCGATATCAGGTGCAAAAGTTACCTCAGGTAATGATGTTTCATCAAAAACTATTACTGGCTTACCACATGCCATTGCTTCTATTGCCATAACACCGAACGCTTCTGCAACAGAAGGCATTAAGAAAATATCAGACGCAGCTAAAACGTCTCGGAGTAACACATCATCATTAGTCCAGCCATGTTCTATTATTTCAAATCTTCCTCTAAATCGCTCTAACAAATTATGTCTACCAACTGTTAATAAGCATATAGGTTTTGTGGTCTCCAGCCTTTCTAATGCATTCATAATATATCTGTAGCCCTTAAAAGGAGTATCCTCGGAACGGAAACAGATCACTATTTTGTCATCGCTAATATTAAAACGCTCTCTTGCTTTTTTGGTATGATCAAGAGAGAAAAACTTTAAATCTAAACCAAAAGGTAGATGATGAACCTTAACTTCTCTATCAAATAAAGGTGAAGTATTAACCATATTCTTCATCCATTTTGATGCTACAATTAAATTAAAATTAGATTTCTCATAAATTTTGCGTTTGTGATCAAATAAAAATTTACTATTATCTACTATCATTGGAAATGGAGTTTTAAGGTCAGGACAAACACCGCAATTTTTTTCCCATCCGCTACAACCCATTGGATAAACACAACGTCCTGTCATTGCCCAAGGATCATGCAAAGTCCAGACTGTTGGTTTCAACCTAGTTATTTCAGGTAAATGATTTATGCTAAAAAACCGAGAATGAATAATATGAAGATGAATAAGACCTGCTTCTTGAAACTCCGGCATTTTCATCATCTGCAAAGCGTTACGATATAAAATTGATTGCAAAGATAAAATCCTTTCTGTTACATACAAAAAGTTATTTATTATATGATCTTTTACGCTAAAAGATAAGATTTCAGGATTATTAGTATCTCTTTTCCAAATCAGATGCTTAGAATCTATACCATATTCTTTTAAAATAGGCGTAATAGCAAGCCCATGAAAACGACTCCCCGGCAATTCGTAACCATTTACTTGTAATATTTTCATTTTAAACTTGCTTTAAAAGGGTATACTAACCCTGCCATACAACTCTCACAAGGAAGAATATTGGTTAAAAGTAAAATCTTCATTTATTTAGAACTTTCTTATAAATATCTACTAAGTTCTTTACATGCATATCTTGATCATAGTGTAATTCAGCTGCCTTTCTTCCTTTACTACCTCGTTCTAAACGCTCCTCAGAATTATCAACTAAACGCTTTATCGCATTTGTTAAAGCATTACTATCACGCATAGGAACAGAAATACCAATATCAGGTGCAAAAGTTACTTCAGGTAATGATGTTCCATCAAAAACTATTACTGGCTTACCGCATGCCATTGCTTCTATTACCATAACACCGAATGCTTCTGCAACAGAAGGCATTAAGAAAATATCGGAAGCAGCTAAAACGTCTCGGAGTAACACATCATCATTAGTCCAGCCATGTTCTATTATTTCAAATCTTCCTCTAAATCGCTCTAACAAATTATGTCTACCAACTGTTAATAAGCATATAGGTTTTGTGGTCTCCAGCCTTTCTAATGCATCCATAATATACCGGTAACCTTTAAAAGTAGTATCTTCTGAACGGAAACAAATAACTATTTTGTCATCACTAATATTAAAACGTTCTCTTGCTTTTTTAGTATGATCAGGAGAGAAAAATTTTAAATCTAAACCGAAAGGTAGATGATGAACTTTAACTTTTTTATCAAATAAAGGTGAAGTATCAACCATATTTTGCATCCATTTTGATGCTACAATTAAGTTGAAGTTAGATTTTTTATAAACTCTACGTTTGTAATTAAATAAAAACTTACTATTATCTCTTCTCATTTCAAATGGAGTTTTAAGATCAGGACAAATACCGCAATTTTTTTCCCATCCGCTACAACCCATTGGATAAATACAGCGTCCTGTCATTGCCCAAGGATCATGTAAAGTCCAAACTGTTGGTTTTAAACCAGTTATTTTAGGCAAATGTCTTATACTAAAAAAACCAGAATGAATAATATGAAGATGAATAAGATCTGCTTCTTGAAACTCCGGCATTTTTATCATCTGCAAAGCGTTACGATATAAAACTGACTGCAAAGATAAAATATTTTCTACCCTATGTAAAAAATGATTTATTTTACGATCTTTTTCGCTAAAAGTTAATACTTCTGGATTGTTAGTATCTTTTTGCCAAATTAGATGCTTTGATTCTATGCCATATTCTTTTAAAATAGGCGTAATAGCAAACCCATGAAAACGACTCCCCGGCGATTCATAACCATTTACTTGTAATATTTTCATTTTAATAATTATTTCAGATTAATAATATTTTCTTATAAAGTTTTTATCTTTATCAGTAAAATCATGCTTTTTCCATAAAATTCTATGTGGCTCTTTTATAATATTATTAGCTTCATCACGTGGAGCTTTAGTATAATAATATAGTATTATAGATTTACGATATTCACCTTCAGGAAAATTTAACGGATCAGGAAGACCGTAATAACTTTTGTCATGAGTGTCAAAGGCAACTAAACGATTAATGTCAACAACGGACGAAAAGTGATACAGATTTTTTCGTATTGCCGGTTGAAAATTGCTACAGTACCATAAAAAATTAACTTATATTCAAATCATATCATAATTCCCTCCTGTTTTTTAATTATTTCCGTTGGTAGAAAGCCCGCTTTCTTTTTATCCTTGAGCCTAAAACTGTCACCTTTAATATTGAGTATGGTGGAGTGATGAAGCAGACGATCAAGGATAGCAGCCGTAAGTGCACTATCCTGAGCCAAACTGGTATGCCATTGCCCAAAAGGTAGGTTGCTTGTAAGTATTACGCTACCCTTTTCATAACGCTTTGCTATAACCTGAAACAACAGACTGGCTTGCTCCTGCTTTAAAGGAAGATATCCAAATTCGTCTATTATAAGTAACTTATATGGCATTATTACTCTTTTAAATATGGAATTTAGGTTTCCTTGATTTAATCCGGCATCAAGCACAAGCATTAAATCTGCAGCTGTTATAAATTTAGTCTTGATCCCGCTTTGTGTGGCTGCATAACCAAGGCCTATGGCTATATGGGTTTTACCTACCCCCGAGGGGCCGAGAAGAATAACATTTTCCTGTTTTTCTACAAAAGACAGAGATTTTAGCCCTTCCAAGACCTGACGCTTTACTCCTGTAGCAAAATCATAATCGAAATCATCTAGTGTTTTTATAGCAGGAAAACCTGCCATTCTAGTAAGTATTGATTTACTCCTATTCTGCCGTACTAACAATTCAGTCTTTAATATTGATTCAAGAAAATCCGTATAACTTGATTCTTCTTTGCTAGAGGATTGTGCAATATCAAGATAACTTTCAGCTGTCTGAATAAGACCCAAGCAACGGCATAGTTCTTCAATACGTTGGTACTGCAGGTTCATAATGCCTCCAGTATTCTTTGGTATATTGATAGGGAATGCTGCAAGGAAACTGTAGAGAATCTCTCCAGCTTGTCTTCCTTAATCTCTGCTATAGCAGGCTGACTACCATTATAACATGGCGGTAGCGGCTGCAAATTATCCCTCTCAAGCTTTAATCTTTCTGCAGGGACTTCTTTCTCCAGTGGTCCCATGTATACGCAGATTGGCAGTATCACGCAACCATTTTAGTACCTCCGTATTTGCAGTATCTACATCCAGTACCAAACCCGAAGTTTTTAGTTTAGTAACTAAAGGATTATAAAAGCTATATCTTATATACCTGTTAAACCTCTCAACCTTACCCTTGGTTTTTGCTCGATAAGGTCTACATACTTTTAACCGAAAACCGTAATGTCCGGCAAAATCCAGCATCCCTTTATTAAACCGATGTAGCCCAGCCCCATAAGTATCCCTATTTAGTATTACTGTCTTCATATTATCATACAGTACTTCTTCGGGTACTCCTCCAAAATAATCAAATGCTCGTTTATGGCATTCTATTAATGTTGCAAGCTTCTCATTGCTGACAAATTCTACATAGCTTGACCGACTAAATCCTAAAGTCGCTACAAAAGCTGATAAAGAATTTTTAGCCTTGCCAAATTCAATCCAGTCAACTTGCATCTGTTTACCGGGAGCTGTCTCAAACCTTATTACCTCTTCTGCTTGGGGTACCGGTTTTATACTCCTTAAGTAATCTCTAAGCTGGGTTATTCCGCCTTTATATCCCCCAGCTCCTTTATCTCTTGAAACATTACAGTACCAGGCAAAACTACAGGGTAAGCTGATTTTATTCTATCCTCTAGGTAGTTCTTATATGGACCAATCTTAGTTGTTAACTGTGGTCTGTTCTTGTATTTAGGAGCGTCTTCATATTTTAAATACTTACGTACCGTATTTACTGATATACCTACTTCTCCTGCTATAGTTCTTAGGCTTTTACCTTGCTTATGTAAAATCTTTATTTCCATTATTTGTTCCAGTATTAACATTCTTTTTTACCTCCTTATCAGGAGGATACACTATTAATACTGTATCAATTTTTATCCGTCGCCCTGTATCATTTTACTTCCGTTGCTAACATTAAAAAGTGGCTCTACTCTTTTTAGATACTTATCACCATTTTCATTGTATATTCCAAACTCTCCGCTCCACCCTTTTTGCCAATTAGGATTTAAATATAAAATAACATTCATACGACGACTAAGACCTGTCGCATCATGATAATTTCCATCAACATGAACATCTAATATACCACTTGGCATTGTTATATTAAGGCATGTGAAAACTCTACCTTAAATAATCTTCTAAAAAAGAAGCTATATCCTAAAAAAATGCTAAATAATAATGGAAGACTAATCATGTTTTAATTTTTTCTTTATGATTATGTTATATATTTCTCGATCATTTAAACCAAACTGTGCGGTTAATATAATCCACATAGCTTAAAACTATACGCAATATTTTTTTCGATACAAGCCCTGCTTCATTATAATCAGGAACTATTGCTTGCATACGCTTGTTGTTGTCGTGTTCTCTAGTAATAGTCTTTACTGCTTGTAATACTCGATCAGCTTTAAAACCAGACATAATTAGCGTCCCGGCATCCATACCTTCAGGACGCTCGTGAGCATTTCTAATATTTAAAGCAGGCAAATTAAGTATTGATGCTTCTTCAGTGATAGTACCACTATCTGATAAAATACAAAAAGCATTCATTTGTAATTTTACATAATCACTAAAACTAAAAGCCGGTAAAAATCTTATTTTGTCTCCAAGCTCTTTAAAACTTTCTAAATCCTCAAGTCTTTTTTTAGTTCTCGGATGCGTAGAAAAGATTATCGGAAAATTATACTCTTTAATAAGCATTTGTAAACTATTTAATAATTCTTTTAGATTATTTTTGACGTCTACATTTTCTTCACGATGTGAGCTAATTAAGAAATATTGTTTTGGTGTGAGTGATAATTTATCTAGAATATCTGACTTTAATATTTTAGGCATGAAGCGGTCAAGTACTTCCGGCATATGGGAACCTAACTTAAAAGTAAGTTCAGCCGGTAATCCTTCAGCGATTAAATAACGCCTAGCATGCTCGGTTAATGTAATATTAACGTCGCTAATATGGTCAATGATTTTACGGTTTATTTCTTCTGGCACTCTTTGATCAAAACAACGATTTCCTGCTTCCATATGAAAAATTGGAATCTTACGGCGTTTAGCAGCAATTGCAGAAAGGCATGAATTAGTATCACCATAAAATAACACTGCATCAGGCTTTTCTTTCTCAAGAACTTCATCTACTTTTTCAATAACAAGCCCAATAGATTTAGCTGTATTATCTGCTGCAACTTCTAAAAAATAATCCGGTTTTCTGATTCCCATATCATCAAAAAAAACCTGATTTAATTCGTATGCATAATTTTGACCGGTATGAACTAGAATATGTTTGGTATATTTATCAAACTCAGAGATCACACAACACAGCTTAATAAGCTCTGGGCGAGTACCGACAATAGTCATTACCTTAAGCATTTTTTAGCTCCTCTTGTACATAATCAAGATTTAGTAACAACTCTTTAACTTTTTCTAGATTTAAACGCTTTGTATTATGTGAGGTATAATCCTCTAGAAGTGCTACTTTCTTTTCACCCTCAACAAAGTATTTCGCATAATTAAGATCACGACCATCCATAGAAATGCGGTAATAATTGCCTAAATCTTCAGCTTTCGCCATTTCTTCCGATGATACCAATGATTCATAATGTTTTTCACCATGACGTGTGCCGATAAAACGTATTTTATTTTTACTGTTAAATATCCCTTGTAATGCTTTAGCTAATACTTCAATAGTACTAGCTGGAGATTTTTGTACGAAAATATCACCTTGGTGACCATGTTCAAATGCATATAAAACTAAATCTACAGAATCAACTAACGACATTAAAAAACGCGTCATTGAAGGTTCTGTAATAGTTAAATCCTTATTTTGCTTAATTTGATTGATAAATAAAGGAATTACTGACCCTCTGGATGCCATAACATTGCCGTATCTAGTAACACAAAATACTGTTTTATCTTTTACGTTCATACGTGCTTTTGCTATTGCTAACTTTTCCATTAATGCTTTAGATAACCCCATCGCATTAATTGGATACACAGCTTTATCAGTACTAAGTACTATAACTTTTGCAACTTTATTAATTGTTGCTGCCCTTAAAACATTTTCAGCACCTAAAATATTGGTATTTATTGCTTCCATCGGATAAAATTCACAGGTTGGAACTTGCTTTAAAGCAGCAGCATGGAATACGTAATCTACACCTTTCATTGCGTCATCAATGCTGTGATAATTACGCACATCCCCGATATAGAATTTAATTTTTGAATTATTCAAAGCAATACGCATATCTTCTTGCTTTTTTTCATCTCTACTAAAAATTCTGATTTCTTTGATATCTTTAATAATATCATTTTTAAGAAAACGAGAAAGTACTGCATTACCAAATGAACCAGTACCTCCGGTAATCAACAAAGTTTTATCTACAAACATTATTTATTCCATATCTATTGTTATTAAGATAGTATTTCATCCCGTGGCTTGTCCGGCGTTGTTGTATGGCTCGAAAAAACCTTCGGTGTCATTCCTGCATAGGCGGGAATCCAGCATAAAGCAAGAGAAATCAAGATTTTAATTACTTGATTCCCGCCTATGCGGGAATGACATAGGAGCCATGCAACAATGCTGGCTTGTCCACGGAATAACAAGAGCAGATGAATCTCTCCTCGCAATGACGTTACTTAAACTCACACATACGCTTCACTAACTCCCTCCAATCAGGTGGGCTATAACCCGTAACCTCATTAAAACGAGTAGCATCTAGCGAGCGATCTATAACAAGCTCATCAGACGGTATAATTTCTATTTTCTTACCGTAAATTTCAGCTACTAATTTCAGCAACTCCAGTTTATTAATCGGCTTTGATGCAACATGATAAAGACCATGCAGTTCTTTATTAGGTAGCACAAAATCCTTTATTATTCTTGCAAGCTCTACAGTCGGAAAACCTGAATATATAGCTTTTTCAAAACCTTTTACTGACCCTTTTGAACTTAAAAACCAGTTAGTTAAGCTTCTATTTCCTGAAAGTTCATGACCTATAATCGAAGTACGAAGCGTAATAGCATGTGGATAATTCACCTCACCAAGAAATTTAGAACGACCATATAAATCATAACAATCCGGAAAATCACTTTCCTTGTAATTGCCTTTTTTTCCTGAAAATACACAATCAGTACTAATATGGATTAACCTGCTAACAACAAGTTCACATAAACCAGCAAGCCTATGTGGCAGTAAGCTATTAATCGGTAACGCTTTTAAAGGATCATTTGCATCAGCGAGCTGCTTTACCAGTCCTATACAATTTATTACTACATTAGGCTTTACTTTATTTAATACTTCAACTAACGAATCGTGATTTTCAACTTCTACATTTGAAACTATTTTATCTGCTAAATCTTTAGAAAAATAAGAACGAGCTGAGCTGCTCCGGCTTGTTGCGTAAACATCAAGATTTTTGTCAGTACTCAAAAATCTAAACATACTATTACCAAGCATGCCGGTTGCACCTAAAATCAATATTTTCATAATATATTACTTTATTTTTATGGCATCGTTTTTACCATAAATGTATTATTCTTGCAATAGGTTTTGTAGTAGACACGTCATTGTGAGGATATGCATAGCAGAGGACGGAGGCAATCTCATGAAACAATACAATAATCCTTAAGAACAATATCCTTAAGATTGCTTCGTCGCTTTGCTTCTCGCAATGACGTTATTTTAAGTCAACCTCTTGACTATCTCTTCCCTTTCTATCAAAGGTAGCACCTTTGATATTTCCGGTCCTGATTCCTTACCGGTTAAAGCAAGACGCAATGGTAAAAACAACTCTTTTCCTTTTCGATTTGTTATTGCTGCGAGTTTTTTAGTCCATATCCCCCACGTCTCGGCGGTAATTTCTTCTTCAGGTAATAACTCTGCTGCTTGTTTTAGATATTCTTTATCTAAATTCAAATCTTTTATGTTTGGAGTTTTATGACAAATCTCCCACCAATCTTTTGCATCAAATAATTTTTTTAAATTAGGTCTTACTGAAAGCCAAAAATTTTCATCAATATATTCAGCATCTATTTCTTTAAGGCGATCTTTTACCTCATTAAAATCTAGACTTATTAGTAATTTGTGATTTAATCTTTCTAGATCTTCCGGCTGGTAAATAGTTGGGCTTTTAGAAAAACTACTTATCTCAAAATGTTTTACTAACTCATCCATCTTTTTATATGGGTTAATTTGTACTGCTGATCCAAGCAAACTAAAGAAGCTCGCAATTGCCATGGCTTCTAATCCCACTTCTTCCCTTAAGGTTGCAATCTCAAACCCCCCTAGTCTTTTTGAAATTTTTTCATCCTTATTAATGATTAAGCTTAGATGTCCAAAAGTTGGTGGAGATTTATCTAAAGCTTCAAACATCTGAATTTGAATAGCAGTATTACTAACATGATCTTCACCTCTAATAATGTGAGTGATCTCATAATCAACATCGTCAATAACCGAGCATAACATATAAGTCATACTTCCATCTGCCCTTATTACTATCGGGTCACTCAAAGCTTTGCCCTCATACTTAACTTCGCCTTTGATCATATCATGCCAAGTAATAGGCTTATGATTTACCAAAAATCTATAATGTGGCTTTCGTCCTTGTTCTATATATTTTTGTATCTGATCTTCTGTTAGATTTAGGGCTGCTGGATCATAAATAGGAGGCAACCCTTTAGAAAGCTGAAATTTGCGCTTTAATTCAAGTTCTTCCGGTGTTTCATAGCAGGCATATAATCTTTTTTTGCCTAATAATAACCTTTTGATTTCGTCATATCTATTTAAACGACTTAATTGATTAAATGTTTGATTCCAATTAAGGTTTAAAAACTTCAGATCTTTTTCAATAGCATCTTTATATTCTTGTTTGCTACGCTCTAAATCCGTATCGTCAAATCTTAAAATAAACTGCCCATCATACTTCTTCGCATATAGCCAATTAAGTAGTGCTGCTCTTATATTACCGACATGTAACATACCTGTCGGTGATGGAGCAAATCGTGTTATAACTTTTGTCATTTTTACTTATTTTTTTGTCCTTTTAACTTTTATCTTTTTATCGACAAGATTAGTTACCTCATCCATATTTAGAGGATTTGGTTGTTTAGCAGCAATTGCACTTAGTTTTTCTTCAATTAACTTCATTGCATCATCTAAGCTTAAATTTAAGAAATCATATTTTTTAGGTATCGAAATAAATTTACCCATATATTTTATATATGGACCAAACTTACCATATCCGACTAGAATTTCTTCACCGCTATCTTTATGCATACCTATTTTAAGCGGTAAACTCAAAAGCTTTAATGCCATATCAAGAGTGATATCATTTTGATTTAAACCAGAAGGTAAAGGCGAACGTTTTGGCTTTATTTTGCTATCAACTTGCTCACCATATTGAATATAAGGTCCATAAGGTCCTTTTTTCAAATATATCTCTATTCCCTCTTTATCCTTGCCTAAAACTTTGTTTTCATTAACAATATCTTTAGCCTTCCCATCAGCTTCATTATTATCATTACCACTAACAATAGATTTTCTAAAATTACATTCAGGATAATTACTACATGCCAAAAATGCTCCAAATTTACCAAGTTTTAAGCTTAGTTCACCAGTTTTGCATGATGGGCAAACTTTAGAGTCTTTATTTTCTCCAAATATATGATAATCAAGAGCTTGCTGCACATAGCTAATAATTTCCGTAATATTTTGTTTACTTACAGATTCTATATTATGGTTAAAGCCGTTCCAGAAATTACCTAAAGCGGATTTCCATTCAAGTCTGCCAGCAGCTATTTCATCTAGTTCATTTTCAAGTCCTGCTGTAAAATCATATTCAACGTATTTTTTGAAGAAACCAACTAAAAATACTGTTACTAAACGCCCTAGTTCTTCAGGCATAAAACGTTTTTTCTCTAACGTCACATATTTACGATCTTGTAAAACTGATAAAATAGTAGCATAAGTTGATGGACGACCAATTCCAAGCTCTTCAAGTTTCTTTACTAAGCTAGCTTCCGAATATCTTGGCGGTGGTTCGGTGAAATGTTGATTTGGAATGATCTCTTTAGTTTTTAAATGCTCTTGTTCTTTTAAAGGCGGTAGCATCTTATTTTCTTCTTCAGCCTCATCGTCTATACTTTCACGATAGACTTTATAAAACCCATCAAATGCTATGGTTGATCCGTTCGCTCTTGCCAAATATTCTTTATTTTCTGAAGCTAAAGTTGCATTTACTAAATCCATTATGACATTTTCCATTTGACAGGCTATAGTCCTTTTCCAAATTAATTCATAAAGCTTATAATAATCTTTCTCTAACTTTTCCTTTAAATCATTAGGGGTATAGTTAATATTTGTCGGTCTTATAGCTTCGTGAGCTTCTTGAGCGTTTTTTACTTTCGATTTATAAATACGAGGACTAGTTGGTAGATACTTATCGCCGTAATCCTTATTTATTAATTTACGTATTTCATCTACCTCATCGTTTGATAAGGTAACGCCATCAGTTCTCATATAAGTAATAAGCCCAATAGTTTCCTTACCTATATCTACACCCTCATATAGCTTTTGGGCTATTTGCATGGTCTTTTTAGCACTAAAACCTAATTTTCGTGCAGCTTCTTGTTGCAGGGATGAAGTAATGAAAGGCGGTTGCGGCTGACGTTTTTGTTGCTTCTTTTCTATCTTATCAACATGAAAATTTTGAGATTTAAGCTTTTCAGTTAAATCTTTTGCTTTTTTATCATTAATAATCGAAAACTTTTCTAGCTTTTGGTCATTTATATGGGTTAATTTAGCGGTAAATAACTCATTATTACTATTTAACATTTTAAGGCTAATATCCCAATATTCTTCCGACTTAAATCGTTCTATCTCATCTTCACGCTCACATATTAAACGAAGTGCCACAGACTGCACACGCCCCGCTGATTTACACCCAGGAAGCTTACGCCATAAGAGAGGTGACAGTGTAAAACCGACTAAATAGTCTAAAGCTCTTCGTGCTTGTTGAGCATTTACTAAATTATTATCAAGTTTTCTAGGATTTTCTATAGCATGAGTAATTGCTTTTTTGGTGATCTCATTAAACGCTACTCGCTTAAAAAAATCATCGGATTTGACTTTATTTTTTTCTTTAATTACTTCTGCAATATGCCATGAGATGGATTCACCCTCACGATCTGGATCGGTTGCAAGATATACTGATTCAGCTTTTTTTGCATCTTTAATTATTGCATCCACATATTTACCTGCTTTCTCTGAAATATCATATTTCATTGAAAAATTTTCATCAGGTATTACAGAACCTTTTTTAGATGGAAGATCTCTAATATGACCAAATGAGGCAATAACTTTAAATTCATCACCTAAATATTTATTTATTGTTTTTGCCTTTGCTGGCGATTCTACTATTACTAATTTCATCAATTATTACTATTTATTATATACTTATCTAATTTGTATAATTTTATTATAAAAACAACTATTTTTACTTATCAACGTTATAAATTAATGATATTTTATTGCTGGGGTATCGCATTGCTTTACCAGCAAGCTCTAATTCTAATATTATTGTATATATAATAGGCAGCGGTAATTCTGTCATTTTTTGTAAATAATCAAAATCTGTAGGTACTGCAGATAATAATTCTACAACAGCAGCACGCTCTTTTTCTGATGGTTCTTTTATCTGCATTGTATTTAGTGGTTTAAAATTAGCATCTAACTCAGCAAAATCTTTAAATAAGCTTTCATCTTTCTTCATAAATTCTTCATATTGCGGCAAATTAGCTACAATATCATTAACTGATTCTACTAAATGTGCCCCTTGTCTAATAAGTCTATTTGTACCTTGACATCTTGGATCTAAAGGAAAACCTGGCACGGCAAAAATTTCTCTGTTTTGTTCAAGAGCAAATCTTGCAGTAATTAAAGAGCCAGATTTTAGGCTGGCTTCTATTACTACTGTAGCAAGAGCAAGACCAGATATTATTCTATTACGTTGCGGGAAATGCTTACCAAGTGGCGTAGATCCTACTGGTAATTCAGCTATTATCAACCCCTCTTCTGCTAAATTTTCAAATAATTTTTTGTTTTCTGGTGGATATATATGATCAATACCGCCAGCAATAACTCCAATAGTTTTAGAAGTTGCTGCTTGATGCACACTACTATCTATCCCTCTTGCTAAGCCTGAAACAGTTACATAACCCTCTTCTGCTAACTCGGCAGCAATTTTATGAGCAAAGCTTCTCCCATTTGCTGAGGCGTTTCTAGCTCCAACTATCGCAATACATTTATGATGATTTAGTAAATCTATATTACCTTTATAGCTTAATACTGGCGGGGATCATAAATTTCAAATAATAATCGTGAGTATTCTAGAGATTTATATGTGATAAGTTTAGCATTATTTTTTTTAAGCAGTTCTAATTCTTTCTCAGCATCACTTTTACTAAAAATCTTAATCGGCTTTGATTTTCCACCTATTAGTGAAAAATCCCCAATATTTTCTATGCTAGTTGCTGCATCACCAAATAACTTTATTAAGCTGTAGAAAGTTTTAGGTCCTACATTTTCACTTCTAATAAGCCGTAAAATATTAATTGTTTCAAGATCATAAGATATTTTAGAAGTAGGAGCAGAAAATAGTTCTTTTAGCATTAGGTAAAGTTTGTTTGGTGTTGTGGATTATTGTTATCCCGTGGTTATGTCATTCCCATGATTTCTATATCATCCCCGCCTATGGACGTTGTTGCATGACATTGATGTCATTCCCGCGTAGGCGGGAATCCAGTAATAAAAGGTATAATACAGTAAAATCTTAGGAATAAAAGCTTGATTTATCTCGCTTTATGCTGGGGATCCCCGCCTACGCGGGGATGACACCTACACTATAATTTCTCAGCATGTGAGCTTAAGTAATGTGCTATACCCTCATGCGATGGAGTAATAGCTTCTTCACCTTTATGCCAACCTGCTGGACAAACTTCACCATGTTTTTGATTATGAGCTAATGCATCTATTACTTTCAATGTATAATTAATATCACGACCTATAGGCAGATCATTAACTAACATATGACGCACTACAAAATCTTCATCTATTAAAAAAGTACCACGTAATGAAATACCACCATCATTAAGCACGTTATACATTGAAGAAATTTCTTTTTTAAGATCAGAAACCATTGGGAATTGAACCTGTCCAAGTCCACCTTTGCTATGAGGAGTATTTTTCCAAGCTAAATGGCTAAAATGTGAATCAACACTAACTGACACTACTTTAGTATTTCTTTCAGTAAACTCACCAAGTTTATTATGAAATGCTATAATTTCCGATGGACATACAAAAGTAAAATCCAACGGGTAAAAGAACAATATAATTTTATGTCCTTTAGCATAACGGCTAAGAGTAAATTCACCTTCTACATAATTATTAGGCATAATTGCTGTAGCTGTAAAATCTGGGGCAGTTGTGCCAACAAATACTTTCATATTTTCACAAACATTCTCATTTTTTAGCATATTCTCACCTTTTTAGTTAACAACCTGATTATGATATATAAAACTAATCATTATTACAACAATAAATCTTCACAAATTTTATTTACTTTCTTTCTTTTCTGAAGAAGTTTTTAATTGGTTAAATATACCTAGAGTTTGAGTGATAAAACTACTTGGCTCTGAAAGATTTGCAGGTAAAATTACTGTGTTAGTATCTTTAGCTAAATTACCGAATGCGTTAATATACTGCTCGGCTATTTTAAGAGATACCGCCTCACTACCACCAGTTTTTTGCATTGCTGATGCTATAGTCTCAATACTTTTAGCTGTTGCTGTTGCAACTAAACCAATCGCCTCCGATTCACCTTTTGCTCTATTAACTTGATCAGTATAGGAAGCTTCTGAATTTAGAACTATTTGTGCTTTTTCTCCTTCCGCATGGTTAATTTTTGCTTGTCTATTACCCTCAGATTCTAGGATTTGTGCACGTTTTTGACGCTCTGCCGCTACTTGCAACTCCATAGCTTTAAGGATAGATTGCGGTGGCTGGATATCTTTGATCTCATAACGCATACATTGTATGCCCCAATTTATCGCTGCTTGGTTAATGGCTGCAACAATAGCAACGTTTAAAGTTTCACGTTCTTCAAAAGTTCTATCTAACGGTAATTTACCAATTTCCGAACGCATAGTAGTTTGTGCAAGCTGAGTTATAGCGTAATAAGGATTATTAACACCGTAAGAAGCTGCCATTGGATCAATGATTTTTACATATAAAACACCATCAATAGATAATGTTACGTTATCGTTTGAAATAGCAGTTTGTGCAGTAACATCTATCGCTTCTTCTTTCAAAGTATGTTTATAAGCTACTCTTTGAATTATTGGAATTAATAGATTTAATCCAGGTTGCAGCACCTTATCAAACTTCCCTAATTTTTCTACTACCCAAGCTTGTTGCTGAGGCACAACTTTAACCATTTGGATTATAACCAAAATAGCTATAATACTAAAAATTAATAATGCATATTCCATATTAACACCTTTTTTATTTTCATCTTATATTCAAATTCAAAAAATTACCACTAATATTTGTTATTAAAAGTAAAAGTGTACAGTGTTGAATAGAATCGTTTATACTAGTATACCAACATTATTAATATCATCTTGCAATTTTAAATTGTTTAATATATTAACTTAGTGTTAGTAATTAATTTTTGAAAAATTATATGTTTTGGCAAATTTTATTTGGAAAAAGCGGTTTTACTTCTAAAATAATTGATGGGCTATTAAAAGGTAATATATCTTGCTATGGTCCTCCAATATTTCCTATAGAGTTTATTTCTTTGCAGGAGATATTTAGCATATTTTACCGTCCTAATATACTCGAAAGCGATATAAAACTTCTTATAAATAAAGCTCTAAAGCAAGGAATTAATATTAATGTGCTAGATAAAGATAATGATAATACTATTTTACTTATAGCTATTAAACATCATGACTATGATGTAGCTGAATTTTTAATAAAAAGAGAAGCTAACTGTAATACTCCTGATAAATTAGCAACAACCCCTTTACATACATGTAATAGTCGGAAATACTCATAATAAAACGGGTGAATCTCATGTACTCAAACTTTTATTACAAAAAGGAGCTTCAACAGAAATGAGAAATTTGCTTGATCAAACTCCTCTTCAATTAGCTATTTGTAAAGGAAAAAAAAAGTAATTAAATTACTGTTATAATACGGTGCTGCTCTTAATCCTCGATCTTCAGACCCATTAAAACTTTTTTCTAACTTTAGGGAATTAGTACCTACTAATGAGCCTAAACTCAAAACTTTCTTAGAACTTGCATATAGTTTGCAAAACCAAAGTCTTAAGCGTATATTTTTTACATTGGATATTACTATCGAAGATATAAATGAATTATTTGATTGGCAAATTTCAATAAGTCCTATAAATTCTAATCACTTTCCTAGACATTTACATACACTATATTACCTTAAAAATCTTCTGTTGCCTGCGAAATCATCTGAAGAAAGTGAATTTATAGAAAAAATTGATAATAAATTGAATCTATATAGTATAGCATAAATCATTAAGATACTGACAATTTAATAGTATTAAAAACAGCATCATAAAATGTTTCAAAATCTCCTACAACTTTCCTAATTTCATTTTTTATCTTAAACCAGTAATGCTCTATAGGATTTAAATCAGGAGAGTAAGTTGGTAAATACAATATGGTACAACCAACGGATTCAATGAACTCTTTAACTTTAGAATTTTTATGAAAATTAATGTTATCCATAATAACGGTTTGCCCAGGTTGTAATTCTGTAATTAATACATCCCTAATATAAGTTTTAAAGACCTCTGTATTACAATTACCTTCAAATATTACAGGAGCAATAAGATTACCATTACAAAGACCAGCTATCATACTTATTCTAAATTTATGTTGATACACCTTTTCTCCATAACACCTTTGTCCTATAATGCTCCATCCATACTCTTTGCAAGCATTATCCTCTATTCCAGATTCATCAAGATATACTAATTTGTCTTTTGTGATGGTTTGTATCTTTGCTATAAATTCATTTCTTAATTTAATATCTCTTTTCGGATGAAAATGAGTTTTTTTATAGCTATAGCCAAGTTTTCTGATTTGTCTTAAAATAGTTACAGATGCAATATTACCCCATTGCTTTGCTAACTCCTTTGATGTTTTATTCATATTAGCTTTAAAAAATTCTTTAAAAGATTCTGAATCTTTTATCTTATGACTATGTCCTTTCTGATAACCAGTTGCTGCTTCTAAAGTACCTTGCTTATCTTTTAATTTTTTCCATTTATATATAGTATCACGACTTACATTAAATAATTTACTTACCTTACTTATTCGTATCCCTGCTTCTACAGCTTTTATAACTCTTAGTCTTAGTTCTATTGCATATGCTCGTGCCATATCTCTTTACATGCTTGTTAATATTTGCTTACTATAACATGATACTCTCGCTCTGTCAGTACCTTAATGACTTATGCTATACTTTGAACAATAATACTTTGAAAAATTTATTAATATTTAAAATTATTAAAAATCCTGAACTTTACAATCTTAATGCTTTACCCTCAGGTTTAATAGATCAACTTAAACTTAAAGATTATGGACTTGAATTAGCAGGTGATTATGATCCAAGCGACTAAATCTAAATACATTAACTGGTTATGTGGATCGAAAAACGCCCTAAGGTAGTCATGCCGTGGCTTGACCATAGCATTCAAAAAATAATAAAAATATTAACGTATTTTTAACTGGATCTAGTGCCCAAGCTACGGGATGACAATGGCTAATAAGATCTGTCTAAAATGAACCTAATAATAGAAAATAAATATTCTTTATAAATATTTTGAACGGGGATTTTGTTAAGTACGCTAATAGCTTCGTTTTCCAAGCTATTCAGATGATTTATAATATCCTTACTAATTTTATGCTTTACCATCAAATCACATACTTTTACAAATTCTTCCTTAGTACGATTATCTGACTTTATCATATTTTTAAGGCAAGCTTTGTCATCTTTCTCTAATTTGTCATATAAGAAGATTAGCGGCAGTGTAACTTTCCCCTCTAAAAAATCATCACCGATATTTTTTCCTACCTGCTTATCATTACCGAGATAATCAAGCAGATCATCTATAACCTGAAATATAGTGCCAAGTAATCTTCCAAACTCTTCCATATCTTTAGAAATATCATCACTCTGATTTGCTATAATAACTCCAACAGAGCAAGAAGCACCAAATAATTCAGCAGTTTTAGACTTAACTATTTGCTGATATTCTTCTATATTTATAAGACGACGCTCGTTTAGCTTAACTAGCTGCACTACCTCACCTTCTGAAATTATTGCTGAAGCTTTTGCTAAAACATTCATGGCTTTAATAGAGCCAGAAGCTACCATTAATTTAAATGATTGACTAAAAAGAAAATCACCGACTAAAATACTTGTTTTACTTCCCCAAATAACATTAGCAGTTGGCTTAAATCTTCGAAGCGAACTGTCATCTACTACATCGTCATGAAGTAGTGTTGCTGTATGAATAAATTCCACAGCACTAGCAAGCTTTATATGACTATCACCATTATAATCAAACATTTTAGCAGTTATAATAGTTAATAGAGGACGAATTCGTTTGCCACCTGCTTCCAGTAAATATTTACCGACTTTCTCTATTAACTCTTCATCACTTTTTAAACAGCTAATAATCAAGTTATTTAACTGTGTTACTTCATCTTTTAAATCTTGCTGTATTTTTACTATAATATCCATTATTTTGTAATCTCTTGCCACATAGTTTCATTAATATCTTGAAAGCCTGGTAGCATACATTTTTCTAGTATTTTTTGATGTTCTTTAAAATCCGGGATTAGCTCCATGATTTTTTCTTTTAAATTATCATCTGCTTTAACTTCCTTTACTGCTGCTTGATATAAAGACAAATAATATAAAGGTAGAATTTTATTTATATCATCTATAGTACCTATTTTAGTTTTATTTAAATCTGATAAATCAAAATTATATTCAAAACTAACATCAATTAAGTTAGAAGAATTTGGGTGATCGGAAATAGTTTTAAAAAAAGATATAAAAGCATTTTTATAGATTTCTTTACTTTCTTCCGAAAGATTTTTATATATATAAGAGCTTAGCACTTCCATTATTTTAGGATAATTATTGGTTATAATATCACCCTTACTATAAGAATCTTTAAATATACTTACTAATGTTTCGTTTGTTATATTAAACCCTGTTCTATTTGAATACAAACTTAGAGTATTTATTTGAGCTCTAGTTAACTTATTTAACTCAGTAAATAAACTAGCATTTAATTTAAAATCATATTCTCTGTTTTCCAAAATACTAAAATCAAACTGCTGATTATTATCTAAAACATAGCTTAGTTTAGAGTTTAAATTTTTATATGACTCATTATCTGAAATTGTCAGCAGATAGTTTTGCCTGTCATAATATTTTCTTATAAAACTTAAAAAATTTGTTATAGAGTCTTGCTTTAGCTTAAATTTTGAATCTATTAAAAGATTAACGTTATTATTACCTAAACCATCTAATTTACCTTTATATAGTAAATTAATGTTATTTTCAAAACTATTACTATTTATTTGTGCATTAGTAATTTTAATTGTTAGGTCTTTAGCAAAGTCTTTAAAATTTGGGCTACCCGCAGTTACTATAAAATTAGCTGAAAATTTAAAGTTATTATGCCATGCTAATCTATATAATAACAGCCCTGCCGGAATTATTCTATCTTCAAGATCACTTTGTATTATTTCTGTATCATAATTAATCTCTAATTTTTGTGGTATATTATCAAGAAAATTTTGTTTACTTGTATAATACTTACTCTTATCAAATGTTAAAGTAAATAGAGTATGACCCTCTTCATATAGCTTTTTATTATCTACTAAATCAAAAATTTCTGCTTTATTTGAAGTAAATTTAACATTTTCTATAAAATTTACTATTTCAAAAAAATCCTTTTTCTCTTTTATAATTTTAAATAATCTAAAACTTAAAGGCATTTTTGCTGATAATATGCAATTATCGTTATAAAATTTTACTCCAAAGCCTCTCTCATTTGGTTTAAATCTGCCAACCGCCCCTCCTGAAAAATCTATAAATATTTGCTGCTTTAATAAATCATAACCAATATTTATAGGCGAATTAAATTCGACTTTTCTATTAACGCTTTCTTCTTGCCAATTAATAATTGAGACACCAAATTTAAAAGGAAAACCATAAGGCTTAGCTTTAGAAAATTTAACAAAATATTGCTGAGAATCATCGATATTAAGGTAAGTATCAGAATATTTTTGATTTATAGAATTTGATAAGGAAAATAAAACAGCAAACCATAGCACGCTATAAGTTAATACAGCAAGAATAGATACAAAAAATATTATTTTTAAAATTTTTTTCATATGATTTTGATTTAATGTCATAATTGTCATACCGTGGCTTGGGAACTAGATCCAGAAAATAATAAAAAATACTAATTTTATTAGTATTTTTAACTGGCTCTAGTTCATAAATCACGGGATAACAGGGGAAAATGATCCACGCAGGCAATGCCTCCTCGCAATGACGTGATGCATCACTTACACAACTCAGTATATTCTTTATTCAACTTTACAATATCCCAAATCCATAAGCTAATCATAACTATAAAAATTACTAATAGATATATTATTATAGAGTCAAAAGTAGCCGTTGGAATGATTATAAATATTAAAGACTGAATAAATGCACCGAGTGATTTACCAAATTTTGTACCTATTACCTCCACGGCAGCTTTACCCTTAGTTCTAAGTTCAAGCGATAAAGGTATATACGCCATTTCTTTTGTTGAATCAAAGAGTGAGTATTTAGATGATTTACTCAGGATATTTTGAATTGCTCCAACAATTATTGCTGCATATAAAAGGTTAAAATTACCAAAACATGAACCTATTTCTTCGATAAAGATTATGAAAATAAAAAACATTAAACCGGTTATAGATAACATAATAGGTGTTAATAATGCAGAAACAAACCAACCTAGTCTTCTAAGGATGTTGCTGCCTATTATCATAAAAGTGACGCATGATATACCCATCAAAATATTAAATCTGCCCATAAAATGAACATAATCTATAGTACTTGGATATAGTTCTTTTACTTTTGCTTTCCAAGGTCCTTCTACGATATTAATCAACAATCCATAACAGATTATTAATAAGGCAATACGACCTATATATTTTGAATTAATTACTAGCTTAATACTTTCCAAAACTGAAAGTTTAGTTTTTGTTTTAGCCTTAACTTTCTTTGAATCTAAAACATTTATAGAATCAGTCAAAATAAATTTATTTATTATTCTAAATAGCAGCATAGAAATAATACCCGCTGCAACAATTATTGACATAATAGGTTGTAACATCTCAGTTGTTTGAGAGGTCAAATTAATTGAAGCATCAAAAGA
The DNA here is from genome assembly GCF_964026435.1 of Rickettsia endosymbiont of Gonocerus acuteangulatus. Taxonomy (NCBI): domain Bacteria; kingdom Pseudomonadati; phylum Pseudomonadota; class Alphaproteobacteria; order Rickettsiales; family Rickettsiaceae; genus Rickettsia; species Rickettsia endosymbiont of Gonocerus acuteangulatus. The sequence continues at coordinate 1,289,482 of NZ_OZ032147.1, forward strand.
ATTTGGTAATAATTCAGGATTGATTATTTTGTTACCTGAGAAAAATACCAAAACGCTACCTGCAAGTATTAGTCCCATATTACCAACCATCCCCAGGACTGGATAAAATCTTTTTGCTTTATTAGTATCAAAAATATGGTTAGCAAACTGCCAAAACATTAAGTTTATAACTACAGCACTCCATAACTCTGCAAAGATATACATAAGCCCATAACTCCATTTACTGGCTATTTTAATAAACCATTTGAAGTTAGGATAAGATGTTATCAAGCTACTTATTATTTCATCATTAGGATGATAAGCTTCTTGATTTGGATAAATAATATAAGCAAAAAATAAGAAGAATAATAAAAAGCTACCAACTATAATGTAAAAAACATATTCAAAATTGAATTTATTACTGAGCTTAACGTAAAGTATTGTAAAGATCACGCATGAGGGTAATACTAGCCATAATTTTAAAAAGCTAATAATCTCTGCTCCCATAGAGGGTACTACTAAGCTATCCTTTATAGAACGCAATGCTCCGAAATTGAAAAGAATACATAGCATCATTAATGCCATAGGTATGAAAAGCTTTAATTCCTTTCTTTCTATTGGCCAAATTATTTCCTTAACTTTCTCAAAAAAGGTTTTGGGCGGCAACATTTATATTGTAACCTTACATAAAAATTAAATTAAATTCTGTGAATTTTTTTAAATATTCATAGAATCTAAACTTTTAAATCTCTTACTCATTAAAGTCAATTAAAATCTTTATTGCCCCAAGGAGTAAACTCTCTATATCGCCAATAATATTTTTTAATTTCTTGATACTTTTCTAAAATATCTTTCGTCCATTTTGTTTGATCATTATTCCATGGTTTCTTTTTACCAGCATAATGCATAATAAAATATGAAAAATAAGTATCTCTATCTATAAAGTAGGTATAAAAATTCCATCTCATAGATAATGGATATATATAATTATGAAAAGCAATATTCAATAAATCTTGATCAGGGAAAGCAAAACTACATTTTGAATTATGCATCGCATCTAAAACCATATTCTTTGCTTGCTTTTCACGCATATTTTGTAGATTTAAAAATACTATACCACTATTTTTATAAAAATTATTTATTTTCCTATTACATTCTTCTTCTACTTTTAAATTACAATAAGTAAGAGCCGTATCCATACTACCAGCAACTATATAGTTTGACATATCTAACTTTTTGAAAGAATTTAAATCACGCAACACAATAATATCGGCATCGAGATATAATATAGACTCTAAATTTGGAAAGACTTGATCAAAATATAACCTATACATTACTAAAGGAGGCCACATATCCGAAAATTCTATTTTTTTATTAGCTAAATTCAAATCTAATACATTTTCAGGAAAAGGAACAAAATCTATAGAATAGTCCCTTATATGTTTCATGGAAGCTAATTTTTCCATTGATTCTTCTGTAAGCGAATCGTTTGGATTCATCACAATATGAAATTTATAAAAACTATCTAGATCACTATTTATTAAACTTGAAGCAATAACCGTCGCAGCATGCTGAGCAAACTTATCATTAATAATTAACGCTATATCCAATATATTATCTTGTTTAATACCAGTTAACTTAATTACATTTTGTATTTCCTCTATGGCAAGCTTATAATCAAACTCTATATCCTGCTCATTAAGTGAAGGTCTACCAAGTAGGTGAATCATGCTAAGCCTATACAAACATCTTGCTGTAAGCTCAGCTATATTAAGAGAAATTAGACTTTTTAGAGCAGGAATTTCATCTTTTGTATAACCGCTAAAATATTTTATTAAGTCAGAATCATTTTTTATATTCAAATGTTCTTTTACTTCTTTTTCATAACCTGAAATTATTAATTTTGCTAAATTAATCGCAGCATTTTTAGTATATAAAGTATCAAGACCATAACTACCATTCTTAATTGCTTTATATTTCTCTACTAAAGTAGCATCCTCACCCGAATATAGCTGCAGCAAACAATCATAACCTTTTGCGACTTCTAAACGTACCTTTCCGTCTTCTATTTTAAAAGTACAAATTTTTTCTAATTTTACCTTATCTTTAACGCTTAACGGCTTATCTTCTAGCTTCTCAAGTGCTGAATTAAAGCTGAATAGATCTTCACGCATAATACTATAAAACTTTTGATAGCTATAGGTAGAGATATCCCTAATACAATAATTTTCTGAATGCATTTTATAATTACTCGTAAAAAATCCTATAATAACTATAAACATTATTAAAATTAGAAGAAGTAACAGAGGAATTTTAATGGTAACAAAAATATTTTTTTTAGACCTTTTTTTAAACATTTAAATTTATAACTAATTAGTTTAAAAGAATTTATCAACTAATAATAAAACCCGCAATAATTATATTAGATTATTTAGCTATTTTCATTTATTATTTATAATTCTAGGCGTTATTTATAACAATTAAAAACAATATGTCACGTAGTTTATCTATTATTTGGTTATTTGGACTTATTGGCGGCTTTAACTTAATGATTACCGGTAATACATTAAATTATTGGCTTGCTAAAGAAAATATATCTTTGCAAACGATAGGCTTATTATCACTTATAACTTTGCCCTACTCTATCAATTTTTTATTTGCACCAATTTTCGATAGTTTAAAGATTAAATATTTAGACAAAATTTTTGGTCATAGATTATCTTGGATTTGCTTAACTTCCATAGCACTAGTATTTTTTGTATATATTTTAAGCTTTTTAAATCCTTCTGATAATTTATTATTATTTGCCTCTATCTCATTGATTATTTCATTTTTCAGCTCTATGCAAGATACTATATTAAGTGCTTTTAGAACAGAAATAGTTAATAAGGAATCTCTTGGTTTTGCTTCAGGAATATATATATTTGGTTACCGATTCGGTATGCTTCTTGCAAACTCAGGAGCTATATATTTATCTATATATTTAACGTTCAACGAAATATACAAAATTTTTGCAATTTTAATATTTATTTATCTTATTTTACTTATAGTTGGTGTAAAATATTGCAGATTTAATCAAAATAAATATATAGAACAAACCACAAATAATAGTGATGGCATTTTTGCTTATATAAGGAATATTCTGAAACCGATAGGCTCTATCTCTTTTATTATCCTCATATTAGTCTTCCTAGTATTATATAGATTACCCGACAATTTTATTCACGTCATGATCAACCCGTTTTTACTTCATTTAAATTATGATGCTTTTGAAATAGCGAGTGTCGGGAAGTTTTGGGGAGTTATGGGGGCTATTGTTGGAGGATTGCTCGGCGGTTTTATCATGAAGAAAAAGAATATATTAGATAGCATACTACTATTTGGTATTATTCATGCTTTAGCTCATATATTATTTATTATTCTTAAAATATACGGAAAAAATTCTACACTATTATTTATTACAATAGGAGCGGAAAGTATTACGGGTGGTATGACGATGACAGCTTATATCGCTTTTATTTCATCATTATGTCAAGGCAAGTTTCGTGCTACGCAATATTCATTCTTTTCATCAATGATGGGAATCTCAAGATCAATTTTTCCAATAATTTCAGGTTATATAGTAGTAAATTTTGGCTGGCAAAATTTCTTTTTATTTACTACTATTATAACTATCCCATCTTTGTTAGTATTATTAAAAATAAAAAATAAATTACAGCAATGAATGATATTTTAATTATTTTCTTACATGCAATAATTTTACTTTCATCCTCGATTATACAAAGTATTTTTATACTAAACCAAAGTGCAAAATATTGCAGCTTTAAAAAAGCTCTACCTAGTATGATCGCTGCTTGCATAAGTTATAGCATTATCATATACATAATTATCTTTAATACTGAGTTCTTGTTTATTTATATGCTATGGTTCATAGCGATACCTATTTTTATAATTGGATTTATTTTATGTATATGGGCTATAATACTTGGCATCAATCATATTTTAATTCAATAAACATCCCTGAATCGGTTTCTATTCAAAAGCTATTTTTAGAACCTGTATATAGTATATATATTAGTATTATCAATATTTAATCCTTTCATTCTAGATATGCTAAATACAGTTCTCTATAAATATCAAGATTATAATACTAAAGTAATATATATACTTATACCTATCTATCTATGGTTTTTATTATTATCAATAATTGGTTATAATATTAGAAAACTAAGTAAAGGGGCTATAATTTTAAAAATACTTAATAAGGTAGGAGCTATAACAATTTGGGGAATAGCACTAATATATTTACCGCAAACAGTAATTACTATAAAATCTTGGATACATTGGTTAATTTAAAATGAACGAAATATTAAATGCATTTTTTCATGCAATACTCTTAGCACTTGGCTTAATTGTACCTTTAGGAGTGCAGAATATTTTTATATTTAATCAAGGAGCTACACAGCAAAAGCTTCAAAAAGTTTTACCTAGTATAATATCTGCTTCTATATGCGACACTATTCTTATCTGCTCTGCCGTTTTTGGTTTGTCTTTAATAATTTTTGAAATCCCTGCTCTAAAACTTGCTATATTTATCTTAGGATTTATTTTTTTATTATATATGGGATATAATACTTGGAATCAGCCACCTCTTGATCTTACTAATACCTCAAACGCACTTTCAGCTAAAAAACAGATTCTATTTGCTATATCAGTATCAATATTAAATCCACATGCAATTATGGATACAATAGTAGTAATAGGTACAAGTAGCCTAAAATATGAGGGACTTACAAAAACTGTATTTACTTTAACTTGTGTGCTTGTATCTTGGATATGGTTTTTCTCTTTAGGTTTTGCTGGTTATAATATTAGAAAGCTGAATAAAAGTAGCACAATTTTAGCTATAGTTAATAAAATAGCAGCTATTATAATTTGGGCAGTAGCTATTTATATAGGAATACAAATATTATATGAAGTCGGTTTTATTAACTAGAAGCTGGGAAGCTAATTTAGAAACTACTCAGGAAATAGGTAAATATTTTCATTATATTAACTGCCCTGTAATTAAGTATAAAACTCTAGATTTTGACATTAATATTTTAAAAAACTACTCAAATATAATAATAACTAGCAAATACGCCGCCACAATTATTACTGAATATGAATTAAATCATAACATTTGGGTAGTGGGTAATAAATCAAAACAATTACTAAAAAATAAAGGTTTAAAAATAGCCTATGCCGGTAAAAACGTCGATGATTTGATGCAGCATTTTCTGGCTGATTTGTATGAACAAGCTATATATCTATCTTCAAACGAAATCACTAAAGATTTGCCTGATAAAATAAAACGTTATATTATTTATAATGTAGAATATTTAAATGATCTTCCATTATCTGTTGTAAAAGAACTTAAAAATTCTGTTGATTTTATTTTACTTTATTCTCAAAATAGTGCTAAGACTCTGTTAAAGTTATTGAGTGAAAATAATTTATTAGAATATTTACAAAATAGTTTAGTTATAGCTATAAGTTCAAAAGTTGCAAATATAGTTAGACCTTTTTTTAAAAATGTGGTTTATTGTGATGACCAAAATCCTAACGATTTAATCAAATTATTATTTGATAATGCAAAAATTCAATAGTTTATTTAAAAGCAGAAATATCTTTTTTATAGCGATAGTAATATTTACTTTATCTTCCTTCACGCTTTATAATAATAGGAACGATATTTTAAAATTATTTAAAAGAGAAAATAAAAATTTAAGTCAAACTCTTGATGTCCCAGAGGATATTGAAACAAATATTACAGAAGTAGTAAAAGAAGAAGCACCTTTGCTATCTACTAAAACATTTTTTAATTATATAGATTCCTTAAAATTTCCTGAAGCTCCTACTGCTGCATTAGAACAAAAACCTGAGCCTCAGCAAAAAATATATTCACCTGATTATATTCATTATCTGCTAAATGCAAATTTGTTAACATATAATTTCTTACAAGATCAGGAATATAGTAAAGAATTAACAGTATTAAAATCCCTGCCGCTACCTCAGGAAATAAAAAATATTTTAGCAAATTTAGAAGAGTATAATAATAATTACCTTATTTCTAAATCTGAAAGAGTAGAAGTAATTTTCCCATTAAATCATAAATGGCTTGAAAAATTTGTTAAAATTGAGAAAAAACCTTCTAGTATAACTATAAAAGAACAAGATAAATCATTGATCCTAGAAAAATTAAAATATCTAATTAATTTTCTTTATTCAGAAAAATTTATGCAGGAGTTTATAAATAAAGATGTTTAGATTATTATTAATATGTGCTGCTCTTTTTCTTCTTTATTTTGGCTTTACCTTAACGCAGAGCTTTGATTCAAAGGTCTTTATTAGTTTATATAATTATAATATTGAAACTACTTTTTTCTTTAGTCTAATTAGCTTGATTCTATTAATAGTATTTGGTTTTATTGCCATAAAATTTTTAGTATTAATTATCGACTTACCAATTAAGATACATAATATTTTCAGTAATCGTAAAATTAATAATGATAGATATTCATTAGTTCTAGCCTTTGCAAAATATATTACTGGTAATAAAGCTAAAGCAGGCTCTATTGCCCGCAAGAATTCATCTTGTGAAAATTTAAAAGAATTTCATAACTTAATTTTAGCCGAAACCGAAGAGGATATAGATAAGAAAATCACTTATTTGCAAAATCTTTCTAAATCAAAAGAATTTGCTTTTTATAGCAATAAAAATTTAGCCAGACTTTATTACGATAAAGGACTTTATAAAGAAGCTGAGAATTATGCTATTAAAGCTTATAATTCAAATGAATATGATGCAGATAATTTAGTTACTTTAGCTTATTGTTACGGACAACTTGCTTTATGGTCTAAATTTACTTTTATCACAAATAAAATTGCCAAGCTTCATAAAGCTATACCTATTTCAGATACTTTAAAGATTGCTGATTACTATTTGCTGGCAAATGATGCAGAATATTTGGAGTCGGCTATAAATACAAATTTCGTAAACATCCCTCTGCTAGAACTTTATTTGAATTCAAATAATAATCTGAATGATAAGAAAAAGATCAAAATATTGAAAGATGCTTTTCAGATTATGCCGTCTCTAGAAATAGTAAAGCTCTTTAAAAAATTCACTACCCTATCAGACGAACAAGTTTATGAAGAATTAACAAAAGATTTAGATGCCAAAAAAGATGAGATATTAATTTTGGCATTAAAATCTTATTTAGAACTGTAGAAACGTCATTCTGGGAAAAATGCAGGCTTTGTTGCGTAGATCATTTTCCCTTGTCACCCCGTGGCTTGGGAACTAGATGACTACCTTAGGGCGTTTTTCGATCCACGCAATAATGCAAAACTTACGCTATGAGTAAAAAAGTGATAAATTATTGTAAAAATAATCAAAACTTACGCTATGTTTGGTTCTAAATATCGTAAAGATGGAGAACGCAGCTGTTGTTGCATATAGTCATCTAAAAGCCCTAACTTTATTTGGTAAACCGTTTTACCGATTGTATTTGCAGTCCTTTTGAGAAATGCCCAAACTAAAAATGCCCAACTAATATGATTACGTTGAATACGCTGTTTCCTGCATTGACAACGTTCTATCCCAGTAAGTTGCTTAATTTCTCTGTGCATGCTCTCAATTACCCATCGAAAGCCACACTCATCTTGTGCAGCTTTAGAAGATTTGTGAGTTTTGTTATTGGTAACAACATACTCAACTCTGTTGGTAGAAACAGTAAATTTAAACAAATTAACATGCTTATTTTTAGCAAAGCCTTTTATATGAATCTCTACTCCATGCCTGATCTCTTCATCTGAAAATATCAACTCTTTTACAGCTTTATAAGGTTTAGAATCGTGTGTTTTACTAACGTTTCTATTGGCTTTAATAGGGGCATAATAATATTTCCCCAGAGAGTCAACATGTTGCATAATTTTGTGTGTAGAATACCATGTGTCAAAAAGTACTGTTTGAAAAGGAATCTTCTTGCTATAAACAGCATTATTTAACATGTTTAATAGGTGTTCTAGTTTTGTTGCTCCATCATGATCAGGTGCAAAAATTCGATAATCTATTACCCAAAACTTATTAATATCAGGGTTATAATATACCAGACTCACTACTCCTATACCTTTAGTAACTCTACCTGTAGCTCCACTGTACTGCGATCTTGCAATTTCTATTTGCTTCGTATTCCTTTTATTTAAAACCGTATCATCAAATATTGTATATCCATTAGATGAAAAAATAACATCATTCTTGATGTGTTCCCATAACAAAGAAGGTGTATATTTTTCATTCCTTAAAAATCTATTAATAACATCATGACTACATTTCTTTGCATGTTCAGCGTAGTAGGTTAAACTATAATTCTTTTGGCTAACTATTAAAAATTGACAATAATCTGTCCTATTAATTGGTATTGCTTGCAACTTTATCCTCTTTGACATGTTTAATTATTTTTACAATAATTTATCACTTTTTTACTCATAGCGTAAGTTTTGAATGTTTTCCCGCCGCTGCTAAGAATGACATAGTTGGTGACAATTACAATAATTCAACCTTTTTCAACTCCTCCAAATTACACGATCCTGTACACATCATAGTAATTTTGAGCTGTTCTATTATTAACTGCACCTCTTCAGATACTAGATTTTCTGAAACATCAGCTGCTTTTAAAAATGGACCGGCAAGACCAAAAATATCCGCTCCCATGCGAATAGCTTTAGCCCCGTCAATACCCGACTTTAAGCCGCCACTTGCAATAACCGAAATATCCTTTGAAGCTTCTCGCACCATTTTAAGGGAATTTAGCGTCGGAATTCCCCAATTGATAAAACTATTAGCTATACGATTTTGTAATGAATTTGTAGCACGGTAAGCTTCTACTTGACTCCACGATGTTCCACCACTTCCTGCAACATCAAGAATCTTAACTCCTATATCTATAAATTGCTTGGCTATTTTTTTAGATAAGCCGAACCCTACTTCCTTGATAATTACAGGGACAGAAAGATAATTTACGACTTCTTTTATTTTCGACAAAAGATTTTCCCAATTTTTATCACCTTCCGGCTGAGTTAATTCCTGTAACACGTTCAGATGTAAAATTAAGGCATCAGCTTTAACGCTATCTACTAAATATTGGCATTGCTTTGGTGTTACGCCATAATTGAGTTGCACCGCACCAATATTAGCAAGTAATACTATATCAGGAGCATTATTCCGCACTGTAAATGTATCTAAAGTACTTGGTGCTCTAATTAGCGTACGCATAGAACCAAGTCCCATAGCGATACCTGCTTTTTGAGCAGCAGCAGCTAATCTACAATTAATATCTCTTGCCCTAGGTGTTCCGCCTGTCATACTAGAAATTAGAATAGGTGCTTGTAAGGTTTTATTTAAGAAAGTAGTAGTTGTATCTATACTACTATAATTGATTTCCGGTAAGGCATTATGCACAAACTGAACTGACTCAAATCCGCTACTTAAGCCGGATTCAACATTCTTCGTAAGATTAATTTCGATATGCTCTTGTTTTCTTTTTATGTCTAACATAATATAGCATAAATCATTAAGATACTGACAATTTAATAGTATTAAAAACAGCATCATAAAATGTTTCAAAATCTCCTACAACTTTCCTAATTTCATTTTTTATCTTAAACCAGTAATGCTCTATAGGATTTAAATCAGGAGAGTAAGTTGGTAAATACAATATGGTACAACCAACGGATTCAATGAACTCTTTAACTTTAGAATTTTTATGAAAATTAATGTTATCCATAATAACGGTTTGCCCAGGTTGTAATTCTGTAATTAATACATCCCTAATATAAGTTTTAAAGACCTCTGTATTACAATTACCTTCAAATATTACAGGAGCAATAAGATTACCATTACAAAGACCAGCTATCATACTTATTCTAAATTTATGTTGATACACCTTTTCTCCATAACACCTTTGTCCTATAATGCTCCATCCATACTCTTTGCAAGCATTATCCTCTATTCCAGATTCATCAAGATATACTACAAAACTTACGCTATGTTTGGTTCTAAATATCGTAAAGATGGAGAACGCAGCTGTTGTTGCATATAGTCATCTAAAAGCCCTAACTTTATTTGGTAAACCGTTTTACCGATTGTATTTGCAGTCCTTTTGAGAAATGCCCAAACTAAAAATGCCCAACTAATATGATTACGTTGAATACGCTGTTTCCTGCATTGACAACGTTCTATCCCAGTAAGTTGCTTAATTTCTCTGTGCATGCTCTCAATTACCCATCGAAAGCCACACTCATCTTGTGCAGCTTTAGAAGATTTGTGAGTTTTGTTATTGGTAACAACATACTCAACTCTGTTGATAGAAACAGTAAATTTAAACAAATTAACATGCTTATTTTTAGCAAAGCCTTTTATATGAATCTCTACTCCATGCCTGATCTCTTCATCTGAAAATGTCAACTCTTTTACAGCTTTATAAGGTTTAGAATCGTGTGTTTTACTAACGTTTCTATTGGCTTTAAGGGGCATAATAATATTTCCCCAGAGAGTCAACATATTGCATAATTTTGTGTGTAGAATACCATGTGTCAAAAAGTACTGTTTGAAAAGGAATCTTCTTGCTATAAACAGCATTATTTAATATGTTTAATAGGTGTTCTAGTTTTGTTGCTCCATCATGATCAGGTGCAAAAATTCGATAATCTATTACCCAAAACTTATTAATATCAGGGTTATAATATACCAGACTCACTACTCCTATACCTTTAGTAACTCTACCTGTAGCTCCACTGTACTGCGATCTTGCAATTTCTATTTGCTTCGTATTCCTTTTATTTAAAACCGTATCATCAAATATTGTATATCCATTAGATGAAAAAATAACATCATTCTTGATGTGTTCCCATAACAAAGAAGGTGTATATTTTTCATTCCTTAAAAATCTATTAATAACATCATGACTACATTTCTTTGCATGTTCAGCGTAGTAGGTTAAACTATAATTCTTTTGGCTAACTATTAAAAATTGACAATAATCTGTCCTATTAATTGGTATTGCTTGCAACTTTATCCTCTTTGACATGTTTAATTATTTTTACAATAATTTATCACTTTTTTACTCATAGCGTAAGTTTTGACTAATTTGTCTTTTGTGATGGTTTGTATCTTTGCTATAAATTCATTTCTTAATTTAATATCTCTTTTCGGATGAAAATGAGTTTTTTTATAGCTATAGCCAAGTTTTCTGATTTGTCTTAAAATAGTTACAGATGCAATATTACCCCATTGCTTTGCTAACTCCTTTGATGTTTTATTCATATTAGCTTTAAAAAATTCTTTAAAAGATTCTGAATCTTTTATCTTATGACTATGTCCTTTCTGATAACCAGTTGCTGCTTCTAAAGTACCTTGCTTATCTTTTAATTTTTTCCATTTATATATAGTATCACGACTTACATTAAATAATTTACTTACCTTACTTATTCGTATCCCTGCTTCTACAGCTTTTATAACTCTTAGTCTTAGTTCTATTGCATATGCTCGTGCCATATCTCTTTACATGCTTGTTAATATTTGCTTACTATAACATGATACTCTCGCTCTGTCAGTACCTTAATGACTTATGCTATATGCCATTCCCGCAAAGGCAGGAATCCAGTAATTAGAAATTTTAAAATAGCAAAATTTTAAGATTAAAAGCTCAATTTCTCTTGCTTTATGCTGGATTTCCACTTCTGCGGGAATGACATACTGGATGTTTTCCAAGCCAAGCAATAACACCACCGCAAAAATGACAATATACATCTAATAAATGAAGAGTTGGTAGACGAAGTTTTATTTGGAAAAGAGGAATCGGTCTTGAAGCTGATAACCGCAGCGTATACTTAATACGTGAGGATTATCAGCAAAAGACAACGTCCAGCGTATTTTAGAAAGTTCTAGACAAGATGAATTTAAAGGGGAGCCTGCGGAGCGTACATTCTTAGTACGGTGAGCAAAGGCGAATCTTGCAAAATTCGCTTGTATCGCGCTTTCTAAAATAGCTATAGCCAATTTTTCAAATAAAACGAGTATACTACTTCCTATCTATATCAGTGAATACTTCTTCCCATGAGCCGGTAGTTGCTGCTTTTGAATATTCGGTTGCCCTATTTTCAAAGAAGTTTGTATGCTCAACCCCGTTTAGCATTTCATCAAGCCATGGTAGAGGATTATTTTTTACCATGTAAATATCTTTTAGCCCTAACTGAAATAAACGTCTGTCTGCGATATATCTAATATATAATCTTACTTCATCAGCTGTTAGCCCTTCAATTCCTCCTACTTCAAAAGCAAGAGCAATAAATGCATCTTCAAAATGTACAATAGTTGTACAAGCTTTATAGATACGACTACGTAAATTTTCTGTCCAAACTTCAGGATTTTCTCTAACAAAAGTTTTAAAGAGCATAATAATAGAATTAGTATGTAGTGTTTCATCACGTACTGACCAAGCGATAATCTGCCCCATGCCTTTCATTTTATTAAAACGTGGAAAATTAAGCATAATAGCAAAAGAAGCAAATAGCTGTAATCCTTCGGTGAAAGCTCCAAATACTGCAAGCGTAGTTGCTATATCCTCGTTAGTAGTAACTCCGAATTGCTGCATATAATCATATTTATCTTTCATTTCTTTATATTTAAGAAACGCAGAATATTCTACTTCAGGCATTCCTACAGTATCAAACAAATGTGAGTATGCTGCAATATGCACTGTTTCCATATTAGAAAAAGCAGACAGCATCATTAACACTTCAGTCGGCTTAAATACTCTTGAATAATGCTTCATATAGCAATTATTTACTTCAATATCAACTTGTGTAAAAAAGCGAAATATTTGCGTTAATAGATGCTTCTCACCTGGGGTTAAATTATATTTCCAATCTTTAACATCATCAGCAAGCGGTACTTCTTCCGGCAACCAATGAATTTTTTGTTGAGTGTGCCAAGCTTCATATGCCCAAGGATATGAAAACGGCTTATAAATCGGACTTGCATCAAGTAATGACATATGCTTTCTTTTTAATTTATTTTTTATATTAACAGTAACTATACGAAGTTCTTCTAGTATATCATTGAATAGTATAGAACAGTTTCTACTTTATGTCATTCCCGCGTAGGCGGGAATCCAGCATAAAGCGAGATAACCTACGCTTTTAGCTTTTAAAATTTATTATATTTGTACTTTTTTATTACTGGATTCCCGCCTACGCGGGAATGACATATAAGGTCACCTATACCTAAATAAAATGAGGTATTTTTTAAAACTGTCCGGTACTATTATATTACTGGCAAGCCAAGCATTCTTCATATTTATTAGCTTCAGCTAGCTCGTCATTTTGTTTTTCTAAATCTTTAAAATCTGCCTTTAAAACATCGTGCGAAACTTTATCTGCCCGCTGAATTGATGTTGATCTACAATAATATAAACTTTTCACTCCTTTTTTCCAAGCTTTAAAATGAATATCATTTAGATATTTTTTGCTAACATTACCTGGTAAAAAGACATTTAAAGATTGTGCTTGAGTAATATAAGGAGTACGATCTGCTGCTAGCTCTATCAACCAATTTTGATCAATTTCATAAGCTGTTTTAAAGACTTGCCTTTCTTCTTCAGTTAAGAAAGTTAGATGCTGCACTGATCCTTCGTGAGTACTAATTGAAGACCAGACTTGATCATTATTAAATCCTTTTTCCTCTAATAATCTTTCTAAGTGCTTATTACGTACATTAAAAGAACCAGTTAGGGTTTTCTGTACAAAGCTATTAGCAGCAAATGGCTCTATTCCTGGTGATGCATTTCCTGCTATTACTGAAATTGAAGCAGTAGGAGCTATTGCTGTTTTATTACTAAAACGCTCATTGCTTCCTGCATCTAATGCATCAGGACAAGCTCCTTTCTCTTTACCGATTTTAACAGATGCTTCTTCTACTTCCTTAGATACATATTCAAATATTTTTTTATTCCAAACCTTTGCCATAACCGATTCTATCGGTACTTTTTTCATTTGTAAGAATGAGTGGAATCCCATAACACCAAGTCCAACGCTTCGCTCACGAAAAGCTGAGTATTTAGCTCTTGCCATAGTATCAGGTGCTTTATTGATGAAATCTTCTAAAACATTATCAAGAAATAGCATAATGGTTGGTATGAATTCTTTATCGTCTTTCCATTCCTCATAATATTCTAAATTTAAAGAAGAAAGACAACAAACAGCAGTTCTTGACTTACCTAAATGATCAATACCGGTTGGCAATGTAATTTCACTACAAAGGTTAGACATCTTAACATGCAAGCCTAGCTTTTTATGATGTTTTGGTATTGATTTGTTAACACTATCAATAAATAAAAGATAAGGCTCACCGGTTTCTATTCTGGTAGTAAGCAGCTTAACCCATAAATCTCTTGCTCTAACTTTAGTTACAACTTTTTTGGTAGCAGGACTAATAAGCTCGAAGTCGGTATTATTTTCAACAGCTTGCATAAATTTATCGGTTATAGCAATCCCGTGGTGAATATTAAGAGATTTTCGGTTAACATCCCCACCTGTCGGGCGTCTTATATCAATAAATTCTTCGATTTCAGGATGATCAATAGGTAGATATACTGCTGATGAGCCTCGTCTAATCGATCCTTGAGAAATAGCAAGGGTCATAGAATCCATTACCTTAATAAAAGGTATAATACCTGATGAATGTCCCTTATTATGGATTGCTTCGTTAATAGATCTAACATTACCCCAATAACTTCCTATTCCGCCACCGCGTGAGGCAAGCCAAACATTTTCCATCCATAAATTTACTATATCATCTAAACTATCATCGGTCTCGTTTAAGAAACAAGAGATAGGTAACCCCCTATCAGTGCCACCATTACTTAAAATCGGTGTTGCAGGCATAAACCACATTTTGCTCATATACTCATATAGCTTCTGAGCATGCTCTTTATTTTCAGCATAATAACTAGAAACACGAGCAAATAAATCTTGAAAATCTTCGCCTTTCATGAGATATCGATCTCGCAGGATTGCCTTACCAAAAGGTGTAAGTAAATCATTATAATTATTATTGGTATTTATTTGAAATTTATTTTTTTTTGCTGTGCTCATTATAAGTACTAATGGGGTTGGTAGAAGCTAATTATTGAAAAAAATTATATCTTATTTAAGTATAAAACTTTTTCTTAAGTAGACACTAGAATAAGAGTTTATTCAATATAAATATTTATAATTATTTTAGATTTATCCCTTGACAGTTGATAGTTCAAAGCAAACTCAAGCGAGTATTAAATTTTCTTCAAAACTTACGCTATGTTTGGTTCTAAATATCGTAAAGATGGAGAACGCAGCTGTTGTTGCATATAGTCATCTAAAAGCCCTAACTTTATTTGGTAAACCGTTTTACCGATTGTATTTGCAGTCCTTTTGAGAAATGCCCAAACTAAAAATGCCCAACTAATATGATTACGTTGAATACGCTGTTTCCTGCATTGACAACGTTCTATCCCAGTAAGTTGCTTAATTTCTCTGTGCATGCTCTCAATTACCCATCGAAAGCCACACTCATCTTGTGCAGCTTTAGAAGATTTGTGAGTTTTGTTATTGGTAACAACATACTCAACTCTGTTGGTAGAAACAGTAAATTTAAACAAATTAACATGCTTATTTTTAGCAAAGCCTTTTATATGAATCTCTACTCCATGCCTGATCTCTTCATCTGAAAATGTCAACTCTTTTACAGCTTTATAAGGTTTAGAATCGTGTGTTTTACTAACGTTTCTATTGGCTTTAATAGGGGCATAATAATATTTCCCCAGAGAGTCAACATGTTGCATAATTTTGTGTGTAGAATACCATGTGTCAAAAAGTACTGTTTGAAAAGGAATCTTCTTGCTATAAACAGCATTATTTAACATGTTTAATAGGTGTTCTAGTTTTGTTGCTCCATCATGATCAGGTGCAAAAATTCGATAATCTATTACCCAAAACTTATTAATATCAGGGTTATAATATACCAGACTCACTACTCCTATACCTTTAGTAACTCTACCTGTAGCTCCACTGTACTGCGATCTTGCAATTTCTATTTGCTTCGTATTCCTTTTATTTAAAACCGTATCATCAAATATTGTATATCCATTAGATGAAAAAATAACATCATTCTTGATGTGTTCCCATAACAAAGAAGGTGTATATTTTTCATTCCTTAAAAATCTATTAATAACATCATGACTACATTTCTTTGCATGTTCAGCGTAGTAGGTTAAACTATAATTCTTTTGGCTAACTATTAAAAATTGACAATAATCTGTCCTATTAATTGGTATTGCTTGCAACTTTATCCTCTTTGACATGTTTAATTATTTTTACAATAATTTATCACTTTTTTACTCATAGCGTAAGTTTTGTCTTAAATTTTATAAATTATGTGGGATAGTTGCATTATTGTAATGTTATTGCTTATGAAAATAGATATTAACTTGTCCAATCCAAATCTGCATAGTTTAGTTCAGAAGATTCTCCAATTTGATTAGTAGGATTTGTATTATTTACACTTAAATTTTTAGAAGTACGATCGTAATACTCTAACGTGTCTTCATCGTTATAACAAGGTTGTAATTGTTCATTTTTGGTAAATTTTAAAGGATCAAATATTTCTATATATTTTAATACATAGTCTAATAATTGTTCTTTTTCTTTATCTAAAATAACATCATTTTCATTTAAGTAATTATATATTTTTTGTAAAAAAATATAATATTTATCGCCTTCACATAATCCATAATGAACAAGGAACATCGTATTAATATCTTTAATTTTTTCCGTTATTAATATTTTTTCAAAAAGCTCTAAATCATAAGTATGAAGAGCTACGCATATGATATTATTATGCGTTATTTTACTTTTTATTATTTTAAGTTTTTCTGAGAAACTATATTTAGACCACTTCACAATTTGTATATATCTTAATCTTTGTAAAGTAATAACTTTAGTCTTTAAGGAAATTTTTAGGCATTCGGTAATAAATAGTATTATAAAATTTATCACTTTCTGGGAATTTTCGTGTGCGGATAGAAAAGTTACCGAAGTTTCTGATTTCGATACGGTTTTGTTCTTTAAGAAAATTGCTTAAATAATTAAGGATTAAATTCACAGAATCACTAACATCTTCTTTAGCAAGATAATCAAGCTGCTTATGTATTTTATTTATCAAATCAATTTTAGTAGCCATGATTAGAAATTGCCTTAATTCCATTAAAACTATTTTTGAAAAAACTAGGGACTAAACTGTCGAAATCTTCAAGCATCATTTCCACTAATTTAGGTTTTGGTTTTAGCTGATAGTCTTTAATTGTTAATTTAGCATCGATTTTTTTCTCATCTTGTAGCCATTTTAAGGCTGTATCCTCATTACCTATATTATCTACTAGCTTTAATTTTACAGCTTGGCGACCTGAATATATTCTGCCATCAGCGAGTTTTTTAACTTCATCTATAGGAATTTTACGTCTTTCAGCAACGAGTTCAATGAAAAAATTGTAAGTATCTTCAATATTTTCCATAACCGCTACTCTTACATTTTCAGTTAGTTTTTCAGTAGGGTTTGGAGCAGCCTTAAGCTCACCTGATTTAAAATTAAGGAAAGTAATACCAAGCTTTTGTGCAAGGTCAGTTACCTCAGCAGTCTGCAATATTACCC
The DNA here is from genome assembly GCF_964026435.1 of Rickettsia endosymbiont of Gonocerus acuteangulatus. Lineage (NCBI taxonomy): Bacteria > Pseudomonadati > Pseudomonadota > Alphaproteobacteria > Rickettsiales > Rickettsiaceae > Rickettsia > Rickettsia endosymbiont of Gonocerus acuteangulatus. Next base: position 1,307,249 of record NZ_OZ032147.1, read on the forward strand.
CAATTGAACCTGTAATAGTTCCGTTATGGCTAATGATGTAATCACCAGCAAGAGAAATTAAATAACCACCACTTGCTGCCATCGTTCCCATAACTATAACTACCGGCTTTTTTTCTGATATTTTAAGTAGAATATTATAAATTTTTTCTGATCCTACTACTGTACCACCAGGGGAATTTACATTAACTATTAAGGCTTTAATATGAGAATCATCAACGATTTTCTTAAGCTTTTTATCACGCTTCTCATCTTCAAGTATTATGCCGTCAATTAATACTGAAGCTATATAATCATTATTAGCTAAAACTTCCGTTGGAGCAAAATCTTTACAAATTAGGAAGAATGAAACACCAATTAAAATAATTGCTCTTAACTTCCAAACTAATAAACGAGCTTTTATTTGTTTTCTTTCAATTAAATAATCAGGTGTTATATTCATTTTGCAATATGTTTTTTAGTTTTTCGTCATTGCTTCGCTCCTCGCAATAACCTATACTCTAAATAAACGTTGTATACGAAGATTAACTTGGAAAAGAGCAAGGAGTCTAAGCCCTCGGACCGCAGCGTATACTTAATACGTGAGGACCACAGAACTTATAAGACGACGCAGCCAATTTTTCAAGTTCATCGAGTATACTTACTTACGTTCTGCTGGGCTTTTCATCATCTCAAAAAACTCACTATTAGTTTTAGTATGTTCTAACTTTTTAAGCAAGAATTCTATTGCTTCACTGCTACCCATTGGGTCAATGATGCGGCGAAGAACCCACATTTTATTTAGCACTATTTTATCAACTAATAAATCTTCTTTTCTAGTTCCTGATCTATTTATATCAATTGCCGGATAAATACGTTTATCAGCAATCTTACGATCTAACACTATCTCAGAGTTACCTGTACCTTTGAACTCTTCGAAAATCACCTCATCCATACGTGAACCTGTTTCAATTAGAGCCGTACCGATTATGGTGAGTGAACCGCCATTCTCAATATTTCTTGCAGCACCAAAAAATCTTTTCGGACGCTGAAGTGCGTTAGCATCAACACCCCCAGTTAATACCTTACCTGATGATGGCACTACAGTATTATAAGCACGAGCAAGACGGGTAATAGCATCAACTAAAATCACTACGTCTTTTTTATGTTCTACTAAACGCTTTGCTTTTTCAATGACCATTTCCGCAAGCTGTACGTGTCTACTTGCTGGCTCATCGAAAGTAGAGCTAACAACCTCACCACGCACGGAACGTTGCATATCCGTTACCTCTTCAGGTCTCTCATCTATTAACAACACAATTAAAAATACTTCCGGATTATTGGTGGTAATAGCATGTGCAATATTTTGTAATAATACAGTTTTACCAGTACGAGGAGGTGCAACTATTAAAGCACGCTGACCTTTACCCATTGGTGCGACTAGCTCAATAACACGTGTACTAAAATCTTTACTGTTATCTTCAAGCTCTAAGCCTAGTTTTTCATCGGGATATAAAGGAGTTAAATTATCAAAATTGACGCGGTGATAAGCCTTAGAGGGATCTTCAAAATTTACTTTATTTACCTTAAGTAGAGCAAAATAACGCTCACCTTCTTTCGGAGCTCTTATTCGTCCTTCCACAGTATCACCAGTACGAAGACCAAAGCGACGAATCTGGCTTGGAGAAATATAAATATCATCAGGTCCTGCTAAATAATTTACTTCTGGAGAACGCAAAAAACCAAACCCGTCAGGCAAAACTTCAAGTACCCCCTCACCTACTATTGAACCACCCTGCTCTACAGATTTCTTTAAAATTGCAAAAACTAATTCTTGTTTACGCAAAGAACTAACATTTTCAATTTTTAGCTCTTCTGCTTGAGCTTGTAATTCTTCAGGCAATTTACGTTTTAATTCTTTTAAATTAATTATATTGCCGTTTTCTGCATAATGATTATTAAATTCAGGGTTATTTAGTTGTTCTGGGGATTCTTTATTAGTTATACTCATTATTTTTATTATAATAGATTATAGTTGACATGAATGAAAAATTTAATTCCTTAAATGTAGAGGAAATATTACGTTTGTTTTAAATTAGGAATCAAACTAGATTTTTAGATTTATTCTTGTGGCTTGAAGAATTAATTTTATTTGTTAGCTTTATAAAGCTTTAATATATGTAAAAGGATATTAACAATCTAAAAGCATATTGTCAAGTATATACTGCTATTAAATGAAAAGTTGGTAGACGAAGTTTAATTTGAAAATTGACTATAATATTAATAAAAGTGGATCAGCTTTTCCGTCATAGCGAGAAAATTATATTTGCATCTCCTCGCAATGACGACTTTGACCCACAAGGCTTAATTATGAATCCTTACTATCTCTAATTTCTTTGACTATGCTTAATAATTGAGGGAAATCTACTGATCCTGGGATTAACCTAGCATTAATTACATATGCAGGTACACCCTGAATTTTAAGATTTCTAGCTATCTGCATATTTTGAGCGATTAAATCTCTTATATCAGAACTATCAGCTATCTCTTCAACTTCCGTAATATTTAAGTCATTTTTAGCTAATAATTCTTCGACAGTTTCTTTAGAAACATTTCTTGCCTTCATTAACTCACTATGAACAGCTTTAAATTTGCTAGGGTTAATTTTATAAACTGCTAAAGCTATTTTTGCTAAATAATCAGAGGCATCACCAAGGATAGGTAATGGTCTTAACAAAATTTTCACCTCTGGATCATTTTGTAATAACTCATTTAAAGAAACATCACCTTTTTTACAGTAGGAACAAGAATAATCATAAAAAGCAACTATAGTTATATCACCGTCTTTATTACCTATGACAGGGAAATTTTGGCTATTTTCGATATCTAATTTGTTATCCTTAATATAGCTATTAACTTTGGTTTCACTTTCTTGTACTTTACGCTTTTGTAGATTTTCTATTGATTGTATTATTATTTCAGGAGTATTAAGTAAATATTCTTCTATAATCTTCTTAACTCTTTCTTCTTCACATTGTTTCGGTCCTTCATTTTGTTTAACTTCTATGGAAACAGGTTTTGTAGAAGAAGTTTTTATAGTCTTAAAAATAAATAAAACTCCTATAACTACTACAAATATAACTAATATCTTTCCAATAATATGCTGCATAAATAACCTTTAAAATTAATTTTATTTTGTTTCGGGCTAAGGTATGTCATTGCGAGGAGATGCAACTCCTACTGTGTCATCTCGTGGTTTGACCACGGAAACCAGAAAAACAATAAAAAATATTACATATTTTTTCCTGGACCCCGTGAATAAATCACGGGGCGACAACCATACCTTATCCTTTACTTCTGTCTGATCAATCTACTCTGATCTCTCTTCCAATCTTTTTCTTTAATCGATTCTCTTTTATCGTGTAATTTTTTACCTTTAGCGATGCCAAGCTCAATTTTTATCTTATTTTTTTTGTTAAAATACATAGACAAGGCAACTAGAGTATAACCTTTTATTTTAGTTTTACCGATAATTTTATTTATTTCTTTCTTATGCAATAATAATTTACGTGGTCTTCTGGTAGAATGATTGAACCTATTTGCTTTTTCATATTCTGCAATATGGCAATTATACAAAAATACCTCATTTCCCGTATCAGCTGCATGACTTTCTTCAATTGACGCCTTACCTTGACGAAGCGATTGAACTTCACTACCTGTAAGCACAATACCCGCTTCTAATCTTTCTTCAACAAAATAATTAAAGAGAGCTTTTTTATTTTGTGCAATAATTTTCTTATATTCCATCATACTTTTATAGATAAGGATATTATAATTTCCTCAATTTGTTTTTTAGTTGTATCTGCTGCTTCAGTTAAAGGCAAACGAATTTCATTTGTGCAGAATTCTAAATAATGCATAGCATACTTAACTGGAATTGGGTTTGATTCTACAAATAATGCTTTATATAAAGGTAATAATTTTTGATGAATCTCTAAAGCTCCTTTAACATCATTGTTATACCATTTCTCTTGAAGCTCTTTGCATAATTTAGGTGCAACGTTAGAAGCTACTGACACCCACCCTATTCCACCTTGAGCATTAAAAGCTAACGCTACATCATCATTGCCGGTTAAAAGGTTAAATTCTTCTTTAACTACTGCCCTAATACGTAGTGGACGCTCTAAATCTACTCCGCAATCTTTTAAAGCTAAAACACGAGGTAATTTAGCGAGTTTAAATATCACTTCATCGGTAAAGTCAACCCCAGTTCTACCCGGAACTGAATATAACATAATCGGCAAATTACTAGCTTCATGTATTGCTTCAAAATGTTTATAGATCCCGACTTGAGTAGGCTTCAGATATGACGGCGGGCTAATCATAAAGCCGTCAACTCCAATTTTTGTAGATTCAGCCGCAAGCTCTATTGCATATGCGGTATTATTTGAAGAACATCCACTAATTACAGGAATACGCTTATTTATAATATCCTTAGTTGTCTGCAATAATAATTTATACTCTTCAAGGTTTAAACTACTACCCTCACCTGTTGAACCTGCTATTACTACGGCATTTACTTTGGCTTTTATTTGATGCTCCAAAATTTTTTCAAGCGATTCTAAATCCAGTTTATTATCTTTAAACGGCGTTATTATTGCCGTAATCAAACCCTTAAATATATTATTCATTGTTTTTCATTTTTGTGTTGTTTCGTCATTGCAAGCCTATTGTGTCATCCCGTGGCTTCGATGTCATTCCTTTACAATTTTACCATACTCTTCTTTTAAAACATTCGCAATTTTGTGATCATTAAAAATAACTTTCTTATTATCAATATCTATAGAATTAATATTCTGCACCTCGATTGCCGTACCTGTAGCAAAACAGCTGGTAAAATCTTCTATCTGTTCTAATTTTAGACGCTCTTCTTTTACTTCCAATCCTAGATTTTTTGCAATTTCAATAATAGTTTGTCTTGTTATTCCATCTAAAAATCTATCAGCAATTGGAGTATATAGCACATTATCTTTAACAAAGAAAATATTTGTTGTAGTACATTCCGCAATATATCCCTCATAATCAAGTAATAATGCATCATCATAACCAAGAGCTTTCGCCTCTTTTTTACTCGTTATTGCCATGTTATAATGAGCAGCGGATTTAGATTGCACTGGCATCATATTAGGTGCAGCTTTACGCCATCTGCTTACATACAAATTAAATCCTGCAGCAAATGCTCGTGGCATAGAGGGAACAGCCGCAATCAAAACATTAGTCGACAATTTAGGGTTAATAATATTTAAAGACTCACTTCCACACCAAACAAGCGGTCTTATATATGCATCCTGAATCTTATTTTTCTCTATTAATAATTCATGAGCTTTTATAATTTCTTCCACACTATAAGGCACTTTTAATCCTAAAGCTTCTGCTGATTTAATCAATCTTTCAGTATGTTCTTTAAGTTTAAAAACTTTCCCATTATAAGCCCGCTCACCCTCAAATACTGATCCTGAGTAATGCAAACTATGAGTTAAAGCATGCACTGTAGCAAGTTCATAAGGAACTAACTCACCATTAATCCAAATATACCAAAGATCATTTTCTGAATTTTTTGTCATTGTTATTAATTGTTATTTGTACTAGAGTAATTATGTCATTGCGAGGGACTGCAAGGAGCGTGGCAATCTCATAAAGCAAACTCCTAAGATTGCTTCGTCGCTATGCTTCTCGCAATGACGGAAAAAATTTTTCAAATTAAACGAATATATATGCAAGAATATAAGGCACATATCCTAATTGTTGATGATGATACCAGAATATTAGCACTTTTAAAGCAATTTTTAAATAAAAATGAGTTTTTAGTATCGACGGCTGTCTCAGCTATAGAGGCAAAGGATTTATTAAAAACTTCTAATTATGACTTGATTATTTTAGACGTCATGTTACCAAGCGTTACAGGGCTTGATTTTGCCACTACCATTAGGGATGCCGGGAATAATATACCTATAGTAATGCTAACTGCTTTATCGGAAGCTGATGACCGTGTTAAAGGTCTTGAAGCTGGTGCATCAGATTATGTTATTAAACCTTTTGAACCACGAGAATTATTATTGCGTATAAATAACTTGATCAATAATTATAATAATCCCAAAAAAGAAAAAAATATAACTAAATTTGGCAATAATTTTTATAATTATAATACTAAAGAATTTACTAAAAATGATCAGATAATTCCGCTTAGCTCTACTGAGCAGAAGTTACTTGAGATATTTATAGAACGTCTTGGTACTTCTGTTAGCCGCCTTGAGCTTTCAAAAATTATGGGAGGTCTTAGTGAACGTTCTATTGATGTACAAATTACCAGAATAAGAAATAAGCTAGAAGATAATCCTAAAGAACCGAAATATTTAAAAACCGTGCGTAATGAGGGATATGCACTTTATATCTAAATTATTACCTAGGACTTTATTCCTAAGATTTATGCTTATCATAATTATGCCGATTCTGATAGGACAACTAGTTGCTATATTTTTGTTTTATGATCGTCATTGGTATAATGTTTCATATTATACTAGCACCATTATTATCAATGAAATAGAATCTTTAATTAAAGAGCATAAAGACAATCCCAAAGAAATAACACAATTATCAGAAAATTATCTCAATTTATCTTATCAATTTGAGCCTAATAAGAAACTATTAGCAAAACAGCCTAAGTTAAACGAACCCTTAACTATATTTAAAAATATTTTAAATACAAAAATTCATGAAAAAAATATAATTAACTTAACTAAGGAAAACAGAATTCAAGTATTATTAGAACTAAATAACGAGATATTAAATATTTCTTTTCCAGCCAAATTATTACTTAACCCAACAGTATATATCTTTGTTCTATGGATTATATTTTTAACTATTATATTACTTTCCATCTCCATTATTTTCTCTAAAAATCAAATTAAATCAATAGTTGCTCTTGCAGATAGCATGGATGAATTCGGTCGAGGTATCTTAAAAAGTAAGAATTTTAAGCCTACCGGTGCCTTAGAAATAAGAAAAGCAGGGCTTGTTTTTTTAAAGATGAAATCTCGTATAGAAAAGCAAATTACCAAAAGAACTACCATGCTTGCTATGATTTCTCATGATTTAAGAACTCCTCTAACACGCATGAAATTACAACTTGAATTAATGGACGAAAATGAAGAAACTGACGGACTAAAGCAAGATATATTAACTATGCAGCAAATGATAAACTCCTATCTAGATTTTGCAAGAGGCGAAAGTGCAGAACAATTTAAAGAGGTTTTTATTTTATCCTGGATTAAATCTTTTTTAAATAAATGGTCACATATAGATATAAAGTTTATAAACCCTACTAAATTAGATGGAATAAAACTTCGAATTAAACCACATTCTTTTGAAAGAGCCTTGTCTAATTTAATCAGTAACGCTATAAAATATGGTACTAAAGTTAGAATCTCGTTAAATGCTAACTCATCTAACTTATCGATAATCATTGAAGATAATGGCAGCGGCATAGATAACGCAGAAAAACCTTTAGTATTAAAGCCATTTTATAGATCGGATAAAGCAAGACAGTTAGATAATTCAAGTAATGTAGGTCTTGGACTTGCTATTACTCGTGAGATAATAAAAGATCATAACGGATTTCTTTACTTAGAAGATAGCAAGGATTTAGGTGGGCTGTCGGTTAGAGTAGAAATTCCTACTTATAATTAATGTATAATCCTGTGGCTTGTCCCTAGGTTGTTGCATAGCTCCGATGTCATTCCCGCGTAGGCGGGAATCCAGGCTAAAGCGAAATAAATTGAGCTTTTAATTTTAAAAATTCATTATATTTATGTTTTTTATGACTGGATTCCTGCTTTCGCAGGAATGACACATAAACTATATGGATAAGAACCAAAAATATATATTTAATAATGACTAATATAAAACATTTAGCAATAATAATGGATGGTAATGCACGCTGGGCAGCTACGCATAACTTACCTAAATCTGAGGGGCATAGAGCCGGAGCTGATAAAGTACATGAATTATTACCGGAATTTATTAACCTTAAAATCCCATACGTTACGCTATATACTTTCTCTTCCGAAAACTGGCAACGCTCAACTACAGAAATATCATTTTTAATAAGATTATTAAATATTTATTTAAAAAAAGAGCTAGATAATTTGCATAAAAACGGCATTAAAATAAAAGTAATAGGTAGGCTTAATTTATTAAGCGACTCATTGCAAAAACAAATAAATAATGCTATAGAATTAACAAAAGATAATAACAAATTAACTCTTTGTATAGCTTTTAGCTATGGTAGTCGTCAAGAAATAACAGATGCTTGCACTAAAATTATTGCAAGTGGTAAAACAGAAATTCTTGAGAGCGATATACAGAATGCACTGTATGATCCGGAAATGCCGGATGTAGATTTATTAATAAGACCTAGCGGTGTTTTTCGGATTAGTAATTTCTTGCTTTGGCAAGCAGCTTATGCTGAGCTATATTTTTCTCAAAAATATTGGCCTGATTTTAATAAAGAAGACATAATAAACGCTATAGATGATTATTCAAAAAGGAAAAGAACATTTGGCAAAAGATAAACAAAAATCAAATTTATATTTAAGAATACTGTCCGGTATAGTATTAGTACCATCGTTTGTGGTAGCCATATTATGGCTTAAACCTTTATTCTATGTTTTAATGATATTAGTAGCTATAGGTATGCTTAGCGAGTGGTATGATATGACCTATTCTTCTACTATGTATCTAATAATAGGGTTAATTATTATCCCAATTCCCATAAGCTTGTTAATATCCTTAAGTAGCAATCCTATAAATAACTGGCTTATTATGCTTTATTTTTGCATAATTTGGTCGGTAGATACATTTGCAATGATTGGTGGTAAAACCTTTGGTGGTGCAAAACTTGCTCCAAAAATTAGCCCTAAAAAAACTTGGAGCGGCTTAATTACAGGAATATTATCTGCAGGCTTAGTTGCAATCTTAATTAGTTTTATACCAAGTTTTTACATTGAAAATTACTATTCCTCAAATAGGATTTATTTGTTTATAATTAGTTGCACGCTAGCTTTAATAGCTCAGTTAAGTGATTTATTTATTTCGTATTTTAAACGAAAGTTTAATATTAAGGATAGCGGCGATATTATACCTGGTCATGGGGGAGTGTTAGATAGATTTGACAGTATAATTTTAACTATTCCAGTATTGTTTATTATAAATAGATTATATTTATGAGTATTCTTAATTTAATAATTTCTAATAATCATACGAAAAAAATAATTTTAAATATCTTTCTAGCATTACTACTTGGATATTTTGTTTTTCACTGTATTTACGGCAATAAAGGAGTTATTGCATATTTAAAAGTAAATAGACAGCTTGAAAAAGCCTATGATGAATTGAAATTATTACGAGCTGAACGAGTAGAGCTTGAACATAACGTTAAACTACTTAGAACCGAATCATTAGATAAAGATATGCTAGATGAGCAAGCACGCAAAGTTTTAGGTATAGCAGCTCCAAACGAACAAGTATTCAATACCAATAGCAAACCATAGGCTCTGTCACAAAACCTAAAATTTAACCAAAGAATATATTATGACTATTACACTTTACCAAAATGATTTACCAGATGATTTTAATCTAGAAGGTGATTTAGCAATAGATACCGAAACGATGGGATTAAATTTGCATAGAGATAAACTTTGTCTATTACAGTTTAGTAACGGAAATGGTGATGCTCACCTTGTGCATTTTCTAGATCAAAACTATAATGCTCCTAACCTAAAAAATTTATTAAGTGATAAAGAACGTTGCAAGATATTTCATTTTGCAAGATTTGATTTAGCAGCGATAAAAAAATATTTGGGTATCGATTTAGAGAATATCTTTTGTACTAAAATATCTTCAAAGCTAGTTAGAACTTATACTGAAAGCCATGGGCTTAAGGATATATGTAGAGAATTGTTAGGAGTAAATATTTCCAAACAACAACAATCTTCTTATTGGGGTGCTGATAATCTATCTTCTGACCAACAAGAATATGCTGCTAAAGATGTGCTTTATTTGCATAGGCTAAGAGAGCATTTAATAGAAATGTTAGTTAAAGAAAATAGATTTAAGCTTGCTCAAGATATCTTTAAATTTCTACCAACCAGAGCCAATTTAGACTTAGTTGGCTGGGATGAAATTGATATCTTTACGCATTGAATTTTTTGATGCTATAAAACGTTATTGCGAGTAGGCATTGTTGCGTGAATCAGTTTTTCCGTCATTGCGAGGAAATTACGAAGTAATTGACGAAGTAATCCAGTTAAAAAATGCTAATTTATAGCATTTTTTATTATTTTTTCTGGATTGCCACGCTCATTTCATTCGCGTAGTTCAGACGACTCTCGATCTACGCAAGCAAGCCTTAAAGCGGGAATGACATAGAATAAAAACTGTCCGGTATAGCTTAATGCGATAAGGTAGTGACTTATAGTATGAGTTGGATTATACTAAATGAAAAACTTATGGCAAAGGCATATTCATACGATTTAAGAATACGAGTAATAAAAAGTTTAACAGATGGTAAAACAATAAAAGAGACTTCAGAGATATACTCTATTAGTAGGAAGACTATAATAGAGTGGAAAAAATTAAAGAAACAAACTGGGGATGTCAAAGCAAAAAGTGGTTATCATACAGGATATCGTAGAATAATAAGAGACATAGAGGGATTTAAAAAATTTATAGAATTAAATTTTGATAAAACCACCATGGAGCTAGTAATAACTGGAGTCAAAAAGTATCTGCAAGTACGATATCAAGATTGCTTAATAAATTAGGTTATAGTTATAAAAAAAACTTTTCTTCATCCCAAAAGGGATATTGGTCTAAGGAATGAGTTTATATTGAAACTAAAAACTATAGATAAACAAGATTTAGTATTTATCGATGAGTCTGGGATAGAAGATAATAGCTGTAGAGAACACGGGTGGAGCATTATCGGTCAAAGATGTTATGGTGAAAAGGTCTATCAACATAAATCACGGATTAGTATGATTGCTGGGCTGTGTGTCAAAGATATTATTGCCCCAATAATATTTGATGGGACATGTAATAAGGACATTTTTGAAACTTATGTACAAGAGATATTGATCAAGGAATTAAAGGCTGGTCAGATAGTAGTAATGGATAATATTAATTTTCATAAAAGTACAAAAGTGAAAACGTTAATTGAATCTGTTGGTTGCAGTATTTTATTTTTACCAACTTACTCTCCTGACTTAAATCCTATTGAGCATTACTGGTTTAAAATCAAGAATGAAATAAGAAAAACTATTTCTAATTTTGAGCACTTTTTTGATGCTGTTTACTATGCTCTTAAAAAATCACTATCTTATCGCATTAAGCTATACTATAGGCTTGTCCACGGGATCCAGTAATTAAAAAGTACAATACAATAGTTTTTAAAACTAAAAGCTCGCTTTGTCTTGCTTTATGTTGGATCCCCGCAACAATGCCGTAGAAACTGTAAGTTTTGTACGTGTACAATCTCAGGAGTTTGCTTTATGAGATTTCTACACTCTACTTAAGTTTTAAGCTCACTTACAATGACATTAAAACTTATATATTGAAAATACTATAAGTAAGTAGAACAGAACCTATTTAAAATAATAAGATTTTAAATAGGTAATGATGAACAGAAAATATAGACACTTATCTCGAGAAGAGAGATATGAGATAAAAAGAATGTATGACCTAGGAGTCAGTATTAATAAGATAGCACAACATCTTACGAGGTCTAAAAGCACTATTAGTATGGAGCTAAAAAGAAATAAGGTAAAAGATAAGTATATGCCTTGTGTTGCTCAGGAAAAATATGAAAACAGGATGTATCAGCAAGAGTTATTAAAAATAGAAAAGAACCCTATGTTGTTAGATTATATTAAAAATGCTATGATTCGCAAGAAATGGTCGCCGGATGCTATAGCCGGAAAGTTAAAACTAGACAAAAATACAGCTTTGTGTATCAGTACAGAAAGTATATATAGATTTGTTTACACTTCTGCAGTAGCAGCTAAATTAAAGTTATATAGCTATTTACCTTCTAAAAGATATAAAAGGCAAGAAAGAGGGAAGAGGCGTCAAAGGATCATTATACCACAAAGGATCTCAATACATCAGCGTGATGCAATAGCTACGAAAAAGGTAGAAGTAGGGAATTTTGAGGCAGATCTTACATTTCATAAAGGTAATCAAAGTATGAATATTGGTGCACTGGTGGATAAAAAGAGTCAAAACTTACGCTATGTTTGGTTTCTAAATATCGTAAAGATGGAGAACGCAGCTGTTGTTGCATATAGTCATCTAAAAGCCCTAACTTTATTTGGTAAACCGTTTTACCGATTGTATTTGCAGTCCTTTTGAGAAATGCCCAAACTAAAAATGCCCAACTAATATGATTACGTTGAATACGCTGTTTCCTGCATTGACAACGTTCTATCCCAGTAAGTTGCTTAATTTCTCTGTGCATGCTCTCAATTACCCATCGAAAGCCACACTCATCTTGTGCAGCTTTAGAAGATTTGTGAGTTTTGTTATTGGTAACAACATACTCAACTCTGTTGGTAGAAACAGTAAATTTAAACAAATTAACATGCTTATTTTTAGCAAAGCCTTTTATATGAATCTCTACTCCATGCCTGATCTCTTCATCTGAAAATGTCAACTCTTTTACAGCTTTATAAGGTTTAGAATCGTGTGTTTTACTAACGTTTCTATTGGCTTTAATAGGGGCATAATAATATTTCCCCAGAGAGTCAACATGTTGCATAATTTTGTGTGTAGAATACCATGTGTCAAAAAGTACTGTTTGAAAAGGAATCTTCTTGCTATAAACAGCATTATTTAACATGTTTAATAGGTGTTCTAGTTTTGTTGCTCCATCATGATCAGGTGCAAAAATTCGATAATCTATTACCCAAAACTTATTAATATCAGGGTTATAATATACCAGACTCACTACTCCTATACCTTTAGTAACTCTACCTATAGCTCCACTGTACTGCGATCTTGCAATTTCTATTTGCTTCGTATTCCTTTTATTTAAAACCGTATCATCAAATATTGTATATCCATTAGATGAAAAAATAACATCATTCTTGATGTGTTCCCATAACAAAGAAGGTGTATATTTTTCATTCCTTAAAAATCTATTAATAACATCATGACTACATTTCTTTGCATGTTCAGCGTAGTAGGTTAAACTATAATTCTTTTGGCTAACTATTAAAAATTGACAATAATTTGTCCTATTAATTGGTATTGCTTGCAACTTTATCCTCTTTGACATGTTTAATTATTTTTACAATAATTTATCACTTTTTTACTCATAGCGTAAGTTTTGGAGTCAAAAGATTATTTTAGTGCTGAATAACTCCAAGAGAGCTACAACAGTTACCAATGGTTTTTTAAGAAAGATAAAAACTCTTCCAAATAGTGTGAGAAAGACTATTACTATGGATAATGACAAAGAGTTTGTGGGGCATGTTGCCTATAGACTATCTGGGTTTCAAACTTTCTTTTGTGATCCATACCGCCCTAGACAAAAAGCATTAGTGGAAAAAATGAATTCTATGATTCATAGAATTTTACCTAAAAATACAGATATTACTACCGTTACACAAAGAGGTCTTGACAATGTTGCTGAGATTTTAAATAACATGCCAAGAAAGATTTTTGGTTATAAAACCCCCAATGAAATTTGGGCAGAAAATTTATAGGTTTTGTTCTACTTAGTCCTTGCATTTTCACATTCGTGAAACCACAAATGATAAAATTCACCTTGCGGTTTTACTTAAAATTTTTCCATTCAGGTAGTATAAAATTCCCTACTATATCGTAAAAAATTGTATCATTAGAAGACGTTTACAAAGAAAAAGGAGTAACTATTTTATTCATAGTTTTTCCATTTTATTAAGGGAAAACCAGCATAAAGCTAACATATAAAAATATATATAAGATAAGGATGAGTTAAAAAGCTGATTATAATATGGTGGGCAATGACAGACTCGAACTGCCGACCCTCTCGGTGTAAACGAGATGCTCTACCAACTGAGCTAATCGCCCTATATTATTAACTTAAAGTTAATTAGATAAAATACAATGAAGAATAAATTTATTAAATAAAAACTAGAATTAAAAAATAATATAATTATAAATAATATAATTATTTTTATGATTTAAATTAGTTCATAGTTTTTATTTTTTTTGATAATTTACTGATTTTTCTTGATGCAGTATTTAACTTAATTATATTTTTTTTCACACCTTGCATTATCTTAGATTGTGCAATTACTAAAGCTGAATTAGCTTTTTCTTTATTACCTTGGTTAATTTCATGTAAAACTTTTTTCACAAAAGTTTTTATTGCACTAGCTCTTCTTTTATTAACTAAAGTTTTTTTTACTGTTTGTCTTGCAGCTTTCTTTGCTGAAGAATGATTAGCCATTATTTAGTCCCTTTATTACTTTTAACATCTTCTTTGCTATTATCTTGAGGTATATTTCCTTTAGCATTAATATCTCTATCTACAAATTCAATATATGCGATTGGAGCTAAATCACCATAGCGAAATCCGGCTTTTACTATTCTAGTATATCCACCTGGTCTATCTTTGTATCTAGCACCTAAAACATTTATAAGCTTTTCAATTGCTTTTTTATCTTTTATTTTTGATAGAATATTTCTTCTTGCTGCTAAGTTATTATCCTTAGCTTTAGTAACTAAAACTTCGATATAAGGTCTTAATTCTTTAGCTTTTGGCAAAGTAGTTTTTATTTGCTCATGAGTAACAAGTGATACTGCCATATTAGCAAGCATTGCTTTCCTATGACTACTTGTTACATTTAATTTTCTACCTTTAATTTTATGTCGCATCTCTATTGTCCTTAATTATAAGAATCTTCGTAACGTTTAGATAATTCATGTATATTTTCTGGTGGCCAATCTGGCACATCCATACCAAATCTCAAACCAAATTTTGCAAGTATTTCCTTAATCTCATTTAAGGACTTTCTACCAA